>NZ_QTXH01000020.1:0-7385 GCF_003461545.1 Coprococcus sp. AF16-22
TCCGCTGCGGTCTGTACGGCGGCTTCCATCGTTTCGTGAAGCTGTCTTATTTTTGTTTCAAGCTCCTTTTGCTCGTTCTGGTACTTCTCGGACAGCATATTGAAGTTATACTCGGTTATGCGTCCGGCAGACCAGTCCTCATACATTTTAGCAAACAGCCCGTCAACCTCGGCTTTACGCTTTTCCGCCTTTTTCAGCTCCGCAGCCTGCTTTTTCTTCGCAGAGTTTCTTTCTCTGTCGCTGGCATTGAGCAGCCGTTTCAGCAGCTTGTCCTCGTCTTTCTGTGCCAGCATAGACCAGTATTGCAGTCTTACAAGCACATAGGCATACAGTACATCATAGCGGATATAGTGCATGGAACACTGGCGTAATCCCTGTCCGTACTTACTGCAATGGTAGTGTGCATAGGGATTTTTGTTCTGGCTGTTTACACCATAAGCCAATGACCATCCGCAGTCCGCACATTTTACCAGCCCGGAAAATATCTGCGTTGTGCCATTCTTCTGTCGTCTGCGTCTGCTTGCAATCAGCTCCTGAACTTTTTGGAACACTTCTTCGGAAATGATGGCTTCGTGGGTATTTTCCACACGATACCATTCTTCCTGCGGCTTCCGCACCTTTTTCTTGTTCTTGAATGAAATGTTGCTTTGCTTGTTGTGAACGCTGTGACCGATGTAGGTTTCCTCTTTCAAAATGCTCTTGACCTGTGCAATCGTCCACGCATAGGCTTTTTCTGGAGGCGCACCGGCGTAGATATTGGCGAAAGTCCCGTATCTTTCATAGTTCAGCCAGCCGGGGGTAGGTACTTTCTCCTCCACCAGAATCCGTGTAATGCTGGCGGCTCCCCTCCCGTGTACGGCAAGATCAAAAATCTTCTCTACAATCCAGCGTGTTTCCGGGTCGATCAGAAGATGACCTTTTTTGTCCGGGTCTTTTACATAGCCCAGCGGTGCATAGGCTCCATAGTGTGCGCCATTGGCAAATCTTGTGTGCATGGCAGCCTTGACCTTTTTGCTGGTCTGTCGGGCGTGCATTTCATTCAGGATGTTTAAGAACGGGGCAAGCTCGCTTTCTCCGTTGATGGTGTCCACATTATCATTGATGGCAATGTAGCGTACTCCCTTGCTGGGGAAATAGATTTCCGTGTACTGACCGGTCAGGATATAGTTTCTTCCCAGACGGGATAAGTCCTTTGTGACAACGCAGTTGATTTTCCCGTCCTCGATGTCATCAATCATCCTTTGGAAGCTTGGACGCTCGAAATTTGTCCCGCTCCATCCGTCGTCAATGTACTCGTCTACAACGGTCAGCCCATGCTCTGCGGCATACTGCCTAAGCATCATGCGCTGGGTCTGGATACTGCCGCTTTCCCCCTGTAATTCATCGTCACGGCTCAATCTCAAATATAGTGCAGTGTTATAAATCGTTGTATTGTATGGTTGTTTCACGGTTAAAAATCCTCCTTCTAAAAGAAACAACCCACGCTTATACAATACTCGCTGGTACAAGTATATCATAAGCGTGGGCTGATTGACAGTCGTTATTCCGTATTTTTTCAGGAAGCGGCGGCAGCGTGCTGGATCACATCTTCCAGCAGACTGTCAAGCGGCTTCCCATCCTGTGCGAAATGCTCCGATACCTTGATACGGACTTTCCCCATGACAAAATACTGGGTGCCGTCTTTTTCGGTAAGCAGGGTGCCGCTGTTTTTGTTATTGCTCTCGTTTTTGCTTTTTGCCATAGGCAGTTACCTCCATAAATGAAATATGCCCGACAAGGGAATGTCAGGCAGGTTTACAGCCGCAGACTGTCTTCATGTCAACCAAACCGTGTCAACCGGCAGAAAAGACTTTGAAAACAATCCACAGGCGCTCTATTATTACTTTTTACTTTTTCTTTGATTTCTTGGTTGACATGGTTGACAAAGGAGAGAAATGCCCCAAATATCAGGCTTTTCCCCGTCAACCGGCTGTCAACCGAAGCGTCAACCAAACTGTTAACCGGTGGCTTTTCAGAATGGTAGTTCCATTTGCCGGGCTTCTTCTTCCGTGATTTCCTGAAAACCGTCCCCCTCCGGCGGGTCTTGGTTGACACGCTCCCAGCCTTTTTGAGAACCGTATTTCTTATACCGCTTCGGGCTTTTGTAGGCTGCCCAGCCCTGTATAATGCCGCCCGCAATGCCGGTATTCATAATCTCGCAGATTGCCCGTGTCTCCCAGTCTGCCGGGGAATTTAAGTTCCCCAGCGCTTCCTCATAAAGCTGCTTGGAGCATACCCTGTCACCGGTGTAGTCCTCCAAATAGGCGTAGATCATGCCAGCCTGTGTGTCCTCCTGCATGAAGTCCTGCTGATGGGCGTTCAGGTATCGGTTCATTTCTATGCTGAATGACAGCTTATACTTCCCACTGCGATAAATCGTCATGGCTTCCGCCCACATCTGTTCGATATACGCCCTCGCCGCCGCTTCATCGTCCAGTATGTGAACCTCCGCCCGTTCCGGGTACACCGTCACGGGGAGAAAGCGCCGGTTGCCGGTGCGGTCACGGGGTAAAAAGTCCTGCCGGTTGGTCGTCCCTCCGAATACACATTGCCGCAGCCGGTCTGCCGGGTGTGTCTCATACGGCACTTTGTAGGTTTCTTTCTGGCGGCTTAAGAATGACTTGATTTCCTCAATACTCTTGGCGTTGGCTGTGGCAATCATCTCCGACATCTCGATAATCCAATGCCCTTGCAGCTTGCGGTACACATTTTCATCGTCCAGCTTCTTCAAATCGTCTGAAAACCATTCGTCCCTACCTGCCAGCAGCCGGAAAAAGGTAGATTTCCCGGCTCCCTGACCACCAACCAGACAGAGCATGACCTCAAACTTGCTCCCCGGTCTGAATACCCGCCGGATGGCTCCTATCAGGAACAGTTTCAAGGCTTCATAGGTGTATTCGTCCGTATCGGCTCCCAGAAAGTGATGCAGGGCGTAACGGATGCGCTCTGTGCCGTCCCATTGCAGGCTGTTCAGGTAATCCCTGACCGGATGGTAGCGGTTTTCATTGGCAACAATCTTGATGGCGCTCTGCACCTTTTTCTCGCTGGTAAGCCCGTAATTTTCTTCCAGATACAAAAGCAGGTAGTTCATGTCCATGTCGGTCAGCGTGGTACTGGTGCGCTCCCAGCCCAGCGGCTTCACAATGTCAATCTGCTCCGTCAAAAGGTTCAGGCGCAGCGCCCCACGAAACAGCGGGTCACGCTGGAACACCGTCAGGCAGTTTCGGATGCTGTTCTTCACGCCGCCTTTCTGCGTCCCCTCTAATGTCTCCCGGATTTCTGCTGGTGTCTGCGCCGGTTCCATTGTGTCCATCGTCTTTTTGACCGCTTCCTGCGTTTCCAGCGGCAATCTCTGAAATTCGCTGTTCAAGCCGCAGCACCTCCTTTCCCTGTGCGGCGATCAACGCCGCTTTTTCTTCTATTTCTCCGTATAACAAAATATCCAAAAGGTATTCTGTGTAGCTTATCCTCTGCAACGCTTCCACAAAAAGAGGATGCCAGATGGCATCCTGCGGCTGTGGGGCGTATGCTGTTTTCCAATGCTCCAACAGGCGCAGATAATCGCATAGCACCCGGAAACAATACCGTTCCGTTTCCTGAAATCTCTGCTCCGCTGATTTTTGTCGGGGCTGTGACCTGTTGTGACGCTTCCTATCTGGCGGCGCATTGCCGGATTTCTCATAGGAAACGCCGAAGTCCTCCGCAAGCCTGACCGCAGCTTCCCGTTTCCCCAATCCATGCAGCAAAGCGGAAAAGTCGATCACATCCCCGGAAGCCCCGCAGCCGAAGCAGTAAAAGCGGCTGTCCACTTTCATGCTGGGCGTGCGGTCATTGTGGAATGGACAGCAGACCATGCCGTTTCTCCCCACCCGGATTCCATAGAATGAAGCAGCCTGCCGGGTGGTAACAGACTGTTTCACCGCTTCAAATACATTCAAATGCTCCCTCCATAAAAATGCCGGCAGCGGTAAAGCTGCCGATTATATCATAATTCCATCTCGTGTTTCTTTCTCTGTACTTCCTGTGGCTGCTCCCTCCGGCGCAGTGCGGTATCTACGGCGTTCTGCACCTGCCGCAGCCGTATGACTTCCTCCCGGAGCGGCTTGTGCTGCGGAGACAGTTCGGCATACTCTGTTTTTAACTGTGCGTATTCCTGTTTCCATGCTTTCAGGGCAATGGGTTTTCCGTCCAGTTTTTCTTTCAGAATACGGCGGGCGGCATAAAACAGCCGTAACTCCGCATCGTGGGATGTTTCAAATTTCTCCCTCTGTTTCTTAAACTTGATATTGTTCAATTCCGTATGAATAGGTTTTAGCCGCTGGTAATTCTCGCCCTCCCGTATCAATTCCTGCAATTCCTTTATCCGGGCAGATTTCTTTTTCATGGAGCCGCTTAATGCTTCAAATTCTTCACTGACAGAGGAAAGACGCTCCTGCAAATCCTCTAATGTGAGCAGCTTGTTTTCCGTCAGATAATTGACGGCTTCGGCAAACTGCTTTAAGTTTCCGGTTCTGGCTTTATTGCTCCATGCCCCTGCGTTGCGCTGGTTGTAATAAGCGATCAGCAGGTCGGCAAGGCTCGGTGTCTGGGGTTTGGAAAGTTCTTCTTTTACCTCTGCCATCCAGACAAACAGGGCTTTGATCTTCTTCCTCACATCCTGTATAAGCCGGTTGGTGGCTTTAATCCAGCGGTTCAGTTCCCCTTTCTCGGTGCGGATGCCCTTTGCTTCCATCTGCCGGACATTAGCTCCCTCGTGGACAGTAGGTATCAGGTCAAGCCCCTGCCGCACATAGGAACGGTGGTCGATACGCACATCCAGCCCTTTTTCCTCAAATTTTGTATTAACGGCAGCCGCCCACTGCTCCCGCCAGTGTTCCAGCGTTTCCGGCTCATGCCAGTCTGTTGTATGGACAGCGTTAAACATATAATCGCCGTTTTTATCCCGGATTCGGTTTCCATCTTCATCAAGAAGATATTCCCGCCGCTGTTTTTGTCCCCATGTGCCATCCGGGTTCAAAGGGCGCATGGTTGTCATCACATGGAAATGCGGGTTAGGGATGCCGCCGTCCTCTTTCTCCGGGTTGTGAAAAGCAAGATCGGCAATCATGCCTTTTGCCACAAACTGCTCCTGCACGAACTTCCTTGCCAGCTCCATGTTTTCTTCCAGCGTCAATTCATTCTGCATGGCAATATCAAAGGAATAGGCAAGCTGTGCTTTTGGATGTTTCTCGCAGCTCTCCACAGCATTCCAGAGGGTCGCCCGGTCAAGATATATTTCCGGCGCATGGGGCGGCAGCATGATTTCCGAAGCAATCACGCCGCCCTTTTTGGTGTAATCGCTGACTTCTCCATAGTAGCTGCTGTAAAGACGCTCCCCGGATCGGTAGGCTGCGCTTGCAATGGCGCTCTGACCGGCGCTACGCTTTATCTGTGCGATTGAAAAATGATAAAGTGCTATCCTTAGTCACCGCCTTTCTCCTGCCCGGAAATACGGGCGTGGTTCTCAGTGGCAGACCGGATGAAATGCTCCGCCTGCGGCAGATTCAAAATGTTTTCCATGAGGGAATAAAATTCCGCTTCGGATAGCTCCTTTGTCTGTGGCGCAATGCTCTCAACGGCTGCCCCACGGGTAATTAGCCGGTGCGTCCTCTGTTTCCGGGAACCGCTTTCCAGATACGCCTGCCGGTTTTTCAAACGCTGCATTTTCCGTTTTTCCCGTTCCAGCAGGACAGTGGTTTTTTCATATTCCTGCTTCAACTGTTCCAAAGATTTTTCCATGTTCTCACATCCTTTGCTGATAAGATAAAGAAAGACCATCCGCAGACAGTCCGTGTGTCAGTGCTTCTATAAAACCCGATGAAAAGGGAAAACCGCAGAGCGGATTTCTCTTTGCGGCGGGTACACAGGGGATAGCCGCTTTAGCGGCGCAAGGGGGTGTAGCCACCTTGTCGGAGCAAAGCGAACGCAGACCTCGGATTGCTGATTTTATCAGCGGCAGAGGTAAGCTCCGCAGGACGCACGATACATGGTCTTTAGACTATGTATAGAAGTGCGCCCTTAGTTCCTAAGGGATTTTGCCGTTTCCGGCAGTTTTGTCCTTTTTCTTGGAACGCTTGGAAAGATACTTCGGGCAGTCAACCACAACCGCCCGGAAGCTCTGTTTACATTCGTGCTGGCATTTCCGGCACAGTTCGTTGTAAGTGATACGGCTGCGGTCATTTAAGAAGAAAGACCATTCCAGCCGCCGCTTGTTGCTCATTCTTGCCATAACCGGCTCCTTTCTCCATTTCTACCTGATGTACACAGATAGGCTGTTTTGGTGTAGCGTTTCGGTATCATTTTTAAGTTTTTTTCCCTCTGTATGCTCCTTTGGAAAGTGCGGCAGTATTGCAGTCAGGGAATGATACCTCACGCTTATTTGTCGCTTCTCGGTACGGTTTCGGAGCCTTTTGCCATCCATTCAAAGAAAGCAATTTTGCTGACCTTGATAAGCCTACCCCTGCGGAACGCCGGAAAGCCGGGTGTGTGTACTAGCTCATAGGCGCTCGCTCTTGAAATTCCCATAATCCGCTGAATGTCCGCTACATCCAGAACCAGCGGTAAATCCTCATAGCTGTTCAATCTCTTTTTATCGTTCATTCTGTTCCTCCCATAAATCAAATAGGTTAAAATGCTTCCTGTTGCCGTTCTCCCCCAAAGCCGTTTTCCTGCCCCATTCCTGCGGTGTTTCCCTGCATTGGTGCGCCGGATGCGTCACTTCTCCTGCCGGTCATATCCCTTTTGGACGGTCATTCACTTGTCAAGGTACTGTGTGGCACGAAATTACCAACTGCAATCATCATAGCGGACTATCCTTGACAAAACAATGCTTCTGCGATACCATGAGTGTAACGGATATAACTAAATTATATAATTACCATAGACAAAGGCAGGGGATAGGGATGGAGAATCAGTTTATACGGCATGAGCCATGTTTTGAGAGGATTTTGTTTGTCCTGACGCTGGACAGGAAGAAAATGAAAGAGCGGATTTTGATTGGGGAAGAACAGCAGATCCGCTTCCGGCTGAACGGGAGCCAAAACGCAGAGGTGCTTTGTGATATGACACGCCCGCTGGGAACTTTTTTGATAAACTTTGAGCGTGACACGGACAGAGACTGGAACTTATACGGGCTTTCTCCGCTGCGGCAAGCCCTCCACTCCAACCGATGGAAACAGCCGGAGCTGGAACAGGCGGCAAGCGAATTTCTCTGGGGAAAATATCTTAGCAATGACCCTCTGAAAATGTATGTGGCGTTCCGTATCTGGAACAGCTATCTGCTTGCCAGAGAACCCCGTGACCGTAAC
>NZ_QTXH01000021.1:0-3999 GCF_003461545.1 Coprococcus sp. AF16-22
AAAGTAGTATTACTTGTGAGACCAGCTATGGGAAGTCAATACTTAATTCATTAAAAAATACAGAAAATTTTACAGACTCAGCTATTGAACATATATTTGAAGGTCAGGTAAATGCAAGAGGTAAAGCAGTTGGATATCATTATGAAGGAATAGAAGGCACCTCTGGTAATGTAATACCAGGGACGGAATCATCTGTTAATAACTTTGGAGTATATAAAGCGCAAGTTGAAGTGAATGGCATACCGAAGACTGCAAATGGAGGATTTTCGACATTTTATTCAAAGAATCTGAGCCCACAACAAGTGGTTGATGCAATTAATGAGGCATATAGTAATTGTGAATTAAAGCTTGGTACAAGAAATACATATCAGGGAGTAGCTAATAATGGTATGAAAATAGATATGTTTTTGGATCAAAGTGGTAAAATTATTTCAGCATTTCCGGAGGAATAGAAATGAAATATAGAATAGAAGAATATAAATTAAAAAATGGTATTGAGGATATAAGTATCATATTTGATGAGAAATATCAGTTGTTGACAACTTTTATGTCATGCGATGTATTGCCCTTTGAAAAATGGATTAAATCAGGTTTTGATAAAGTACTGTCAGGGAAAAGTGAATATGAAGAAGTAAATGGAAATGTATGTTGTGCGGAAATAAGTCCTAAAACGACTAAAGTATATGATAATCTGGCAGAGGATGCTATGGGGAATTGGTGTGAAGTTGATACAAAAGAACTTCGTCAATTAATTGGTGAGTGGTGTGATAAAGTTCGAAAATTTAAAAATGAGCATCACAACTAAGCCTCCCACCGGCAGACTTAGAGTAAGATACGCTAAAATAATTGGAGGGTAACAATAAGTACATCTACATACATATATCATGAAAACAAATATGATAAAGCAATAACAGGCGGAGATATAGCCAAGACCTGGGCAGAGTGTGCAATAACATCATTTGTTTTGCGGTCAGTTTTTGAGGGTGGAAAGTCATCGTCAAAAGCAGATGGAAAGAATAGGGTTATGTCTACTAGCAAAGGACGGGTGGAGTCTGAAAGTAGTATTACTTGTGAGACCAGCTATGGGAAGTCAATAGAAAATACAGAGTTTTTTAAAGAAAATGGGGGATTGGATGCTTCGGATTACATTTCAATTCATTCACGAAAACACATGTATGATCCTGATACTGTATCTACACCTAAAAAAACTCAATATGGAAAGGATGTTAATGTTGGAAAATTGTGTGAAGATACTATTATGAAGCCGGATGAAGTAATTTATAATAAAGATCAAAATGTAATGATATACAAGAAAGAGTACCCTTTTAATATTAGTACGAGTGATACACCAACTGGTACACACAGAGTGTTTATTCCATTAAATACGCAAGGTAAGAAGACCATTAGAATGAGCCAATTTCCGTTGGTTGGAGGTAATTGAAATGAAATATGCAATTGAAATAGCTCTGAATAGAATTATTCCTAAAGAAATAAAATCAATCATTGCAACCCAAAGGACACTGGATATATTAATTGATGGTGTAACGGAAAACTTTGTAGTTATTCCGATGGACGAAATGTTAGAAGTATATAAAGAACAGGAAAATTTATTTGATTATGATGTCATTCCGTTTGCTATTTTAGATGATGATTATTTATGTCTATATTATCAGAATAATGGAATTTCAATTATTTATTGGAGTTCAGAAAGAGCACTAGAATCAAAGAATATGGCAATCTTTCAATTATATTCATCTTATGAAGATTTTGTAAAAGATTGCATTACAACTAAGCCTCCCCACGGGCAGGCTTAAATCCTAGTCTCACTACCAGACATTTAACAGAACTTCTTAGGTTCATAAGGTTTACTATCCCGTAACACGGCATAAATTACGGTGGTAAGCTTTCTTGCTACAGCTCCTGTGGCAGTTAAGTGATGTTTACCTTGGTCACGTTTCTTTTTATAATATGCATTCAACAGGATAATTGTGAAATAGGAATAAAAGAAAAGCAATAGATAGAAAAAGACTGCTTTGATTCCTATGTGTTTAGCATACCAGAGTGGTAGTAACAACGATAAACTGTTTAGAAATCAATCATTGTTAGATGAGCATTATGGAAAATATGGTCAAGAAATTGCAGATGTGTTAGGTGATTCCAACTATTGAAAGGTAGGTATAAATATGCATATTGAAGAAATTAACTGGTTAGATATAGGTGAAGAAGAAGCGGTTTTAAAAGTTGTAAGTGATGCAGATTGTTTAATTTGTTTTTCGTGCCCATGTTCATATAATGTAGGAGATGTATTAGTAGAACCATTAGAATGCCTTGATACAGAAAATATTATATTGTGTGAAAGAACGGAAAATATTATTGAAAAAATGGAGGGTGAATTTAAGTATAAATTAAGAGGTGAATTAAAGAATATGGAAAAGGGGATTGTTGAGGTAAAGGGGTTTGCGTTACATATTGATGAAGACAAAATCCCCAAAGATGTGTCAAATGGGATGTGTATTCAGTTTGAAGTATCTAGAATTGATATTTGGTAATTTGCGATTCGGCTAATTGTAGATTAGTTTTTTAAGCTCTTTGTTTTCACATAGTCTATTTTAAGAATTTTCGATAGGTCAAGAAATGGAGCACAGATATAAAGATAAACAATTCAGGCGGAGGAAAAAATATTTCTCAAGTTCAAGTTTCGCCAAGCGGTGGTGGACTGGAAGTAGTTCGTATGTAAAAATCGGCACTACAGAAAGAACGGAAAATATTATTGAAAAAATGGAGGGTAAATTTAAGTATAAATTAAAAGGTGAATAAAAAAATATAAGGAGGAAGTATGTCGGTTTTAGATAGTGGAACAATAGATGGAATGGCTACGGATGAAAATGGGAAGGCTTTAATATTACTGATATCAGATCATCTTGATTGGAAAAATGAGTATGATCATTTACTAAGACTACAAGAAAAAATAAATTCTTATATTACATTCTGCGAGGAACATCAATATAACGAATTTTATGAAGAAGATTTAATAGAATATGCTGTTTTTGAAATCCATTTTAAGTATGAACCAACAAAAAAGGCTATGGATTTTTTAGAACAAGTACAGCGGCAAGTAAATGAACTCGGAATAACAATCGAATGCCATATATAGAATGGGTATTCGTGAGAGAATGCATTGTTCTCATAGCAATTAATGCGTAGGAAACAATGCATTTTTATAATCAAATAGAGAAAAACTAAATGAATGCTGATAAAAAAATAGACGATGCAATACTATTGTTTGATGATGCCATAAAGGAGATGGTGTTGTGTCGCAGGAAGATGATGTTGGAGCTGCGAGTGTGGGAGAAGATGCGAAGGATAGCAGAGATGAGCTTGAAGACATTTTAAAAGCGCTTGAAGTTGGTGGTTGCTAACTTAGATATAGCGCTGTCGTTTGCACCGACAGACTTATGTGCGAGAACTCTTAATTCTTTGACCTGCTCTTTGGTAAAGTGTCCGTGCGAGTCCACTTTGAGCAGATTTGCCAGATGAGTCATATGCATGGAAGCTATCAGCGTCGTTTGTGAATTTGAACGGCTCAATGAGTATTTCATCGTCCGATGAAATTGTAGCGGCGAAATGGTTGAGTTTGGCAATATCAATGCCTACAAAAATTTTCATGAGGTTGTACCCTTTTATAAAGTCTGATACCATGATGTCCACCATCGATTATCATCGTAGACTTGATAGAAATAAGTAATCGGAGTGAAAAACACTCCAGTTGAGTAGTCAAGCTACAGAAAAAATGAAAAGTTCATAGTATATGAATTGTATTGAATCAAGACATTAAAAGAAATATGTGATAATTATCTTTCTAATGTTGGATTTCAGGATCCGGAGGAGTTTGAATTTGTTGACAAATACCTGAATGAGGGGATTAATGGACAATAGAGGAGTTCTTTTGTATGTAGATCTTGGCAGGCTTGAAGATGAACCTTACAGATTGTCAAAGAT
>NZ_QTXH01000022.1:0-261 GCF_003461545.1 Coprococcus sp. AF16-22
CTGGTCTCATACCATGGAGTTTCAGCATATAGGTTGCACAGAGTCTGTCCAGATGCCTCGAATTTTTCATTACATTCTTTATACAGATCGTATGCCTCATCCAGAATCTTCTTCAGAGTTCCAAGCCGATCATATTCGTCTACCAGTTGAGCACGATATCTGTCCAGGGATGATATATCCAGGGATTCCGCCATCTTGCTTATGTATATTATATCTCTCTGACGTCTGATATCATCAATATACTGTCCAAGTGTATCATAT
>NZ_QTXH01000022.1:271-3460 GCF_003461545.1 Coprococcus sp. AF16-22
ATATACTGTCCAAGTGTATCATATATCTTTGACAATCTGTATGGTTCATCTTCAAGCTTGCCCAAGTCTACATATAAAAGCACGCCTCTATTCCCCATTATTTTCATCCCCCCTGTACTTGTCAAGTATCTTTACGATACTAACATCACACATCCTTCATCTACATGAGTATCAGTTTATCGCCATTTTCAACATGATAACTTTTCAAGGTTCTATCTGGATCCATAACCATGCCTTCTCTCGGTAACACTAATACCCAGTGCTCATGATTCACATAGCCTGTTCGCAGATACTGCGATACAACATACAAAGTATCCGTTATCACATCACGAACCTGTGCATTCTTATTTTAACCATTATGCTGATTAACACAACTGAAGCCAATACGATCCCAGCTATTACACCTATAATGATCTTCACATTGGGTCCATGCTTGTCAGAATCACCAGCTTCAAGCGCTTTTAAAATGTCTTCAAGCTCATCTCTGCTATCTTTCGCAGCTTCTCCAACGCCCGCAGCTCCAACATCATCTTCCCGCGACACAACACCATCTCCTTTATATTATTGCCAAGCAATAGTATTACATCGTTTATTATTTTTGTCAACAGTCGTTTAGTTTTTCTTAATTTGATTGTAAAAAAATACATTGTTTTCATAACAAGTGTTGTTAAGTAAACAATGTATTTACTATCTGCATCGGCTTCTTACGCTACTCATTTACTTCTTACCGAGTGCCCAGAATATGTCCTATACTTTAAATTTCTTTCCTGTACTGTTATCCAAGAAATATTTCTTTCCATTCTCATCCACCAATTCTAAATCAGTTCCAACTTTACAGTTGTATATTGTGAGAATTGCCGGTTCAATATTTGCAATTGTATTAAAATCACAGATGCTCATATTATCTGCATCACTCAAATACTCTTCCGTATCAATATATTTTTTGAAACAACGCTTCCACCAGCATCTGAAATAAAACTTACTACATCACTCATATAATTTTAACCTTTCTACTAATTTTTTTCTGTACGGCATTTGAGCAGCAATTTCCAATGGCGTTTTTCCCCATGCATTCTTGTAATTAACCAGAATATTTTTTTGTGCAAACCAGATTTTATATAAAGGTTCAAGTTCCTCATCTGTAAATTTTAAATTAATCAAATACTGTAGTGGGACTCTTCCTTTTTCGTCTATTTGGTTTATATCCACACCTCCATCTATCAACTTTTTGCACAACTCCACCGTCTGATTTATATTGTGATTCACTCTTGAAAGCAATATATGCAAAAGATTTTCACCACACTCATTTACTACATTAACATCAGCACCCTTATTGATCAAAAAAATTGTTATTAAATAACGGCTTTCTGCATCATTATTTGATAATGAATAAAATAGCAGTGATTTACCTTTGTACATTTTTTTCTCATCTCCTTCATTATAACAGGAAATAAAATCATCATATTTCTTTAATTTTGCTACTAAATATATATCCATTAGATTCTTCCTTATTCATATTTGTGACTACGGTTATTACTAGGCAGTTCTGGTCTATAGTTGTCAATATCATTGTACCAATCAACAAACTCTTTTACTGTTAATTCTCCATTGATGTTCCTCGCAGAATGTAATATAAGAATTTATTTTTTCTTGTAGTCTTAGTAAATGATCATACTCATTTTTCCAATCAAGATGATCTGATATCAGTAATATTAAAGCCTTCCCATTTTCATCCGTAGCCATTCCATCTATTGTTCCACTATCTAAAACCGACATACTTCTAACCATTGTTTTGGTAACAGCATCAAAATAATATCTGCGATTCTTTAAATACGTATTTTTCTCCTCATGTGTTACACCTGTTTCTCCAGCAATTTGTTTTGCCTCTGACGTAGTGTGTACAACATAGTCAATCAGCATGTTTTTTTCTCATGTTACTATAAAAAATACATTGTTTCCACTATACTAATTGTTATGGAAACAATGTATTTTTGCAAATCGCAAATTCTATGATAATTACCTTAGCTTATATAGTATTTTTTATTTCTTCTAAACCTTTCATTAAAGCATCCTGAACTATACTTACGTTATCGCTGTATTCTTTTTTTTCATGCTTAATAATATCAAATAAATCTTTTATAACTCCATCAATCATTATAGTTATACCCTCTACGCTTTCGCCTGTTTTTTCATTTACAAACTCCTCTGTCATTATCGAAATCGTTTTTTTCATTAAACCAATCCTCCAATTATTTTTTTCAACAATTTTAAGCTTACCTTATTCTATTTCTTATCTTTCACCTACCCCCCTCCTGCTATTATTCTTCCATTTGTAGCATATTCCTCAATCCATTCAATCCACGGTGCAGGAAATTCTATGCATCTTCCAGGAGTTGTGGGATCATTTAGCTTTGGCGCACATCTCCCCTGATTTAAAGGATTTGTTCTATAATTCTTTTCCGGCACGATATACTCGTTTACCATATCATCTAACCATTTAGGAACTTCAAATTCATAAATATCAGCACCAGGTCGTTTATTTTCTATATAATACTGCGAATGCTCTCCGTTATCCACACTAACATTCAAATTTACATTTTTCTTATTTATATATACATTTCCTTCACTATCAATTAATATTCTCTGTTGACTTGCTTTGTCTCCAGTTCCTCCTTGAACACGTCTATATGTGACTGTATTTGTGGGCTTATTACTATTAGCTTTACTTTGATTATCCAACGAATTCTTAAAATTAATTGAATTACTGTTCTTATCTGGTGATTGAGTCCTATCATTACATTCATCCATAATCGACTGCATAACAAGCGATGTTACAGCACTCGCTGCCCAAGTCTTGACTATGTCTACACCAGTAATACTCTTATCGTACTTGTCTGAATGATATGCATATACCACAGTATCTACAGTCGCATCAGATATCATATTCACAGCTTTTACTGCCACTATTCTTCCTACTGTCAGTTCTGCCCCGGTTGCAACTGCCGATATCCCGGCTCCTAATCCACCACTGATTGCACCCAATATTGCTCCAGATTCAAAGCCACTTGCAAATCCATCATAAAATGAGTTGCCGGAATTCATGGAAGCTATTCCATTCATAACACCTGACGTGGCTGCACCAATAATAGCAGATGTCGCTATAGACTGTGTTACCGTGGCGGCCGCCGC
>NZ_QTXH01000023.1:0-3270 GCF_003461545.1 Coprococcus sp. AF16-22
CGTGTATCTGCAAGGTGCAGGTATGCGGGGGGCTCTTTTGCTTGTCTGTTCCAGGGACAATCCTCATGACAAAAGAAACGTCCCCATTAAAGTATCAGCCATGAAAATAATATGACAGCCAAAGGCATGGTTATGATACAGAACAAAGTAGTAAATACATTTAAAAGACTGGAGTATGTTGCATCTTTGTTATATACCTGAACCATCTGGGTGATTGTTGAAGCTGATGGCGTGATGGAGGCAAGGTATACTATGAGTAGTAAGGTTCTTCCGTCTGGAATAAATTCGTATACATGACTTACACACATTATAAGCAGCAAAATAGTAGGCCAGATAACGAGTCTGATGGCAGAGAAAAGGTATAGTTTTGCATTCTTCAGGCTGGCCAGAATCGGCGAATCAGCCATCAGCATACCAGTTACTATCATGCTTAGAGGTGCAAGCATATTTCCGATGTCATTTATCGGGGCAAGGATGACGGCTGGCAGTTTTATCTTGCAGAAAAATAGCAGGAGACCTGCTATTATGGCTAATACATTTATATTGGATATTATCTTTTTCCATTCCAGGTGTGGCTTTTCGGAGAGCATTGTGCTGCAGTGTGTCCAGAGAAATATCAGTTGTACAGACATAAATGCGCATGAATACAGTACATAGTCGGAACCCAGAATAGCACTTACAAGTGGGATAATCATATTTCCCGAGTTGGAATACATGACAGTTGCACATTCAACCGGGGTCCAGTGCCAAAATTTTCTTCCAATATTTATAAAAATCAAAAGCAGAACATGTATAATGACCGCAATGACAGCGGAAAATAACAGTCCCTGCAGTTTTTCTTTTGTAAAATCAATCTCAAATGAACAAATTATGGCACAGGGCATCACCAGGTATACCACGATGATAGATAATATCCGGCTGTCAGATGATTTTAATATATTTTTGTTGACAAGAATAAAACCAAGCAGGATCATAATAAAAAAGTTAATAAGCTTTCCGAGCAAAATTATACTTATCTGCATAGCGATTACCTCTTTTCGTTTCTGTATTATAATACTATTCCTCTAAAAAAACATCCCTGAATGCTGACTTGTCAAAAATGAACGAATGCGATAAAATATGTGCAATTTGTAGAGAACTTGTAAATAGCATCCCAAATAAGGAGAGATGACATACTATGAATTCGCGTAAAAACCATAACAAAAAGCTTATGTTGCCGGTTCTCATTTTTCTGGTTGGCTGTCTGGTTTTGACAGTAGTTTTATATCATTCATATAGATCAAATTATAAACAGGTACGGAATGTCACAGCGCTTAATGCCACAACATATGCAGAACGACTACAGAATGACATGAACCGTGGAGTTGCAATTACAGATACACTTGAAGAGATAGCAATCAGCGAAAATGGGAAAATTGACAATTTTCAAAAAGTTGCTCGGGATCTGATGGCAGATTTTATTCAGAGCATACAGATTGCGCCTGACGGTGTTGTCACAGATATATATCCGGAGGCAGGGAATGAAGCTGGAAAGATAGATTTGATGCATGATGAAAGTCGTGGAGAGATATGCCGCTATGGAAGAGATAAAAATATAGTCACGATGCAGGGTCCTTTTGATTTAAAACAGGGGGGGCAGGGCATTGCGATTAGAAATCCTGTATATCTGGAGGGGGCAGATGGCTCTCCAGTATTTTGGGGATTTACCATAGTAATTATACGTGTTCCGGAGATATTTACAGAATCAATTCAGGCACTCACAAAATTCGGTTATGATTACTCCCTGACAAAGACAGTTTCCCCTTTGTCTGATGATACAGAGATAGTATCATCATCCGGCAATATTATGAAGAATCCGATTACATTTGAGTTTGAATTTTGCGGCAGTCTATTTGATTTTGAGATAATGCCTGCTGATGGCTGGAGTCATGGGTGGAATGTATTTCCGCAGCTGTTTTTGGGAATATGTGTTATTTTGCTCTTAACTGGATTAACGGTGGTCATCCTTGTGATTGAGAGACATCGAGATACATTAAAAAAAATGGCGATAACAGATCCGCTGACCGGACTCTTGAATCGTAAGGGGTTTGACGAACAGCTCAAAAAGGTTATGCAGGGCGATCTTCATATTCATTGCGTGGGTATACAGATGGATATTGATGATTTTAAATTTATAAATGATATGTATGGTCATGTAGTTGGAGATGCCGCACTGAAAAGTCTTGCACAGGACATGCAGAGCTATTTCAATGATAATTCTATTATTTGCAGAAATGGCGGTGATGAGTTCTCCGCCATTCTGGTTGACACAACAGAGGAAGAGGCAAGAAAGAAAATAGAACAATTTACTCTTCAGCCACGGCATATAACATATAATGGTGGGGAGCATCCATTTTACATTTCTCTTGGGTATGCAGAATATCCAAAAGATTGTGAAGATGTTTCGGAGCTTATCAGATGCGCGGATATGGCACTTTACGCGGTAAAACTTCATGGAAAGAATAATTGCAGTCCTTATCGAGGAGCTTATAAGATGCAGCACAGAAGCCAGCTTGGATTTGCACTTCAGGATGTATCAAAGAATCTTCCGGGAGCTTTCCTTATATATATAGCTGATCCTGAAAATGATAATATTTTATTTGCAAATCGTGAACTGATAGAATTTGCTGGCTGCAGGGATTTTGATGATTTTCTTGATTACACAGATCATAGATTCAGAAACCTGGTCCATCCAGACGAACGGGATTCTGTTGAGACCAGCATCTGGAAACAGATTGATGCAAAGACCAGTGGAAATAATGACTATGTAAGGTTCCATTTTGCAAAAAAAGATGGAACATATCTTCCTGTTCTTGATCACGGAAGAATAGTGGAAAACCGTTATTATGGAAATGTATTCTACGTTTTGATCATGGACTGCGCTCTGGTTGAATCTTATTATGATAACAAAACAGGTCTGGAAACTGTGCCAGAATAGCGGATTGGCTATTACAGGAATAGGACACAAAATCTTCACAAAAGAATTAGCACTCGCCTATTGACAATGCTAACAACTAGGTGTATAACATAGTCAAAGATAAGGAAAGGGATAAGAAAGAAGAGAAAGAATCCCGAAAGTTTATCTTGACAATTATTTTGAAAGTAACAGTAAACAAAAAGTCTAAGTGCCTTGGGGTTTCATAAGAAACCACAATTTCCGACACTTGTTTGAGATTGAAAGGAGAAATGACTTATGTTACCTAGTATTTTTGGAGAAGATTTATTTGATGA
>NZ_QTXH01000024.1:0-2976 GCF_003461545.1 Coprococcus sp. AF16-22
CTTTTCATAAAGTTCCTCCTTTTTCCTTAAAACATAACCTTTCCTTTTTAATACACCATATCACAATTATGAATTATGCGCATTTTTTTGTCAATCTCGCAAAATTCCCTATTATTTTGTATAAAAAGGCGAAAAGCCGGATATACAATCCACTTATTGTATCCCCGGCTTTTCGCTAGTTCTTAATATTCTAATTAAATATACTTAATAACACTTTTTACAAGGAGTATATCCCATGCTCTCTGCATAACTCTTTGATACCTTTGTCGGTCCGTTCATGCCACTACATGTCGATCTGCTGTGGTACTTCTTTCCTGTTCTCGGTATCCATACATCATTTCCAGAACCTGTTCCAATCGATCCCTGTGAACCATTTCCACTTCCGGAATTTCCAGAACTGTCGGAACTTGTGTTGTTCTTTGGTGGTGTATATTTCTGTTTTACAACCTTTATATTTGACCATTTGCCATAATAGGTTTTTACTTTTCCTTTTACCCTGACCTGTCTGAACGCTCTGACTTTTATGGTGTACGATGTCCTGTAAGTGTCAAGCAGAAGTGTTCTTGATGTTTTTCCCCTTACCGAAACCTTTCTGTATACAGAACTGTTCGTCTTTCTAAATGCCACCTGGTAACCTGTGGCGTTTTTCACACTCTTCCATGACACAAATATCTCATCATGCCAGTAATTTGCCTTTGCGCTCTTTATTGTCACCTTTGCAGGAGTTGTGGCCGCCTGAACCTCCGTCGAGCCAGATGCAAAAGCCCCGGCAAACAACATGGAAAATGCAACCATTAACACGACTACTTTTCTCATTAGTTTGTTCATAATATGATCCTCCTCACTATAATATGTGCATATCCCGTCTACGCAACTACAGCTATCATATTACTTATTATATCACTTTCCAATATATATACAAACTGTATATTGACATTATCACCACAAAAGTTAATTACCCGATTTCGGATTAGTAGTCGATATATATACATCACATGCGGATCTGATTACGGATATATAATATGTCTTGCCCGCAACACATTTATAACTCATGCAAAAATCATTTTTATTAGTTGACAGGTCGTGCTTTACATCATCCACTGCTGCCAGAATTTTTCTGTTCTCATCATACAGATATCCATACGGATCTCCTGTCGAAATTGAATAGAAGTAATATGTGCCCGTGGTTTTTGGAACAAATTTGTATAACTCTTCTTTTTCTGCATAAAATGAGGTTTTATCGCCAATCTCGATCACATCCTCAGACATTTTTGCTGTGACTGAAACTGCCTTTCTGTCTACCTTTGCAGTTATCACTCCCCGCTTACCCATTCCTTTGGCCTTAAGTGTATATGATGTTCCTGGGACAAGATAAACATACCCATTTGTACCGCATTGTCTGTCATATTCATCATACCATACTCCGATATCATCAACAGAATACTTGGCATTGTCAGGATTTACAGTAAGTTTTAATACATCTGATACAAAGTTTCTGCCAGTCTCAGACTTGTCAAATTTCTGATTATACAGATATGTGCTGTCATCTCTTATGGATATTACCACTTCATATGTACCAGGGAACAGATCCATCGAATATGAGCCATCATTTCTTGATGTAGCACCATTCCACGCAAGCTTATAAGGAGTTGCTTTATCCTGATTGTAGAACTTGATCGATACCCCGTTCAGGTTATTTCCATTTATATCCTTGACATACCCCTCAACCTTGATTGCCTTTTTAGCATTTATCTCACAGTTAACTGTGGTGCTGATCTTCGTATCGTTGTCATCCGTTATCTTTACCTTCAGGTTATATGTTCCCTCCTGATAAATTTTTCCTGTGACCCTTCCTGTTATATCAACACTCAAGCCATAGTCATCCCCGTCTATGCTATAAGTGTATTTCCCTGAACCGCCTGCGACAGATGCAGGCTTCACACTTACTGAATAATATTTATCATCCGTGCCTATCATGCCGTATTGAGGTATATAATACGCCGCGATCACCGACGAACTGCTGACATTCCATGTGATTATGTATGTAACTATATCCCCCAGCTCATCAACAGACTTAATTGTTGTTTTCGTTGTTCCTGTCTTTCTCACTGTTCCACTGAAACTGATCGCGTTACTTCCATCCGTTTTTATTGCATATTTCACACCATCAGGGAGCTTGTCTACAGTAATTTTACATATTCCTCTTGCGCGATCCACTGTAAATTCTCTGCTGAATGACTCATTCTGTTCAAGTTCATAAGTCATATAAACCCTTCTATTTGAATGATCCTTGGAATAATATGTCTCAATACTTGACTTACCTGTGCCATACAGTCCATCTACATAGACACAGACTCTCACATAATCGCTTAATGAGCATCCTCTTCTCAGCGCTATGGTGTAGGTTTTATTGTCCTTTGTCGTCACGCCGTCCAATGGAATGGTATAGTTATATGTTCCATTCAGTACCGTGCTCGCCTTTACAACAAAACTGGAAGCCGGAAGTTTCTGACTTCCCGATAATGTAACCTGCACAGTTTGTGGGTCACTGACAGTTGCAGATGCTATGGTGTTCGCTTTCGTAACTGTGACTTTGTATGTCGCCTTCTTACCTGTGCCATCTGTAGCCTTTGCTGTTATCACTGCTGTTCCTGCAGCAACCGCATATACTTTTCCTTCAGAATTTACCACTGCTACCTTATCATTTGAAGAACTCCATGCACATTTTTTATTTGTTGCATCTGCCGGCTTTATCACCGGGCTTAGCTGCATCGTTCTGCCAACATACATCTTTCCATTTGTTTTGCTGAAACTTATCGATGATACTGAGGCCCTTACAGTCACCCTGCAGATCGCTTTCTTTCCTGAACCATCAGCAGCAATCGCTGTGATCGTCGCTCTACCGCCTCTTACTGCTGTGACCCTGCCTGATACGCTTACCTTTGCGATCTTGGAATTGCTGCTTTTCCAGATAAC
>NZ_QTXH01000025.1:0-2539 GCF_003461545.1 Coprococcus sp. AF16-22
GCAAAGGTCGGGGGGAGTCTGAAAGTAGTATTACTTGTGAGGGTGGAAGTGGTTCTGTAATTTACACTTCAGTAGAATATGAAGGCACAGTTAAAGTTAATGGAGAAGTTAGAGATGTAAGTAGAAAGGTATATCAAAGGAATGATATAGATTTTGAGTATTTTGATGAGACAACAGGACTAACAAACTTAGAACGTATGCAGGCTGGCAAGCCTCCTATAGGGACAGATGGTAATGCTATTCAACTACATCATATTTTGCAAAAAGAAGCAGGACCAATGGTTGAGATTCGAGAGATTACACATCAAGAATATTATTCACAGTTGCATGGTCTTATCGAAGATGGAGCAAGTTTTAGAAATGATCCAATATTGAATAAGCAATATAATAATTTTAGACGTTCATATTGGAAATGGAGAGCAGAGCAAATCGTAGGAGGAAAATAAAATATGTATGATAAAATTGTTAAGATTATAAGTCAATATGAAGAAAAAGGTGATTTTACACATCCTAATGTAGATGATAAAGATTTATATGATGCAGAAAAAATATTAAATTTAAAAATTCCAGAGCAGTATGTTTGGTTTTTGAAAAATTATGGGCATGGTGGACTGGATGGCATTGAAACATTGGGTGTAGGTAAAAATGGCAAAATGATATTTGTGGAAAAGACACTAGAATTCAGGTCATATGGGTTGAATGACGATAAGATTGTAATAGAAAATTGTGACGAATGGATTTATTGTATTGATGTAAAAACTGGAGCCGTTATGATGTGGTCACAAGGAGATAAAAAGTACAAGATTAATTATAAAAATTTTATTGAATATCTAAATGATAGAATCAGTGATGCTATAGAAAATATGTAATATTTATAAAATTAAATTTAATTATGTCTATACTTTAGGACTTCAAAGTCCCTAACTCAAAAAGCTATTTTAATTTCTGCCTGTTCACGAAGTGAATGAAATGCAGAAATTAATAATAGCTTTTTGTCATTTACCTAAAGGGGAAAGGACACCTTATGGCGAAATTTGCCCCCAGGTATACAAAAGGATTTGTCCGACAATTTATTTCTAAGGTACGGTAAATCATTGATTTTACTGACTTTATTGCAAGCAGACAGATTTCATTCTTTCACAGAACTATTGTTTGCTAAAATACTCATAAATACTGTGAAATAGCCATTTTCAGCAATTGATATAAAATTATAACAAAAGATTTCGTTACAAGTTTGGCTGGTATCTACAACAGTATATTTTTATGAAAGTATATGCCAAAATCAAGACAATTCAACTAATTGTTAAGGAAATGCCTTATTCTGATATCTTGAATAATTTTAAGACCTAGGATAAGAAATTTAATCAGTATTGGTGTATTCATAAAACGCATATAAGTTGTTATCCTTGGAAACAGAGACAGGATTAGTAAGATTGGCATCTTTGCATATGCTGGTGCTACCCAGCCATATGGCACAGCACAGGGGGATGTCTGTTGCGGGTATTGATGGTATATCAAAAACAGTCAGATAAATTTCAGCCTTTGAAGATTCACAGGTGCATGCGTATAATTGTTGTTTTGCCCGCATTATTGCTGATACTGACAGGCTAAGGGATTTTTAAGCTGTGAATGTTTCTGTTGTTGTTCGAAAGAAATTTGGCTGAGACAGATGCTAAGAAATATTACCATCTTGCGAGATGAAAAGTTTGCTAATACCTATTTGTATCGCATGTTAGGATGCTTGTACAGATGGGTATTTTTGTTGTGGTCATATATTTTGATATTCACAGGTATCGTTTCAATGTAGGCTGACAGCGAGAGACCTTGCTATCTGTATGTATCCAGTGCCAATGGGGTATCATCTCACAGTTGATTTCATATCAACTGCAATCGTTTTAATCTGAATTTCTTTGAAATGACCTAATCTTAATTCGTTATGATTTTATCTGAAATAAATTCCACTTGAGATTCTACAAAATATTATAAGGAACTTTTAATGGAACTGCCGATTTCAAGAGTGACAGAAAATCAGTGACAAAAAGTCACGAAATAATTATACGTATCCATTTTATTTTGAAATTTCCTGTTATCACTGACTTTTAAAGCTTTTTTTTAAAATAAGTTGTCGACTGATAAAATTCATACTCCATTTTTGTCACAACTGATATTGCAACTGTTTTCTCAGGCATGGATTAATTTATGGAACTTCCATTCTGTAAGATTCAGATATTTTTATATTTTTTGTAACAAGAAATCATCTGTTACAGATTGGTGGTGAGAGTGATGGTATATGGAATTATTTCAGCAAAAGATAATCAGACGAGCCTCGCTTATTTTAAGAGTAAAAAAGTTTCACAGCTTGAACCGGAAAATCTAAAGGGAAGAGGACTCATAAAGGTCGATGGAGAAGTAATGGAATTCCAGACAGCGATAGCTACGGATAGGTGCGATGATATGGAACGTATAGAGTTACTTCGCAATATGTGTGCATCTATGGCTGAAGGAGCTACTGAGGTAGCGGAAAGTATTCCTGAAATTC
>NZ_QTXH01000026.1:0-2465 GCF_003461545.1 Coprococcus sp. AF16-22
TCTCATTATATTGAACATCAAATTCTTGATTTATTTCCGGCATAATCAACCTGGACTTAATCATGAACTCCTCCTTTACGGATGGAGCATCTTCAATAGAAAAACTGCATCTGAATCAAGATTTCTGATTTGATGTTTTCTTGAGCCAGATGAGCACTTTCTCTTTGTGAGATGACCAAAAGGCAGACTCTGGGCACGATATTCGAAAGAAGTAGACTGATATCAGCAGTCTGGAAAAGAATTTGAAAATTAACATAGAAAAAACGCATTATCTCCATAGCACCAAGTGCCATGAAAACAATGCGTCCTAAATTTTAAAGAAAAAATATTCAGTTGTGATTTCGGATGTTCTTATACGAAGTCATTATTAAATATAGTCTTTCATAATGTTCCAAACCCTTTTTACTTCGTCATTATATTTCTCATTCAACTGATTTCTTAATTGAACATCTGCATCATAAATAATGAAATCGCTTAACCCGCCTCTCGAAGCAAACAGTTTACTATAGCTTTCTATCAAGTATTTCATTTTTTCACCATTGCTCTCATCCGAGTCAATACAATTAACTTGTCCCATAAGAATTCTTAATATCCCGTTATATTGTCCATATCCATATTTTTGTACCATTTTGCCAATCTCTATATACGCCTCTCGCAACTGCAAAAACTCTTCATTTCTTATCATTCTTCTATCTCCAATCTATTGTAACGGTGTTTTTCCTACAACTTCAAAAGTCCATGGTGCATCTATATAGGTTTGCATAACATTATATCCTCCCACGTATACTCCACCTTGCGGTCCGACTGATCCTGTATAAATAGTAGTACCCTTTGGTACTTTAATCGCATATACATTATCTATATAAGAGCTTGCCTCATACGCACCAGTTTTCGGGTCTATCCAATGAGTCTTTACCGCTGCGTCAATTCTTACATTAGTAACAGAAGCAGGTGGCTCACTCGTAAACCATCTTCCATACGGATTTTGAGCATTACCTGCTCGATACATTATTCTATCTTCCTGTAATACTTCCATATTGTATCTGCCACCATAGAAATTCTTTGCAGGTTGATTAGGCATTTCTGCTAACGGTCCTGGATTTTCAATCATATTATATTGATAATTAGCTATATCACCTGACCAATATATAACAGTTGTACTACCACTCTCTACAACTTCTGCAACATCATCTAGCTTATTCACTTCTACATTACTTAAAGCTTTTTCACCTAAGGCAATGTCATCTGAGTTCTTGAATATCGTTGTATGGCTTAGTTCTTCAATATCCGTCTTTCTCGCTACATCTCCGATTTCTGATACGGAACTGTTCGCTGGGTTTCCTGATATAACTTCTTCTACCATATTGCTTCCCAACATTGCCAATATATGGCTGTCTGTACTTTGATAGATTGCATCACAAGCTTTATCTTCTGCTACATTCCCAATCAATATCCTTCCAGCATCTACGGCGATAGTTTATAAATCCGTGAACTTCACGGATTCAGGTAAATGACAAAAAGCTATTATTAATCTCTGTATGTCATTCACTTCGTGAACAGACAGAGATTAAAATAGCTTTTTGAGTTAAGGGTTTTGGAGTCCTAAAGTATAACCATAATTAAATATCATTATACGGATTTTTTTCAAGTATTTCATTAATCTCTTCATCTTTCCTTTTTAAAAAATCCTCACCAAATAAAGCAAATATTTTTTTTTCTTTCTCAAAGAGTGGTCTTCGGAAATCTTTTCCTTTCTCTTGATTATTCATGGCATACTTCATAGTAATATTTGTTGATAATATATTTAAAGCATACCACAATACTTCTCGTTCGTCATTTACAACTATATCACTTCTTATCTTCCCCTTTTCTGCATAAAGAATATGATAATTTGAATTTGTACTAAAAATGTATGTTCCCTCAGCACTATTATCATCCCCTTTTTCGAAAAAAACATTACTGTATGAAATCTCATCTAGTTTATCATTAATTTCACTCATAATATATTTTTGCAGTTCATTTGTTGTTAACATAGTTTTTCACCTCTCTCTATTTATTTTGGCACTATATAGCCTTCTCTAATTAATTGTAAAATCGGCATTGGCAATTCATATTGTAATCCTCCACCTGCAGAACCTCCCCATGCTGCAATCTCTGCTTGGATAGTGTTTGGTATTTCCTTTATAACCCTAAATTCCTGATAAATATTAGGGTCAGTAGTTGGTGGCAATGCTAATTTATCTGCATTTGCACCTGTTTGTGTTACAAAGTTACTCTTATTCCCAATATTTCCATACCGCCCAAATGTATCTCCTGGTTTTAACGACATATTTACTTCTGTTCCTGGTACAGCTCCGTTATTTGGTGGATAATTTATTGTACCATCTGCTTTATACCAACTTGTTTCACTTCCACCCTCACAAATAATACTACTTTCAGACTCCACCCGTCCTTTGCTAGTAGAC
>NZ_QTXH01000027.1:0-2367 GCF_003461545.1 Coprococcus sp. AF16-22
AGATTTTACTTCTAAGGAAGTCTTAAAGTATAACCATAATTAAATATAAACAATCACAATGCCTGTCTCCGATGATTTATTATCATAATATGAAAATATTTTTCCCCATGCATAATCATATTCTATTCCTGTAATACCTTCATTACTTGGAATTCCTAATTCATTTTTCAAAAAATCATTATTATGTTTTCTTAATTCTTTCAGAATATCATCATTCATTGTTTGATAATTCATTTTGTACTTCTCTTCAGCATTACTTAATTCAACTTTTGATATTATCTTATTATCACAAAAAATAGTAGTCCAGAACTTTTCTTTATTTAATTCCATTGGCTCCTTGGATATATATACTTTTCCAGTATTAAATTTTATTACATTGAATTCATCTGCATTTAATATATCAATACTCGTCTTTGGTTCAATAATATATCTTCCCAATTTAATTTTCCCATTTTTCATAGCATTTCTCCTACTTAATTTCATTCATCATACCGAAATATTCCTCTAGTGATATTTTAGTATTTGTTAAACTAATCGTTTGATTATCTAATTTTTCCAGTACTCCATTAGCACAATTAAAATCAAAATTAGGGTCAAATCTTTGCGCTAATCCTCCTTGACCAAATTGCGGATTATTCAAAGCGACTCCATCTGCCACATTTAGTTCTCCATGAACTTTGTAAGGAGTTAACTTACTTCTGTATTCTGCATAAGCCATTCCTTTTTCATAATATGGTTTTACTTGCAATCCTCCAAAGACCTTTTGAGCATCATTGCCTATAGTCTGCGCTACTTCTGATGTTATAGAATACCCCGTTGGGAATGGTTCGCCCATATAGATTATATCACCATCATGTAATGTTATATTCGTATAGGCATCCACACCAGTATAGGGATAACTACCTTGCCAAGCGGACGCTACTTCTGATGGATTACAACTTTCCCAACACACATTTTCTTTCCCATATGTATCCCTATAATAATTATACCAATCCATTTCTGTAACATCATCTATTGTTGTACTTCCACCCTTAAATCTACTGGCTTCTATCAACTATATTTCTGTTATATATTTACTTGGTATTACATCAGCTAACCATACCTTTTCATTTCCAAAATAAAAAAGTATTCCATCTTCCCAAGCTCTTTTTGCATCAATTTGCAAAACACATGGTTTATTATCACGTCTTAATCCAACACTCTGTGCTGTACTAATATCTTGTGACAAATGAACATATTGTCTTCCTTGAGGTAATAGACCATTAATTTTTATACTTGATAAAAATCTTCTAGCCGTACCATGATATAAAATATCTGGAGGTATCATTTTTTCTTTCTTTATGTGCATCGGAATTGAATGACCATAAAATGCTCTGATTTTTCCACCGCTTATTTCATGTCTCTTCTTCTCTGATTTATCTATCATAACTAATAAATCGTCTTCTGATGTACCTATCCATTTCATATCCTTATTCAGAGCATCCACTAATTGTTCTACTGACACCCAACCTTCTTCATCCATCTCCAACTCATATTCCCAAGGTGCATGACGAAGTGCATACGATACTTCTTTGCTTAATTCTTCATAATTAATCATCTGCTTCTTCCTCATCTATCATTTCCTGTATTGCTTCCTTAAACCATTCCCAGAAAGTATTATACTCTTTTCTCTGTTCATATCCAGCACTTGCAAAATCATGAATAATTTGGACTTTACTATTTTTTTTAATATCAAAACAAGCTATATCATCACTATCATCTCTTCTAGCAAAAGGAACAAGTTCTCTATCTGGATAACGTTCCTTTAATCCTTTAATTCTTTTTTCAACCTGTTCTTTGCTCATTAAGTACCAAAAATCAAAGTCCACCAGATTTAGTTCAACAATTTTTAAAAACTCTTTGGGATAATTAAATTCTTGATATACTTTACTTACATCATATATTTCCATGTTTGCCTCCTACTTTATTGTATCCATATCAAACGCTCCAAATGGATTACTATTTCTAAAAGATGCCTTTTGTTTTCCAACTCTTAGACTAATTGCATCGCCCCATGTAACAGGAACACCTTTCTTAGTTGTAAATCTCTCGATATATTCCTCAGGTAAAATATCATTATATCCATGCACATTAGCTTTAACATTAATACCAGCTTCTCTTGCAGATACAACACGTGTATTATCTATTGTTGTATATATTCCATCAGGCATTTCTACCACATCAATCGGGTCACCCTTCCACCCATTCTTCTTCATGCTATCTATAATCTCACTTGAACCATTTACAGACGATTGACTATATCTTATTTCTTTAGGATTAATTGTCTTACTTCCACCCTCACAAGTAATACTTCTTTCAGACTCCACC
>NZ_QTXH01000028.1:0-2244 GCF_003461545.1 Coprococcus sp. AF16-22
TACAAATACGAATTTGAGGCTTGTGAATCATAAATATATATCCACAACAAATACATCATGCAATATACCGTCTATGCGATACCTTTACATTATTTTGATTAACTATCGCGTACTGCATAGTCGTATCTATCTGTGAGTGTCCCAATATCTTCTGCACCTGCTCTATCGGCATTCCTTTATCGATAGCTCTGGTTGCCATTGTTCTTCTAAATTTATGTGGATGTATTTTGTCTATATTCAATTTTCTTCCCAGTTCTCTAACTCTTATCTCAACTCCACTTATCTTTAATCTTGCATGCGGCGCATCAAGAGTGACAAATAAAGCTGGATTATCATCCGTCCTGCTCTCTATATATTCTTGCAAATGCAGCTTTGCCTTTGCATCGAAATAAACTCTTCTTTCTTTATCACCTTTACCGAATACTATGCATTCCCGTTCTTCAAAATCAATATCCGATATATTTAAACCTACCAGCTCGCCTACTCGTATACCAGTCGAATACAAAAGGTCAATCATGGCAAGATCCCTGACGCACGTACAATTATCACGAAGTTTTTCAATCATTTCATCAGTTATAGTTTCTTTAACCGGCTGTTTCGTCTTAATTTTATGTATTCGTCTCATAGGACTTTTCAATATGTAGTCCTCTTCTTCAAGCCAGCTAAAAAAGCTCGACATATTTCTCCGGACATTGTCTACAGTTACTTTGCTGCAATTATTAACCTTCTGATAATCAACAAGATACCCTCTTATCTCGTCAGTTGTTATCTTTCTGATAGGCGTTTCAATACTACCAAGCATATGTTCAATAGTAACACGATAATACTGTAAAGTTCTTTCAGAACATCCCTCAATCTGCTTTGCGTCAATAAACATTTTCAAATATTCTACATTAGGAATTTCTTCTGTCTTTGCTTCGTTTTCTGCCAAATGTTTAAGTAACGTCTCCTGTAATTTCTTCATCTGAGATATATTCAGATAATCTGCCATCTCGTTAAGTATCTTGACTAATTTTTCTTCCATGTTCGTATTCTCCTTCCAGATTCTACCAACATCCTTCACCAGTCAAACCTTATTTAATTCTTATTTCTATACTTTAAGAAACATATGCTATAAATTATTATCCAAAATATTTCTGCATTAAACTATCAAACAATATCTGTGCCTCATCAAGAGCCTTTTGCACAACAACTTTTGATTTGTCGACATGTTTGATAAAGTCTACAAATTGTTCTTGCAACTCAATTGGCGGAACTGTCACATCTAACATTTTCATTTTAGCACCGGTCAAATGAGATATTGTCGCCTTAGCTCCTTCAATAGCAGCAAAACCACCATTCTCACAATTATACTTAAACCACCATGACAAATAATCTGGTAAAATTATGTTTTGGTTGCATCTCACCCTATGAAGTGCCTTTTGAAAATAACATTTCTTAACCTGATTATGCCAAACTGCACATCTACCGATCTCTCCACCTTCACAGACAAGTAAATCTCCATCCTCAAGACAAAATTCTTCACGATCTTTTTCATTAAAATCCATTTCATTCAAATTACCTAATTCAAATCTAAACCATTGAACATTGAAATTAGCTAAATAAGGATATTTACATGTACCTATCTGATGTTTAGCATCGAGCATTTTACCTAATCTTGAAGTAGTAATATCAGAAAACTGCTTACATTCCCATTTTCTATCATTATGAATAACATCACCAAACATCTCCACAAATCGGGCTTTGATAAGTCCATCTAAAAAAGCCATTTGAGTATTTCTCATATCTAAACATTTTTTTGAAGACTTTAAAATTTTAACTATTTTTTTCTGTTTCTCAATTGATGGTAACTCAATTACTGCATCACTAAGATTACATATCTTTATATATTTTATAACCCCTCCTATAGCTTGTTTCCTTAATTCCTCAATATATGTTTCTAAAAAATAATACAAATATGGCAAATATAATTTTTCGACATTGTTATTCTCTATTATATAGGTTCGCTGATAAGCATCAAATTTTCCGTTGTAATACTTAACATTTAAATCGCCATTTCCAGCAACTAATACACACTCACAATCATATGAATATGTTGATATTCTTAAAGGCTCTTTTGAACAAGTAAAAAACGGATATTGACCATCCATTGAAGCTGCATTGGCATCAAGCTTACCCGTTCGTATTTTCGTCAAATCACCTATCCTAACTTTCATCTTCCATTGATCTACAAATACGAATTTG
>NZ_QTXH01000029.1:0-1667 GCF_003461545.1 Coprococcus sp. AF16-22
TAAAATGTACCCTATAGATTAGACAGTATGAGTTTTTAAAACCCTTACCATTGGACAGTAAGTTTTAATGAAAACCCTTAAATCTAGACAATGAGTTTACAGGGAACCCTTAACTTCGGACATGGTGCTGATAAAACCATTTATTTGGGACAAAATCGGTTTTGACTCCAATTCAGATTGATATTACAATAAAAATGAATTGGAGGAAATTATGGCAAACAAAAAGTTTACAGAACAGGAAATGCTCACACTGAGAAATAGCAAATATGTGCTGGATGTATCACCGAGCATTGTACATTTCTCGGCAGAATTTAAAAAACTGTTTTGGGAGGAACTGTCAAAGGGCAGGCTTCCACGTGAAATTGTTTCGACTCTTGGAATAGATCCAAATATCCTAGGGGATTCCAGGATAAATGGTTTGAAAACCATGATTGGAAACGAAGTAAAAAAGGGAAATGGCTTTCGAGATCTTAACACATATGCACAGGGTTGCAACGGATATCTTTCGGCTGAAAATCGGATAAAATATTTAGAAATGCAACTGGCATATAAAAATCAGGAGATAGAGTTTCTAAAAAAAATTGTATCTTTAGATCCGGAGGCTCCGGAATAATGAAAATACCAGCACATGCAAAGTATCAGATTATTTATGATACCATGCAAAAAAGCGATAATCTATTGAATGTAGCTGCCATGTGCGAAATAGCAGGAGTATCCCGTTCGGGATATTACCATTATCTATCAACAGAAAACCAGCGAATGGAAAGGGAGGAACGGGACAGACAGGATTTTCTTTTGATTCTGAAAGCATACCAGTACCGAGGATATCATAAAGGTGCCCGTAGCATATATATGAGGTTGTTACACATGGAACCGCCGATAGTGATGAATATCAAAAAAATCCGGCGGCTGATGAAGAAGTACAACTTACAGTGCCCTATCCGCAAGGCAAATCCCTATCGAAGAATGGCAAAAGCAATGGCAACTGCATATACCGCACCTAATATAGTAAACCGTGAATTCGAGGAACACGGACCAAGAAAAATTCTGTTAACGGATATCACGTATATTATAAATGGAAAAGCACCCCGGTGCTATATGTCAACAATTATAGATGCCTGTACCAAGGAGCTTCTGTCATGGGTTCTCAGCGAATCACTAGAAATTGATTTTGTATTAGAAACAGTAAAGCAGTTAATAGAAAAACATGGAACTGATTTAAGCACAGAAACATTAATACATAGCGATCAGGGTTCCCACTATACCAGCATTAAATTTATCCAATTGTTAAAGGATAACGAACTGAGACAGTCTATGTCACGTAGAGCAAACTGTTGGGACAATGCTCCTCAGGAATCATTCTTTGGTCATATGAAAGATGAATTAGATCTATCAGAGTGCTACAGCTATGAGGAGATATTAAACGCAGTTAGGGATTGGACAGAATATTATAATACAGAACGTTATCAATGGGACTTAGCAAGGTTGTCACCTGTTGAATATTATCAATATCTGACAACAGGAATTTATCCACTGTTAAACCCTAAAGCAAAAGGTGAAAACAATCAATCAGAGGCATCACTTTGATGCCTCTACGCAACAAACAAATATAAAATAGAAATCTGAAAAGGAAAAGTCATAGTGTCCTTGACAAAGGGTACACTTTA
>NZ_QTXH01000003.1:0-373349 GCF_003461545.1 Coprococcus sp. AF16-22
GTCGAGGACTTATCCTTAGAGGTTTCTAAGAGATAAGCTTTGGAGATACGCAAGTGTGCATGATATCTGCAAGGTGCAGAATCTAAGGCATACACAGTAAAGAATAAAGTTTACTTTGAAACAGTCGTTGGTTGTTAGATGGGGTTAGGTTACTAGCTTTCTGTGTGAAATTCTGAAGGTACAAAATAAAAGTACCGAGAAAATTTAACGCTGCAACAGGTGTTAAATTTTTTCTGTATATAGGGGATTGGTCAAATGGTATGATAGGGGTCTCCAAAACCTTTGGTGGGAGTTCGATTCTCTCATCCCCTGCTAAAAAGCCTTGAAAACTCAGTGTTTCAAGGCTTTATTTATATTAGTGGGAAGGAAAATGGCAAACTATGAAAAAGGAGAATGAACCACATTAATATAAAGGCAGTTCTATATATTTTATAGTGACTTTGGTGGAAAAATATGTAAAATATTATAATATAAAGTAAAGAGAAGAAGGGATTAATATGTATTACAATGATGTGCTTGATCTGATAGGGAATACTCCGCTTATGTGTCTGAAAAAGTCGACAGGATACAATATATTTGCCAAGGCGGAATTTCTTAATCCTGGTGGAAGTATTAAAGACAGGATCGCAAAAAACATGCTGGAGGTTGCAGAGAGTGAGGGAAAACTCAAGCCGGGAATGACTATTATAGAGCCTACGAGCGGTAATACCGGAATAGGGCTTGCACTCTGTGGTGTTCAGAAAGGTTATAAAGTGATAATTGTGATGCCAGAGAATATGAGTGAGGAGCGAAAGAAGGTTATCAGGGCATTTGGTGCTGAGCTGGTACTTACGGATCCGATTCTAAGCATCGGTGGTGCTGTTGATAAGGCAAATGAGATAGCAGAATCTGATCCAGAGAAGTATTTCATGCCGCAGCAGTTTGTCAATCAGGCAAATCCAGATGCGCATTATCGCACAACAGCAGTTGAGATGTGTGAACAGCTTGGTCAGAAGATAGACATATATGTGTCTGGTGTTGGAAGTGGGGGTACTCTCCAAGGTATAGCTAAATATCTGTTGGAGAAAAATCCAGATACGAAGATTGTTGCCGTTGAGCCTAAGGGAGTGTCAGCGCTACATGGAGATGGCCCGGGAATCCATCAGATACAGGGTATTGGTGATGGATTTATACCGGATGTCCTGGATACATCACTGGTAACAGATGTGGTGGAAGTGGCGGATAAGGATGCCATTGAGATGGCGAGACGACTTGCCAAAGAACAGGGACTTCTTGTAGGTACGTCATCCGGTGCAAATGTATGGGCAGCTATGCAGATGGCAGAGAAGTATGGTAGGGATAAGGTTATAGCTACAGTTATGGCGGACAGGGCTGAAAGATATTTCAGTGTAGGTTTATTATAAAATAGGAAATAAATTTATTTAGGGACATTTTCAAGAGATGCTATGTATAGTACAGTGGAAATGTCTCTATTTTATTGATTTAAATGTGTTATTTGAAAGAACGCAAAATATAAACCATGTAAGTATAAAGGAGAAAAAGAGATGGATATAAATGGGAAGATGGCGGGAAAAAATGTGGTTAGCGAGGCACTTGCTGCATCGAGGAAATACGAAACTCAGAATGAAATAGATAAGAATGAGCGACCGTTGTTTCATGTGACTCCGCCTGTCGGTTGGATGAATGATCCGAATGGATTTTCTGTGTATAATGGTAAGGTGCATTTGTTTTACCAGTATCATCCGTACAGTACGGAATGGGGACCTATGCATTGGGGGCATCAGGTCAGTGACGATTTGATAAGATGGGAGCAGCTTCCTGTGGCGATTGCACCTGATACGATATATGATGCCGAGGGCTGTTTCTCAGGTACGGCCATTGAAAAAGATGGAGAGCATGTCCTGATATATACCAGTGTTATGAAAAATCCCGACGGTGATGGGGTATTGCAGAACCAGAGCATAGCGGTTGGTGATGGCGTTACATATAAAAAAATACAGAATAACCCGGTGGTGACTGGAGATATGCTGCCGGAGGGATTGAGCAGAGCGGATTTCAGAGATCCGAAGGCATGGCTTGAGGATGGCAGATACTATATGGCTACAGGCTGTGTGGATCAGGATAATAAGGGGCTTGTGGTATTACTTTCGAGCGCTGATATGGAAAGTTGGACATTTGAGAGTATCCTTGCACGGAATGAAGGTGATCTGGGCGGCGTATGGGAATGCCCTGATTTCTTCAAATTAGACGATCATCATGTACTTCTCGTATCGCCTACGGGAATGAAAGCAGAGGGATATGAATTCCACAATGGAAATAATTCTATCTATTTTGTTGGAGAATTTGATAAAGGTGAGAAGAAATTTGACGGTGGAGAGCCATTATCACTTGATTATGGAACAGATTTCTACGCGCCTCAGACTACACTTTTGCCGGATGGCAGAAGGATAATGATAGCGTGGATGCAGTCGTGGCATAATCTGTGGATACCCGGTGGACAGAAGTGGCAGGGAATGATGACGATTCCGAGGGAGATATCTCTGAAAAATGGATGCTTGATACAGAAGCCAGTGAGAGAGATAGAGAAGTATCATGCTAATATGGTCAGGTACTCAGATGAAGTAGTGAGTGGACGGCGTAGTCTGGAAGGTATAAGTGGAAGAAGTCTGGATGTGACATTTGTAATCACTGGAAACAAATACAGCAGATTTACCGTGAATCTGGCAAAGGGAAGCGGATATTATACTCGATTTATATATGACAGAGAAAATAATATAATAGAGATGGACAGGACATTTGCCGGATTTGAGAAAGATGTGGTGTGTATCAGAAGGGCCTGCGTGAAATCAGCAGAATGTTACGGGGATGTCAAGGGAAAGGTTGATGAACAGCAGGAGGCTCAAGATAGTATAAAGCTCAGATTTATACTGGACAGGAATTCGATAGAGCTGTTTGTAAATGATGGAGCTATGACAATGAGCACGGCGATATATACACCTATTGAAGCGGATGGAATAGAGCTGTTATGTGAGGGACAGGCAGTCGTGGATGTGGAGAAGTATGATATCATTTAACAAAAGATGATCTTGCTCAATTGTTTAGTTGTTGCACTGCCAGGCATCAGTCTGGCGGTTCTCCAGGTTTCAGGTGCCTCCGTTCCAACATTGAGATGACAAGGAAAGTTGTCAAAAGTTATTGACAACTTTCCTTGTCATTTGTTATACTCCATTGTAAAAGAAATGACAACTATAGTTGTCATTTGGCATATATAATATATATATCTTGAATTTGGAATGGGATTTTAGTGGTAAGAATTAAAATGGAGTTATGAGGATATGAGGAAAAAGCAAGGTGTAAATAAAAAGGACAATCTAAGTGAAAATGGCATGGATAAAGGTAATAAGAAATCTACCTGTGAAACACTACAAGCTATGTTTGAGGGCATGATCGTCTCCCAACCGGCGGACAAATTAAAGACACAGGTCAAGGGATATTCCGTGACACCGATCACAGAAAGAATGTTAAAGAAGCACAAGCTAGGAGATGCTATGGCTGAGGTCTGTGATATAAATGAGCTTGAGAATGAGCTCCGGGAAAGTCTGAAGAAGGGGCTTCCGGTGTATGGATTCTTCAGGAAGAAACAGATGTGGAGCTGCTTTATCTTTGATAAAGAAGATATTGCCAGGAGTGAGTTGACGCCTGAACCAGAGAGTGGCAAGGATATGCTAAGTATATATAAGCTTAGAAAGTATTATATTCATCCTGATGTGGACAATCTGACGGAAGATATGATGGAGGCTGCACATGGCAATATGTATCAGAAAGTGATAGATGTATTTGGCGATGATAAGAGTGATGGATTTTTATTGAAGGATAAAATATATGTGTGTAAGCGTGATAAATCCACTGGCGCACCGTTTGGAATTCTAATTGGTGTTGCACTTGGTATAGTGTACGGAATGCTGTTTGACAATTTGGCGCTTGGAATTTCCATTGGATTCTGTTTTGGAATAAGCTTTTCCATGATATGGGGAACATCCACACATAAGTATGCAGAGCATGGGCTGGCAGACAGAGCAGAAGCTGAAGATGCGGACAATGTAATAAAAGGATTGGGCTCTGATGGAGAGGACGGCATAAACAGATAATGGACCTGATTATGATGACAATACAGATTAACAAGCTGGAGGTGATATAGATGCCGCTGTACAACAGGCTGAAGGAATATCGGGCGAAGCTGGGAGTAAACCAGCAGGAGATGGGAGCGTTGGTGCAGACCTCGAGGCAGACGATAAGTCAGATAGAGAGGGGAGATTACAGTCCATCGGTGACTCTGGCACTCAAGATCGCAAAGGTGTGTGGTGCCAGTGTGGAGGATATCTTCCAATATGAGGAAGATGAGGAGTGACTTCTGACATATGGATAAGGTCGTGTTAATTCATAGAATGAAAAGAGGATATGAGATGAATGATACTGATAAAAAAGTGAACAAGAAAAGTAATCTGAAGATATATATAATATTTGCGATAATGATCCTGGTAAGTTTGCTTGGAGGGTTTCTGGCTGGAAGGCTTGCAGCGGTGAACAAGGATACACTGGATGGAATCAACTGGGATAATATATGGAGGATAGTGGCTGATACGCTGCCTATAGCATATGGAGTGCTCATGTTGGCGGTGTTCGTGGTGTCATTTGTCATGTATGGGAAGATAAAGAGGACGATCAGTGGCTGGGACGGAGAGAACGAGGATGTGATAGTGGATATAGAGAGTCGGATCACGACTGCCTCATATCTCCCGTGTGTCATCGTGTTCGTTGGACTTGTGTTGTTTCCGGTGTGTATATACGCTGTGGACAGGACGTACAGTGATGGGCGTGGCACATTCCTGACAGTGCTGTCCGAGCTCGTATTTCTGATATCTATGGCACTGTATTGTGTGGTTGAAAAGCTTGTCATCGATGAAGAGAAGAAGCTTAACCCGGAGAAAAGCGGAAATATATTCGATATGCATTTTCGCCGTGACTGGGAGAACACATCGGACGAGGCTGAGCTTATCATGATAGCCAAATCCTCCAAGAAGGGATTTATGACTGGAATTAAGGCAGGATTTGTCATGTGGATACTTACGTTTATGAGCATGTTTGCATTTGACACAGGAGTGATGCCAATAGTGGCTGTTGGACTTGTGTTGATTGTAATGTATGTGGCTTATTGCAGAGAGTTTGTGAGACTACAGAAATAAAATAAATATATGTGATATAATGGCGGATGGCTGTATGACAATTGCAGGGCATTCGCCTTTTATTGTATGACACGGTCCTGAGATTTTTCATTGCCATACATATATATAAATGACCAGAAGGCAGAAAAATATAAAAAAATAGAGATGTAGGAATAGAGCTGTACTATTTTGGACAATAATATCTATGCGATGGGATGAATTTTAATCGAAAGGAGTATTGCTATGATATTAAAGGAAAAAGAGAAAACAGTTATCCAGGATCTTCAGACACAGGAGAAGTCCTGTGTGGAGAAATATGGAAGATATGCGGAGCAGGCGAAGGATCCTGAGCTTAAGAATCTGTTCCAGACTATACAGAAGGAAGAGCAGAAGCACTATGATTCACTTACCCAGGTGCTTGACGGACAGGTTCCACAGTGTGACTGCAATGACAGCGATGGAAAAGATTATGAGCCAAAGCAGACATACAAGATGATGGACGATTCCGAGGATAAGAAGAATGATGAGTTCCTTGCAACAGACTGTATTGGAACAGAGAAGCTTGTGTCAGGCGAGTACAATGGAGAGATATTTGCATTTGGCGAGAGTGCGGTGAGAAAGCTTCTGGCGGATATACAGATCGAGGAGCAGAATCATGCGGAGATGCTCTACAAGTATAAGGTCGCAAATGGAATGGTGTAGGGAAAAGCTTACACAAGGGAGCATAAATTGTAAGGAGGATATGTATCACATGTGGTATATATCCTCTTTTTTGTTGCAATGATTTGTTAAAGCAGCTAGTGAAAACTCTTTGTTTTGAATTGAGGTTTTATGCGGGGATGTATTCACAAAACGGATGACAAAATGTAGAATGTTATTATACATTTTGGAAAAAGATAGCTAAATTTTAATAGGATGTATATAGGCAGGGATAACATTTTCAGAGAGGAGAATGTGACGTGAAAAGAAAATTTTACAGTGTACTGTATGTAGCAATATTTGCATTGCTGATGTCCGGGTGCAGTATGTCAGAAATTGCGGATGGCAGCAGGTCCGCGGTAAAGGGATATGAGAAGGAGACTGTAGAAGATACCTCAGAATCAGAGAATACCACAGCTGCGGAGAAAAAAGATAACACCGGCAACACGTCACCTGAAAGCAGTGCGGCAGCATCTGAGAATATTGCAGATCAGCAGGCTTCGAGCATGGAGATTGCTGATATTCCCATATATTCGGGAGAGGCATATTGTGAGATAAATGGCAATGTGCCTTATTTCAGTGAGGATGAGATGGTGACGGAGGCATTTGAGAATTACAGCGACCTGGACTTTCTTGGAAGATGTGGAGTTGCCTATGCCAATATCTGTAAGGAGATTATGCCAACGGAGGAGCGCGGCGAGATAGGTATGATAAAGCCTTCAGGGTGGCATACAGTTAAATACAATGATCGTATAGACGGCAATTATCTGTATAATCGCTGCCATCTGATCGGATATCAGCTTGCCGGGGAGAATGCAAATGAAAAGAATCTGATAACTGGAACCAGATATCTGAATGTCACTGGCATGCTGCCATTTGAAAATGAGGTAGCTGATTATGTGGAAAGTACTGGAAATCATGTGCTTTACAGGGTTACACCTGTATACGATGGAGACAATCTGGTTGCGTCCGGAGTGCAGATGGAGGCGGAGTCCGTGGAGGATAAAGGCGCAGGAGTAAGTTTCAATGTGTATGTGTACAATGTACAGCCAGGCGTGATAATCGACTATGCTACAGGGGACAGCGAAGCGGATCCGGATTATGTGGTGCCGGGAGAGAATGCCAGCACTAAAGTATCAGAGGAAAAAGGAGATGATGACCAGACAGCAGAAGCTGGAATGATCGGAGAAACTCAGGATACGGAGTCAGATATTGGCAGTGATACATCGGAGATCCAGAAGGAGTCTGCGGATGAGGATACATACATAGTCAACACCAACACCGGTAAGTTTCATAAGCCATCATGCAGGAGTGTGAAACAGATGAAGGAAGCGAATAAATCTGAGAGAACGACCACAAGGGACGAGCTTATATCTGAGGGATATGAACCTTGTAAGAACTGCAATCCGTAGTTGGACTTTGCTTGGAATTATGATACACTCAGAACAAATTAGGAGAGAGCTTCATCGGATAGTGACCGCAGTTAAGAAAGATGGAGAGGTAGGTCTTGAGTATATGAAGAGTGTGGAGATAGAGAAAAGAATAAGACAAGAGAGCAGAGAAGAAGAGAGAAAAACTAATTAGACAATCACTTGATATCGTATTGTATATCAGGTGGTTGTTTTTTATAAGGGTAAAGCGCATATTTTATCAAAAATTTGATATGGCTGAAAAAATATCAAAACAGCACTTGACAACAGGGGGATTATATATAAAATATAACAGTGTAATATAACACTGTTATATTTGCGCGTGTCTGATGGTTGGTATGGCACTTGCATTTGGAATCTGTTTCGGTCAGAAGCGAGGCATATTAAACGGGAGAGGAGTCTTTATGACAGAAAAAGCAGAGAACACAAGACAAAATATTTTGAAAACAGCACTGAATCATTTCCTTGAGTATGGATTTGCAGGGGCATCGCTCAGAAGCATTGTGAAAGATGCCGGACTTACAACAGGTGCATTCTATAAATATTATCCTACAAAGGAGGCACTTTTTGATGCACTGATAGATCCGTATGTGGATGAGCTGTATGGGATATATGACAGCGTGCTTGAGGAGTTCCAAAGTCTGCCTCCGGAGAAGCAGACAGAGAATATGGCAAGCGCATCCGGAAACGGAATGGATCAGATGGTTAATTATGTGTATGATCATTATGATAATTTTAAACTTCTGCTGCGGTGCAGCGACAATGAGAAATACGGAGATATGATACATAATCTGGTAGACCGTGAGATGAGATCTTCAAAGCAGTATGTGGATGAGATGCACAGAGCCGGTATAAATGTGCCGGACATAAGCGACAGCCTTTGTCATATGATATATAGTGGCTTTTTTTCGGCGATATTCCAGATCATAGAACACGACATGGATCGTGAGACTGCGATAGAGAATGTCGGCAAGCTCAAGAAGTTCTACACCGGAGGCTGGGAGAGACTATGGAAGGTGCAGTTTCCGGAGTAGTCAGTAGGTATGCGGCAAGGTAAAATACCGAACCGCATAATTTTAAACTATGAGGTTAGGCGAAACTAATGCAAATAAGTGAAAACGAACAAGTTTTTGCTCAAGATATAAGGAGGAGAAAAAGTGGAAGAAAAAAAGAAATCAGCGGTGAGCTGGGTCCTCACATGGGCGGGGCAGAAGAAGTCATCCTATGTGTGGAGCGTCATTTTGGCGGTTATCAATGTAGTATTCAAGATAGTTCCGTATTTCATCATTGCGGACGTGGTCAGGATGTTCCTTGACGGGGATAAGGATCTCAGGGAATATATGGTGAAGGCTCTTATCATAGCGGGATCATTTATACTTGCAGAGCTTTGCCACAGCGTATCAACGGCATGTTCCCACAAGGCGACATTTACCGTGCTTGCAAATATCAGAAAGTCATGCTGTGACAAGCTTGCAAGGGTGCCGCTTGGATATGTGAAGGACACTCCATCGGGATCATTCAAGAACATCATGGTGGAGAGAATAGACAGCATAGAGACGACTCTGGCACATGTTGTGCCTGAGTTTACATCCAACCTGCTGGCGCCTATCATTGTCATCGTGTATTTTTTCATGGTTGACTGGAGACTGGCGTTGTTCTCATTTATCCCGATAGTCGTTGGATTTGCAACGTACATGGGCATGATGATCGATTTCCAGGAGAACTACAACAGGACAGTTGAGAAGACCAAGGCGCTGAACGACGCAGCAGTGGAGTACATAGATGGAATTGAGGTCATCAAGGCATTTGGCAAGACAGAGAGCTCATATGCCAAGTTCACAAAGGCGGCAAAGGAGAACGCAGACTCGTATATCAACTGGATGAAGAAGTGCTCATTCTTCCAAGCAGCCATGTTCGTCATCACACCGTACACACTTGCAACGGTCCTTCCGATAGGTGCGCGCTATGTGTCAAATGGTTCGCTCACCACAGCGGATTTCGTTGTGTGTATCATCCTCTCACTTGGAATAGTCGGCCCGCTGCTCACCATCGGTTCATACACCGATGACTTAGGCAAGCTGTCGACAGTCATCGGAGAGGTGACAGGAATCCTGGAGCAGCCGGAGCTTGTGAGACCTGAGCGAACAAAGGCACAGCCGAAGGACAATGGAATAAAGGTTACAGATATCACATTTGGCTATCACGACAAGGAGATACTCCACGGCGTGAGCATGGATATAAAGGCGGGAACGGTAAATGCGATAGTCGGTCCGTCGGGAAGCGGAAAGTCTACAATAGCCAAGCTGATAGCTTCACTGTGGGATGTGAACAGCGGAAGCATAGAGATCGGAGGCGTGGACATAAAGGATATCGCGCTGACGGATTTCAACGACAGGCTTGCGTATGTGTCACAGGATAATTACCTGTTCAACGAGACAGTCAGGGACAACATAAGACAGGGAAGACCGGACGCCACGGACGCTGAGGTCGAGGAGGTAGCCAGAAAGAGTGGGTGCTATGACTTCATCATGAATCTTGAGAATGGATTTGACACCGTGGTCGGCGGTGCAGGTGGACATTTGTCGGGCGGTGAGAGACAGAGGATATCCATCGCCAGGGCGATGCTGAAGGACGCGCCGATAGTTATACTGGACGAGGCAACAGCCTACACCGATCCGGAGAATGAGGCCATACTTCAGATCTCTATCGCCAAGCTTGTGGCGGGTAAGACGCTGATAGTCATAGCCCACAGACTTTCCACCATCAAGGATGCGGATCAGATATTTGTGGTAAATGCAGGAAATGTGGAGGCTCACGGAACACATGAGGAGCTTCTTAGCAAATGCACACTTTACAGGGATATGTGGCAGGCGCACATCTCGGTCAAGGATACGGCAGGCGATGAAAAGGAGGGCGAGTAATATGTTTGGAGTATTAAAAAAGTTCTTCCTGTTCTCAGGTAAGGAAAACAGCCGCAAATTCAAGCGTTCAATAGTGATAAGCCTGATAGATGCACTGGCATCGGCACTGAAGATCCCGGCTATAATGTGTGTACTCATGGGCGTTATAGAAGGAAAAGACCTTGGAAAATATATACTTGGTTCAATAGCCATCATGGCGGTATCGATCGTAGTTGGAATACTGTGCAAGATGTCGTCGACCGTGCTGCAGACAGAGGGTGGCTACACCACAGCGGCATTCAAGCGTATAGAGATGGCGGAGCACCTCAGATATGTGCCTATGGGATATTTCAATTCCAACAGCATAGGTGAGATCGCATCAGTTACGACAAATACCATGGAGAATCTGGGAGATGTGGCTACGAGAGTTGTCATGCTCACGACCCAGGGACTCCTCGAGACATCCATGATCATACTCATGATCCTGCTCTGCGACTGGAGGATCGCACTGGTATCACTTGTTGGAGTTGCCATATTCCTTGTGATAAACACGGTGATGCAGAATGCTGGAAAGCAGGCATCTTCAGCCAAGGTTGACTGTGACACTGAACTCATAAATCAGATCATGGAGTACATACAGGGCATATCAGAGGTCAAGTCCTACAACCTCATCGGCAAGCAGACGAAGAGACTCAATGCGGCAAATGAAGCCTGCGTCAGGGCAAATGTAAAGATGGAGCTTGTCTATGTCCCATATCATTTTCTCCAAAGCATTGTGACAAAGCTTACAGGGGTAGCGATAATAGGACTTTCGGCTTACTTTTATATAAATGGCAGCATGAGCGTTCTGTATGCTGTGGGTATGTCGATCGCGGCATTCATGCTCTACGGGGGCCTTGAGACCATGGGAACATTTTCATCACTGCTACATGTGGTCAGTGTGTGCGTAGACAAGGCAAATGTAGTGCTCGGACTTGACACAATGGATATAGATGGAAAGGAACTCAATCCTGAAAATCACGATATAGAGGTTAAGAATATAGAGTTCTCTTACGACAAGAGAAAGATAATAGACGGAATCTCACTCACCATACCGGAGAAGACAACGACGGCGATCGTCGGACCATCTGGCGGTGGAAAGACAACCCTGTGCAATCTGATCGCCAGATTCTGGGATGTGGATTCGGGTGAGATAACCCTGGGCGGAACAAATGTTAAGGATTACAGCATGAACAGTCTCATGAACAACTTCTCATTTGTATTCCAGAATGTATATCTCTTTGCTGATACCATAGAGAACAACATCAAGTTCGGAAGGCCGGAGGCAACCCATGAAGAGGTTGTGGAGGCTGCAAAGAAGGCGTGCTGCCATGACTTCATCAGCAAGCTTCCTGACGGTTACAACACTGTGATCGGTGAGGGCGGTGCAACCCTCTCAGGCGGTGAGAAACAGAGAATATCCATAGCCCGCGCCATCATGAAGGATTCACCTATCATCATCCTTGACGAGGCGACTGCAAATGTCGATCCTGAGAACGAGAAGGAGCTTACTCTTGCAGTGGATGCCCTGACAAAGGAGAAGACGATCATCATGATTGCCCACAGACTCAAGACCGTAAGACATGCGGATCAGATAGTAGTGGTGGATCAGGGAAGAATAGCCCAGAAGGGAACCCACGAAGAACTCATGAAGCAGGACGGAATCTACAGAAGATTTGTGGATTCGAGAGAACTGGCAGTTAGCTGGAAGATATAAGTGAAATGTATCCTGTGAAACACAGAAGACAGGTGTCAGATAATCGACACCTGTCTTTTGCTTTGGGATATTAGTTATCAGTTCGCAGCCTACTCAAAATCGTCCTCATCATAATCGCAGTCGCAGTTACAGCCGCCATCGCTGCAGTTGCCGTTGTATGAGCCAAATGTCTGGCTCTTTCTAGGAGAGCAGAGCATTCCGAGCACAAGCCCTGTGAGGAATGTGCAGATAGCGAAAAGCACGGCCTCTCTTGTTGAGTAGTCTTTATCCTTTACGACAACAGTGAATTTGTTCCATCCGTCTTTGATAGTTTTCATTGGTTTCATTGAAATCCCTCCTGATCATATTATATTGATAAATCCTGAATCAGGGAAAATCCCCCATCTGTAATGAATTTCCCTGAACAGTTAATTACATGATACATCAACATCACACATCAGTCCACCCCTGGGCAGGAGACTTAAGAACAAAATGAGATTTGTGGAAGTCGATCAGCCCATCAGTCTTCATCCTGCCAAGTTCAGTAGACAGTCCACTGCGATCCACGGACAGAAAGTCAGCGAGCTGCTGTCTGGAAAATGGTATGTCAAATTCGTTGCTGCCATGTCTGTGCATCTCCGATGACAGGTAGGAGAGCAACTTATCCCTGGTTGTTTTCTGGCTCATGTGCTTTGATTTTTCGCCGAGCCTCAGGTTCTTGCCGGCGAGATCGCACAGGAGATTTCTTATCATCTGATTATGTCTGCCACATGTTACCGGGCAGGTGGTGAGCATTTTTTGAACATTCAGAAACAATACAGAACTTGCAGCTTCAGCATATACGCTGACGTCGAGTACGGAGCCAGGGGTACAGGCATATGATTCCGCAAACGTGTGTCCGGGCAGGATGGCAGACATGACGCTTTGACCCCCCCAGTAATCCTCCTGGATGACTATCGCTTTGCCTGTAAGCAGCAATCCTATATATTCTGTTGTGTTGCCAGCCATGAGAATACACTCATTTTTTTGGTATTTTTTGATGATTGCACCCAGACAGTCCAGTATGGAGTCAACGTCGTCGGCGATAATACCAGAAAAAAGACTGGATTTCAATAATGTGTCCATGTATTTGTTCATATTACCTCTTAGTGGGGACGCTACTTTTGTCACAAGGATTGTCCCTAGAAAGTATAACATTTTTATGTTGAAAATTCAACATACACAAATGCTCTGACTGAATATAATGACGTTAAAAGCAGGAAAAAGATTGGAGGAAATATATATGATAAGAAGAGTTATACAGATAGACGAGGACAAGTGTAATGGATGTGGAGCCTGTGCAAATGCGTGCCATGAGGGTGCTATAGGCATGGTAAACGGCAAAGCAAAGCTGCTCAGAGACGATTATTGTGATGGACTTGGCGACTGCCTGCCGTCGTGTCCTACAGGAGCCATAACATTTGTGGAGAGAGAGGCGGCTGCGTATGATGAGGCGGCAGTCATGGCAAACAAACAGGCAAGACTCGATGCAGAAAAATCCAGAAATATGGTTGGCTCAGGAGTGATGCATGAAAAAAGTCCGGCACACTCCGGTTGCCCTGGTTCCATGGCGAGAAGCATATTCAGGAGACCGGCAGCAGCTTCAGGTGAAGCAGTACAGGCAAGCTCATATGAACAGGCAGCAGTAGAATGCGTACAGAATACAACTGATAAAACAGTCAATCAGCAGGCGGGTGACATATATAATTATGAGCGCCCGAGCCAGCTCACACAGTGGCCGGTGCAGATCAAACTTGCCCCGGTAAATGCGCCATACTTTGATGGTGCAAAGTTGCTTATAGCGGCGGACTGTACAGCCTATGCCTATGCATCGTTCCACGAGAAATTCATAAAGGGACATGTGACTCTGATCGGCTGTCCGAAACTTGACAGTGTCGATTATTCAGAGAAACTTACAGAGATTATCAGGCGAAATGACATACAAAGTGTTACAATAGTCCGTATGGAGGTTCCTTGTTGTGGAGGACTGGAGATGGCTGCGAAGAAGGCACTTCAGGACAGCGGCAAGTTTATCCCATGGCAGGTTGCAACAATATCAATAGATGGAAGAATTCTTGACTGACATTCTCTTCACAGCACCATGAAAGGTAAAGACAATGGAAGATAAAATAAGAATTACAACTGAGACAGGCAGTCGTCTGGTCGGTGCTCTGATAGGGCTGGTGAGAGCCACTGATGGGATGATGCATGTGACTGATGATACAAATAACATAATAATAGAAGGTTTGCACATGTCTGATATTGCTCTTGGCATCTCTGATGCAGACATGAAGGCGATGATCGCAAGGGTGCATGCTGATAAGCATACAATTGTCCCTGACTGCAGTGTATGCGGTGCACCATGTGGCAGGACTGCAGATTATGACTGGGAGAGCGTGTACAGAGAAGAACGGACAGAGCACGAGGAAGGCAATAGAGATGGCAATGTGGCAGAGCCTTCTGTCATATCGGACGTGCGGATAGACATACTTTCCACACTTCAGAAGATATCCCACAGAGTGATCTCCGGGGAGATCAACGCAGATGGCGAGGTGAACTTCAGTGTGTGCAGGGCAGTATTTGCACTGGGGGAGAACTGGAGTGACGGCGAGCTTGAGAGAGTAGAGCGTGAGCTTGAAGATTTGTCAACCAACAACAGTATGTAACAATGGCACACAAAAATATAATACTTGAAAATAACAAGGCTTGGCGCATCACAGATGGAATAAAAGTGGTGCGCCTGTTAAAATTAATAAGAAAATACTTCATACTACAGGTATAAAGCCATTGCAAATACAATTATTCGGGAGTACAATAATCGGACGCATCAAATTAAATGATGAAAGAGATAATAACAGGAAAAGGTAACAAAAATGGGAAGTGCTGCTACGGGCTTTGTAAAAAATAATAAAAAGGTGACATGGAAAGAATTTGCCAGAATGCTGGCTGTGCTTGCTGTGCCTATTGCGATGCAGAATCTGCTGGCGACCACCGCTAGTATGGTTGATACCATCATGATAGGAAGTGAGGGCGAGATCGCCGTTGCGGCGGTTGGCGTGTGTGCACAGATAGGATCACTTTTGTTTTCAACATATTGGGGATTTGTCAGCTGCTCCCTTCTGTTCATGTCTCAATACTGGGGTGCCAAGGATCCAGAGGGAATGAACAAGGCATTTGGTCTGGCGATCATATGTGCGGGAATATTTGGAATAGCATTTGCGGTGGTGACTGTGGTTGCACCGGGGTGGATACTTGGAATATATACAGATAAAGTAGAGATCATAGCACTTGCGAAGCCATATATGAGAATAGTTGGATGGTCTTATCCGCTTCAGGTATTTGCCGCAATAATTACAGCACTCCTTAAGTCAACGGAGAGGGTGAAGGTGCCACTGGTATGCTCGGTCATCTCACTTTTACTCAACTTTTGTATAAATTTTGTGTTGATCTATGGTAAATTTGGTGCTCCCAAGATGGGAGTTGCTGGTGCGGCTATAGGTACACTGGTGTCTGGTATCGTGAACATAGCGCTGCTCATTCTGTATCTTGCAAAGAGCAGGCATGAGATAAAGTTCAGTGCGCGAAAGGCATTTGATATTGATATGGGATTTGTGAAGTCCTATGCGTCCAAGGCATTCCCGATCGTATGCAACGAGATCCTCTATGGCGTGGGCCAGATGATAATCAACGTTGTCATGGGACATCAGAGTGATTCCGCCATAGCCGCCATGGCTGCATTCCGTGTATGTGAAGGGTTTGTATATGCATTCTTTGGTGGTCTGGCAAATGCGTCCAGCGTTGCCGTGGGAAATGAAGTTGGCGCGGGTAATCTGGACAGGGGACTTTCCTATGCCAAGAGAGCTGCACTGGTATGTCCTGCCATCACATTCACAATTGTGCTCATCACGATGCTGCTGCACAATCCGCTGTTTGGATTGTTTGGACTCGGGGCTGAGGCGATGATGTACACAAAGTATATGCTTATAATATATCTGTTCTTCGGAGCAGTCAGAACATGCTGCTATATACAGAACGAGTGCTTCCGTGCAGGCGGTGAGGCCATCGTTGGAACAGTTATGGAGATCAGTGGACTGATGTTGTTTTCGGTCCCGGCTACATGGGTAGCAGGAATGGTGCTCAAGCTGCCATTCCTCGCAGTGTTCTCATTTGTTTACACGGATGAACTTCTGAGATTTGTCATACTGACACCGTACTTGTTAAAAGGAAGGTGGATCAAACCTATGACGGGACCTGGTCGCGCGGCACTTGATGAGTTCAGGGGCAGGATGAAGCGAAATAAGCATAGAGCGCGATAATCTATGGGGACGGAGAGGTCAGGTACCTCCGTCCCCTGTTTTGAAAAAGGAGAAAATAATATGCTGCAAATAAAAAATCTCACAAAGAGATATGGAGATAAGTTGGCGGTGGACAATCTAAGCCTACATATAATGCCGGGGGAGATATATGGTTTCATCGGACACAACGGGGCAGGTAAGACAACCACTATAAAAGCGTGTACAGGGATCCTGAATTTTGAGGAGGGAGATATCCTTATAGATGGTGTGTCCATAAAGGAAAAACCGCTGGAATGCAAGAAACAGATGGCATATATTCCTGACAATCCAGATATGTATGATTTTATGACCGGAATCGGATATTTGAATTTTATAGCAGATATATTTGACGTGCCGGAGGAAGTCAGGGACGAGCTCATAGACAAATATGCTGACGCATTTGAGATAAAAGACAACCTAGGACAGCTGATATCCGAGTATTCCCATGGTATGAAGCAGAAACTGGCAATCATATCAGCATGGATACATGAACCGAAACTTGTCATCATGGATGAACCGTTTGTCGGACTCGATCCAAAGGCTTCCCATATACTCAAGCAGATGATGAGAAAAATGTGTGATGACGGAGGGGCGATATTCTTCTCCACACATGTATTGGAAGTCGCAGAAAAGCTGTGCGATAAAGTGGCGATCATAAAAGGCGGACGACTGGTGAAGGCGGGCATAATGGAGCAGGTGAAGGGAGACGAGTCACTTGAATCCGTGTTCCTTGATCTGGAGGGTGAGTCATGATAAGGATATTGATGAAGAAACAGCTTAAGATGCTGTTCAGTGGATTTTTCGTTGACCGGAAGACTGGAAAGTCCAGACCCAAAGGCGCTGTGGTATGTGGAATAGTCATATATATCGCGCTCATACTCGGCTGCATGGGCAGCATGTTTGGCAGCGTGGCATACTCGATGTGTGCTCAGCTCTGCGCCGTGGGACTAGACTGGATGTATATGGCTATGATGGCTATGATGTCCCTTGCCATAGGTATATTTGGAAGCGTGTTCAATACATATGCGAGCTTGTATCAGGCAAAAGACAATGACCTGATGCTGTCACTGCCAATACCGGTCAGAGCTATACTGTTTTCCAGACTGGCAGGAGTGTATGTCATGGGCGCGATATTTGCGGCAACAGCCATGGTTCCGGGAATAATAGTATATGGGATAGTGGCGCATCCGGGTATAGGTGCTGTGATTTCAGCGGTCATAGTGATGATCCTCCTGACATTTGTCGTTCTGGTACTTTCGTGCATACTTGGCTGGGTAGTGGGGAAGATAGGCAATAAGACCAGAAATAAGAGCTTTGTGACAGTTGTATTGTCACTGGCATTTATAGCCGCATATTATGCTGTATACATGAATGCAAATAAGCTGCTCTCAAAGATCCTGGCAAATAGCGGAGAATACAGTGCAAAGATAAAAGGTGCTGCATATCCGCTCTATTCAATTGGCCGTGCGGCTACAGGAGATGGATTGCAGCTGGCGTTTGTGGCAGCAGGCACATTGATCATCTCTCTTGCAGTGTGGCTGGTACTTGAGAGAACATTCATCGGAATCGTGACGACAAAAGCCGGACATACCAAAAGGAAGAATATAATAAAAGCTGCAAAGGCGCAGAGCCAGGATGCAGCACTTCTTCAGAAAGAGTTCAAAAGACTGGCAGCATCTGCCGTATATATGCTCAACTGTTCCCTGGGGACATTGATAATGATCGCTATGGCAGTGGTTTGTCTTGTTAAAGGACAGTATGTAGTAGATATGATTACGAAAACTCCCGGACTACCGGATGGTGTACTTATAATTGGGGCGTGTATAGCCGTATGTGCCGCCGCGTCGATGAATGATCTGACTGCACCATCGATATCTCTGGAGGGAAAGAATCTTTGGATCGTGCGTTCGCTTCCAGTTACATCGTGGCAGATACTTAGGGCAAAACTGAGGATGCATGTGATACTTACCCTGATTCCGGCGCTGATCCTTGATATAGTGATGCTTGTTTTTGTGACACCATCACTTGTAGATGGCGTGATGATGTTACTGATACCATGTCTTTATGTGTGCCTGACTGCATACATAGGGCTTGCAGTCAATCTCAAGATGCCAAAGCTTGACTGGACGTCGGAAGCATCAGTCGTGAAGCAGAGCATGGGTGTACTTGTTGCTATTTTATCGAATTTTGTATATATTATTGTACTTGTGGTGGGATATTTGTTATTCGGAGGTTTTACCGGAGCGACAATGTATCTAGCAATAAGCACTGCATTGACGGCAGCCGCTGCAGTTTTGTTTAGGATATGGCTGAAGAGACGCGGGGTGCAGGTGTTTGAGGCACTTTAGCGGTCTGCGATGATGATCCCAGGGCTGTACTCTGCACGGGAGCTGGAGACTGCGGTTGTAAGACAGTGTAGATTATAGATAGCAGTATAAATTATAGATAGAAAGAAGTTCAAAATTAAAATATGGCACAAATCAAGAATTCAGACATGAGCAGTCAGCAGAAAGCTGAACTGGACAAAGAGAAAAGCAAAGAAGAGAAGAAAGAGGCAAAAAGAGCAAAAAGGCAGCACTACAGGGAACTGAATGAGCCGCCAAAGCTCACCGTTCTCGAGGAGGTGGGAAATGCTGTTACCCACGGAATAGGAGCAGGGCTTGCCATAGCCGGCTTTGTCCTTCTTCTCCTGAAGTCAGACACAGGACTCAAAGTGATGGCATCGTGTTTTTATGGAATATCACTGATATTGATGTTTCTCATGAGCTGTCTGTATCACTCATACAAATCCGGTCTGGCAGTCAAGCGGCTCTGGAGAAGATTTGACTATTCCTCGATATATCTGCTGATAGGCGGAACATTTGCTCCGCTGTACCTTGTGTACTGGGGAAATGTGCTTGGAATAGTGTTGTTCTGTGTGCAGTGGGCGCTCATAATAGCGGGGATCACCATCATATGTGTGTTCGGACCGGGCAGGTTCAGACCGATACACTATACGCTGTACTTCGTTATCGGATGGAGTGCTATCATGTTCATTCCGGGCTGGTTCAGAAATGACAAGCCGCTTCTGGGATGGATCGTGGGCGGTGGTATTGTCTATACGCTTGGCATGATTCCATTTGTGAAGGACACCAAGGGGGCGCACTTTATCTGGCATATCTTTGTGATGCTGGGGGCTGCGCTGCATTGGTTTGGGATGTACCTTTATGTGTATTGAGGACGGACGAAAAAATGCTCTCCAGACATAATAAGCCGTGTGCCTGTATTCTGAATCACACTAATCTTCCGTCACTTCAGCTTGCTTATATTTGCACTGCGCTCTGCGCACGATAAGGGCGTTTGTGCGCGCCGCTCCGGCAATAAGCGCTGAAGTTCAGTCGATTACGCTATCGATTCAGAATACAGGCACGCGGCTTATTATAATATCTGGAGAGCAGTTTTTCTGTTACCGATAGAAGTTTATTGCTTATATTGGATTCGATTTACGAGTAATTATATTTGCGGTTGATTGCAGCCATAAAGAATGGTATCTTTTAGTCAGATATAAACATGATGAGTAAATATTATAATACGAGGAGAAAATTCTATGGATAGAGTAGAGAAAATGTTTGGCAGAATGAAAGCTGGCAAGTTATATAAATGTGTGGACTGGGATCCAGAGGGGAAGGCGAAGGATCTGGTTGATAAGTTCAATGGTGCTCCGAGGTCTGAGACAATGACAAGAACCGGCGAGTATCTTGGAAAATTATTCGCACACATGGGAAAGGAGTGTTACATAGAGCCGCCATTTTACTGCGACTATGGAACAAATATACATGTGGGAGACTATTTCTATGCAAATACAGGGCTGATAGTCCTGGATCAGTGTGACGTCGTCATTGGAGATCATGCATTTCTGGGACCAAGGGTCAATATATATTGCGCAAGTCATCCGATAGATGCGATGATCAGAAATGCCGGTGTGGAGCTTGGCAAGCCGGTCACAATAGGCGATAATGTATGGATCGGCGGCAATACGGTCATCAATCCGGGTGTGACCATAGGTTCAAATGTTGTCATAGGCTCAGGGGCGGTTGTCACAAAGGATATTCCGGATGGTGTGATAGCTGCTGGAAATCCATGTAAAGTCATAAGACCGATAACAGAAAAAGATAAGCAATATTGGCTTGAACAGGTAAAGGAATTTGAGGCAGACACAGGCGAGCAGGTCCCTGGAGAGGACATATGGTAAATTACAGATTTACTTTCAGCTATGATGGCACACGTTATCACGGCTGGGAGAGCAAGACAAATGCGGATACAGTGGAGGGGCGAATAGAGGCGGTCCTCACCAGGATGGTCGACGCAAAGGTCGACATCCATGGTGCAGGCAGGACTGATGCGGGAGTGCATGCCAGAGCCATGGTGGCGAACGGAAGGCTAGAAACAGATAAGACTCCGGAAGAGATAAAAGATTATCTGAACAGATATCTGCCTGCGGATATCTGCGCGCTTGATGTTGCTGTGGCCGGGGACAGGTTTCATGCAAGGTTGAATGCAACCGGTAAAGTCTACGAATACACGCTGTATGTAGGTGCTGAGAAACCTGTATTTGACAGAAATTATGTGTGGTGTGTGCCGCAGGGCAGTGCACTTGATGTGGATGTGATGAAAAAGGCTGCATCGTATCTTGTCGGAAAGCATGATTTCAGATCTTTTTGTGGCAACAATAAGATGAAGAAATCCACGGTCAGAACCATATACGATGTGGATATAGTCAAGGAGGGAGACTACGTCCACATGAGATTCCATGGAAATGGCTTTTTGCAGAACATGGTGAGGATACTGACCGGAACACTGGTAGATGTTGGATATGGGAATATGAGTGCGGAGCATATTCCTGAGATCATAGCCGGGATGGACAGGCAGCTGGCGGGGCCTACGGCGCCTCCACATGGACTTTGCCTGATGAAGGTGGAATATGACTGAATACAATTAAGAAAATGGGGTTAAAACAGATGATAAAGAAGCTTGGAACAAAGTACAGGATAAAATGTATTATTGGAGCAGTGATATTTGCAGCAATCGGAATCTCCGGTGTTGCTGCAGCAATGGGGGTAGATGAAGGATCGATATGGATAGGGCTTGGATCCGCGATGTTCCTCGCATTTGCGGCATGGTTTGTATCCCTGGCAATAAGGCAGAGCAACATAAGAGACGTACTGGATTACTGCAAGAAGAAGCCAAATCCTGAATATGAGATGGAGAGGATAGAGCAGTTTTACAGATCAGGTGCTGCAGTGAATGGCCTCAGATTAAATAACGAGTTCTTCATGTATATCAAGGGTGACACGGTGAATTTTGCCGAGACCAGGGAGCTTATGTGGGTATATAAGCTCATAAACCAGAACAAAGTGTACGGAATTAAGGCGGGTAAGTCTTACCAGATCGAGGTCAGGCTGAATGATGGCAGCGGAATGGCGCTTCCGATGAGGAAGGAGAAGGACTGTGATGACACCCTTGCATACATAGAAAGCATGGTTCCATACATAATAATAGGATACAACGATGAGATAAATAAGATATATAACCACAATCAGAAGGAACTGGAGAAAATGGTGGATGAGAGAAGACACCAGTACTTCCAGCAGGTTCCAATGAGATAGATAATGGCATGAGGTATATCTGTACAAAAAGGATGGTGGCATATGGGTATGGCGGATATTGACAGGCACAGCGGAATGGAGAAGCTGCGGGATATGCCTCAGGGAAGTCCGGAGGATGTGAAAATGCTCGGCCTGTTCATGGATGTGGGAGCCATGATGATCCGGAATGGCTCGGAGGTGAAGAGAGTGGAGGATACACTCAGACGAATGGGAGCTGCTTATGGAGCAGAGCGTATGGACGTATTTGCTATTACATCCACTCTGGTATGTACCATGAACATGCCGGATGGATCGGTGTGCTCCATGACCAGAGGAACCAGGGATGGGACAAAGACGGACTTCTGGAAGCTGGAGCGGATAAATGCCCTGAGCAGAGAGTATTGCAGACAGCCACTAGCCACTGAGGGCCTGAAAGAACGAATTGAAGAGATAGAGCAGGCATCAGCGCCGAGATTCCGGGTGTGCGTGGGAAGCGTGCTGGCGGCGGGAGCGCTTGCGGTATTCTTCGGCGGAACCATACTTGATGGAGCTATGGCGGCGGCATTTGCTGTGGGGATATGGCTGATGCAGATGTATTTCGCCCCGATATGTACCAACAACATACTGTTTAATTTCCTGTGCTCATTTGCCACGGGTGTATTGATAGGACTGGCGGGGCACGTGCTTCCAATACATGAGGACAAGGTCATGATAGGAGATATAATGCTGCTGATCCCGGGACTTGCGCTGACAAATGCAGTGAAGGACATGTTTGTCGGTGATACGATAACTGGAAGCCTGAGACTGGTTGAGTCAGTGCTGTGGGCGGCAGGCATAGCCTGCGGATTTGCACTGGCGGTATTTATCACGATTTAGGAGGTGCAGACAAGTGCAGCAAACGATCATACAGGTTGTCACTGCTCTATTAGGTTCGCTGGGATTTGCTTTTATGTTCAATCTAGGAAAGAGAAATGTGATACCGGCGGCGGTCAATGGAATGTGCACATGGATAGTATACATTCTGGTCAGAAATATCATAGATGACGTATTTATCCCATCTCTTGCGGCAAGCCTGTGGGCTGCCATATATGCTGAGATAGCGGCAAGGATCATGAAAGCACCAGCAAATCAGTATCTCATAGTCGGACTTATCCCGCTTCTGCCGGGGGCTCCGCTCTATTACACACTGAGCGCGGCATTTGATTCAGACTGGAAGGCCGCAAGCGCATATGGCAATTCCACAATGCTGTTCGTGCTTGGGATTGCGGTGGGAATAAGTGCAGTCTGTGGATGTGATGACATAATAAGGAGGCTTAAGAACAAAAAGGCGGAAAGCTTGAGTAAACACATATAAGGTGTTATGATACAGGTTAAGTGTTATATTAAGGAGATCGAGGGTTATGCTTGAGAAGTATGGAAAAAAGCTGTTTATATTGCTTGGATGTGATGTAGTATATTTTATATTGTGGGTTATACCGGCCATAAGGATACCTGCTTCATCTGCGATTTTTACCGGACTTGGGCTTATGACCATGACGGCACTCAGCTTTGTTGAGGTTGAGGATGATACATTTGACAGGGTGACAGGTGATGAGAAGTGGTTTAAGATAGCCTTTCTGGTGGGAGCGGCACTCACGCTTGTGGGAATCATACTCCTGCTGATGTTTTTCAAATTCTAAATATAATGTGGATTACAGATCCCTTCCGTATGATTAGGTACATCATACGGAAGGGATTTTTTCGTCTTAAGAATATCTTAAAGTTCCCGGCAATTGTTTCTTAATGTACACCCATTTTACAATACATTATGAGCAGAGACATTTCTGAAGTTTAATGTGAAGGGAGGCAGAAAATGTCAGGAAATTCGTGGCGGAAAACTGCGCTGGTCATGTCTGTACTTGCCGTATGTGGCATGTGTGGCTGTGAGAACAGGTCGAGCGGTGATGAGGACAGGACAGAATACATATATGGTGATTCCATTGAGGAGGAGCATGGCGCATACGATAATATAGTGCAGCTTGTGTACATAAACGCAGTGGATGGAAGCTGTGTAGATATAATTGAGACTGCAAAATGTCTTGAGACATGGTACGGAACAGACCCGGAGACTGGGGCAGGAACAAAAACCATATCAAAATAAATGTGCTGATATGGTCAGGTGAAATGTCTAATATATGAATATTTGCGAAATGACAAGGAGGAAGATAATCATGAGAAAGAGAGCGACAAGAATAGCGGCATGTGTGCTGGCAGGAGTGATGGCGATGCAGATGACAGGATGTGGAAATAAAAAGGTTGATTATACATTGGATGGAGAGTCGGGTTCGGCAAGTGGATACAGTGATGATGGCAGTAACGATGCGGGTGGCAGCCTTGCAAAGAGTCTGGGAATCCCGGAGAAGTGTGATGAGACATTTGATGTGGGCAATTCGGGCTTGTCAGAGATAAGCTGTTCCGGTTCGATAGATATTCCTGATACGGATTCCATGAAGAGGGTATATTACAGCACTATGAAGCTTGATGCTGCACAGATACAGAGCATTGTCGAGGGACTCCTGGACAAGTCCCAGGGCATATATATCCGCAAGGATGGAGTGCAGACCAAGGATGAGCTGAAGAGTATGATAGAGAGTACAGAGAAGTTCAAGAAGGAGGCTCAGGGTCAGGGGGATGATTCGTCGGATGCCTGGTATGATACCCAGATAGAGACATACAAGAAGCAGATGGCAGATGCACCGGATTCACTTCCTTTGCTGGAGAATTATGATGATCCGTATTCATCGTATACAGGCAAATATGGAGACAAGGAATATACGGTGAGTATATCACAGTATGGCGGTGAGGATGACAATACAGACGCAGGTGTGTATATATCATTTTACAAATCCGAGAGTGAGGAAAACAAGCTTTTGGATGGTGTGAACGGCGCAACATACACCTATGTGACAGGCATCAGCAATGCCACAGACATAGATCTGACCAATGTCACAAATGAGAGCAAACTCACGGAGAACGATGCCGTATCCCAAGCGATGAATTTCCTCTCAAAGATGGGGATAGACGGTATGGAGAGTACAAAGACAGAGCCGCTTGCCAGAATATGGTCGGATGACAATGGCGAGGTAAAGCAGACCAAGGTGAGTGGATACTCGGTAACGCTCAGCAGGTCTATATACGGAGCAAAGGAGAGAGAGGGCGAATTAAATAACGTTGACAATCTCCAGACACAGAATGGCTATATGTTTGAGCCTGGTGACAGTGTAACATTAAATATTGATGATGATGGAGTTGTAGATATGTTTGCCCAGCTTTACACAGATCCTTCATCCCTGCAGGCGGAGGATGTGGAACTCATGAGCTGGAACGACATGATCGCAAAGGCAAATGAGGGCATTGCAACATATTATGAGAAATACCAGACCAGATATGGCAAGGTTCAGTTCAACAACGTGGCACTCAGATACATGGCGACAGCAGATGACGATGGAAAGCTCTGCTACATTCCTGCATGGATATTTACACAGAGCGAGGAGCTCCGGGGACAGGACACGGTAGGGGAGATATCCCAGATTATATGTATAAATGCAATTGACGGAAGCTGCATTGACATAGTGGATAATGCCAAGAAGATGAAGTTGTGGGAGACGTATTAAACGGATTATTACATCTAAATCTATCAAAAATTACATTTGCATTAATTATCACAAATTAGGGTATATAATATGTTTTGGTGTTAGCTTGTGTAATTTATGTGCAGATGATATTATGAATGATAGGAGAAGTTGTGAGATTTGTTTATAATACATTTATCTTGGATAGGGCAGAATATGCAAAAATCTGCAGAGAAATAAATACGAATTATAGTAAATACGAAGGAAAAACATACGCAGTACATATTTCGTATGGAATAGATAATAAACCATATTGGTATTATTTTGAGAATCATGGATATGATAACTATAATATATATATGAGAATAGAAATGTAAGGGGGCGTAGTTATGGAAGAATTAAGAAAACTGCTCAACAATATAGATGATTCTTATTTTGAGTTTGTCTCGGCTATGGAGCATTATGCTCAGAAGAATGCAGCAAGATTAGAAATGCTCACTGCTTATATCAAAAGAAATCCAGGCGTAAAATCCGCAGATGTTATAAAGTTTGTTTCGGATCAGCCGGATTTTGCAGATGATGCCGCTTACATGAGGGTATGCTAGATATTGTAGTTATAAGAAAGTAATAAAAATACAGACAGTCAATTGTTTTTTGAGGTCACTTCATTCACAATTGTGCTGTCTGTATTTTTATTTGAAAGTATCAGTTTTAAGCTGACTAATTCTACAGGTGAAGGACTCTGTCCTTGATCTCCTGTGTACGTCCCTGATTCCAGAACTGGGTTCCGATATAACCGCAGGTACGTCTTGCAACGAAGAGAGTGTTTTGGTCGCGGTTGCCGCAGTTAGGGCACTCCCACACCAACTTGCCATAATCGTCTGTCACGATCTTGATCTCGCCGTCATAGCCACATTTCTCACAGTAGTCGCTCTTGGTGTTGAGCTCTGCATAGAGAATGTTGTCGTATATGAACTTCATGACTTCAAGGACTGCGTCTATGTTATTCTGGAGGTTTGGAACCTCAACATAGCTGATGGCGCCGCCCGGTGACAGCTTCTGGAATTCTGACTCAAACTTCAGCTTGCTGAAGGCGTCTATGTGTTCGGTTACATGTACGTGATAGCTGTTGGTTATGTAATTCTTGTCTGTTACGCCCGGGATGATGCCGAAACGCTTCTGCAGATTCTTGGCAAATTTATAAGTAGTGGACTCCATAGGTGTTCCGTATACGGAATAGCTGATATTCTCAGCAGCCTTCCACTCAGCACATTTGTCGTTGAGCTTCTGCATTACAGCGAGCGCAAATTTCTTGCCTTCCTCGGATGTATGTGTTTTGCCGATCATACGGACACACATTTCGCAGAGACCGGCATAGCCAAGGGAAATAGTTGAGTAGCCGCCGAAGAGCAGCTTGTCAATCTTCTCGCCTTTCTTAAGTCTTGCCAGCGCACCGTGCTGCCACAGTATAGGAGCGACATCTGATATGGTTCCAAGCAGTCTTTCATGTCTGCATCTGAGTGCCTTGTGACAAAGCTCAAGACGCTCGTCCAGGATCTTCCAGAATTTGTCCATGTCGCCGTATGATGAACATGCCACATCAACAAGATTGATGGTCACGACGCCCTGGTTAAAACGTCCGTAATATTTGCGGGATCCATCAGGATTCCTGATGCCGTCCTCCTTTGTAGGAAATGATCTGCAGCCCATGCATGGATATACGTCGCCGTCCTTCATCTCTCTCATGACTTTGGCGGAGATGTAGTCAGGAACCATACGTTTTGCGGTGCATTTGGCGGCAAGCTCGGTCAGATACCAGTATTTGGAATCTGTGGTGATGTTGTCCTCGTCCAGAACATATATGAGCTTAGGAAATGCCGGAGTGATCCAGATTCCCTTCTCGTTCTTAACTCCCTTGATCCTCTGATTCAGGACCTCCTCTATGATGAGCGCCAGGTCATCCCTTGTCTGTCCCTCAGGAACCTCATCCAGGTACATGAACATGGTGACAAATGGTGCCTGTCCGTTACATGTCATCAGGGTGATGAGCTGGTACTGTATAGTCTGTATTCCACTTTTGACCTCGTTCAGAAGTCTCTTCTCTGTTATCTTGTCGATAATGGCATCATCAAGGGATTCGCCACAGTCCTTGCGCTCCTCGATGACCTGTGCACGGAGCTTCTTCCTGCTCACATCCACAAATGGTGCCAGATGGGACAGGGTAAATGTCTGTCCGCCGTACTGGTTGCTGGCAACCTGTGCCACGATCTGCGTGGTGACGTTGCATGCCGTGAAGAAGCTGTGCGGCTTCTCGATCATGGTCTCACTTATCACTGTTCCGTTCTGCAACATATCCTCAAGGTTGATGAGGTCACAGTTGTGCTCCTTCTGAGCGTAGTAGTCAGAATCATGGAAATGTATGATTCCGGCCTCATGTGCCTCAACTATATCCTCAGGCAGAAGCATTCTCTTGGTCAGATCTTTGGATACCTCACCGGCCATGTAGTCACGCTGTGTCGAGTTGATCACCGGATTCTTGTTGGAGTTTTCCTGATTGACTTCCTCGTTCATATGGTCTATGAGCGCAAGGATTCCGTTGTCCGTGGTGTTGGACTTACGTGCGAGCTCTCTCTTGTAACGGTAACGCACATATTTCTGTGCAACCTCATATCCTCTCATCTCCATGATACCGGTCTCGACCATATCCTGAATGTCCTCCACGTGAACTGCGTGGGACATTGATTCTATCTGTTTCTCCAGGTTGTCCGCGATGGCGTGAACCTGATATTCGTTGAGCTGGTGGAGTTTGTCAACCTCATTGTTGGCAGCTTTGATGGCATTCTCGATCTTTGACAGGTCAAATGTCACCTCTTCTCCATTCCTTTTGATTACGTGTACGTGTGTTTTAGCTTCCTCTGACACAGCAATAGCCTCCCTCTTCCAATTCAATGGTAAATTTAATCGTAATATTCCAATCATTCAAGTTAACTGAAATCAGGCCAATCAGGTCTGGTTCGACGTAATATAGTAGATGCGGCTGCCTGTGCCGCATGGAATTATTTATAAAGAAAAAATATGTAAACACAATATATTTGGTGGAGATAATGTGAAACACCCACTAGATATTGTGCTCTGTTATTATAGCCATCACAAATAACATTGTAAAGATGAAAAATGTGCTTTTACACAATAAAAATCCCGTGAGGCGCATAAACCTTGACAAATTTTGAGAAAAAATTTTTGAGGGCTTCCAAAGCCTTGACAAGCAACCATAAAAAGTGATACACACTTATATGGATACAATTTCTAACAGGTATTAATACAAATATCAAGGAGATAAAAAAATGCAGGAATTAAAGCCAATCAAAGAAGGTAAGGTACGTGAGATTTATGACAATGGAGACAGCCTGATCATGGTAGCTACAGACCGTATAAGCTGCTTCGATGTCATCCTCGACAATGTAATTTCCAAGAAGGGAACAGTTCTGACACAGATGTCAAAGTTCTGGTTTGACATGACACAGGACATTCTTCCTAACCACATGATCTCAGTTGATGTAAAGGATATGCCTGAGTTCTTCCAGCAGGAGAAGTTCGACGGCAACAGCATGATGTGCAGAAAGCTTGAGATGCTTCCAATCGAGTGTATCGTTCGTGGATACATCACAGGAAGCGGCTGGGCAAGCTACAAGGAGAACGGCACAGTATGTGGAATCAAGCTCCCAGAGGGATTAAAGGAGTCTGATAAGCTTCCTGAGCCTATCTACACACCATCAACAAAGGCCGAGATTGGCGATCACGATGAGAATATATCATATGAGCAGAGCATTGCTCACCTTGAGAAGTACTTCCCTGGCAAGGGCGAGGAGTACGCTTCAAAGCTCAAGGAGTACACCATCACACTTTACAAGAAGTGTGCAGAGTACGCACTTACAAGAGGAATCATCATTGCAGATACAAAGTTTGAGTTTGGTCTCGATGAGAATGGCAATATCGTTCTCGGCGATGAGATGCTTACACCTGACAGCTCAAGATTCTGGCCAGCAGATGTATATGAGCCAGGTCATGGCCAGCCATCATTTGACAAGCAGTTCGCACGTGACTGGCTGAAGGCTAATCCTGACAAGGGCTGGAAGCTTCCTGATGATGTCGCACAGAAGACCATCGACATCTACCTTGAGGGCTATGAGAAGCTCACAGGCAAGCCACTTGGAAAGTAATCAGTACATTATAATATATAGATGCAGTGTTGAGTGATGGCGGATAAACCGTATGTCACTGGATGTCTGCATGGCAGAAAAAAGACTCCCGGCGCAATGATATGTCCGGGAGTCTTTTTTTAAAGCATTTTCGCCAAAAGATAAAAAACAAAAGTTATCTGACACCCGGCGGACAAGCCCTGAACTGGGAAATGACCGAAAATAGAGACTCATCAAGTTGTGAACTTCGTTGAAATAAATGTCTCCGGGTGGTAAAGTGTAAATGTTATGAAAAGGCAAAATCAAATGAGATTTTACAAGGAGGTAACAATGAAGAATATGCTGCGTGTGGCAGCCGTTACGCCGAAGGTTCACATCGGAAGTGTCAGCGGAAATGTCAGAGAGATAATGGACATATATGAAGAGTATAAGGATGCTGCGGATGTCATAGTGACGCCGGAGCTGTCTATCACGGGATATACCTGTGCGGATCTGTTTGAGAACAGAAAGCTCATAGATGGTGCGAGAAGAGGACTTCTTCAGCTTGCCATGGCTACATGTACTGGTCAGTCGGCACTGGTGGTCGGTCTGCCATTTGAGGTGGACGGAGAGCTGTTCAACTGTGCGGCGTTCCTGCAGGGCGGAAGAGTCGTGGCCATCGTGCCGAAGACTTACCTTCCAAACTACGGTGAGTTCTACGAGAAGAGATGGTTCTCAGCCAGAAAGTATGATGCGGTGATGGTCAATCTCATGGACCCGGAAGATGATGGAGATGAGCTTGAATACAATGCCGGTTCAAAGAAAGCCGGGGACAGGGCTGTTGGCAGTGAAGTGCTGTTTGGCAACAATGTGATGATAGAGATGGGCAGCGGAGACCAGAGAGTCAAGCTTGGCATAGAGATATGCGAGGACGCCTGGACTCCGGTTTCGCCGGGAAGACTTCTCGCCATGGCGGGAGCAGAGGTGATACTCAATCTTTCCGCGTCAAATGAGGTCATAGGAAAGGCTGCATATAGGCACAAGCTGATAGGAAGTGTGTCATCGGACTGCCTGTGCGGATATGTGTATGTGTCCGCTGGAATGTATGAGTCCACATCGGATCTGGTATTTTCAGGACACAATCTGATGTACGAGAACGGCAAACTCCTCGGCGAGGTAAAGCCATTTGAGGACGGAGTATTGATCAGGGATATAAGTCTTACCAAGATAAGACACGACAGGATAGCCAACAAGTCATTTGCCGACTGTAAGCGTGATTTCGCATTCAGAAAGTATGAGACGGTGGTGTGCGATACTCCGCTCATGGACAAAGGGAATGTGCTCATGAAGGTGAAGATGACACCATTTGTCCCATCGGGAAATAAGCTTGAGAGGTGCATGGCGATATTCAAGATGCAGGTTGCCGGACTTCAGAGAAGGATAGAGGCGACCCACTGCAAATGTGTGGTCGTGGGAGTGTCAGGTGGACTTGATTCCACACTGGCTCTGCTGGTTTCGGCACAGGCGGTGAAGAATGCGGGACTTCCATCCACAACTGTCGTGGGAATCACCATGCCGGGATTTGGAACGACAAACAGGACGAAGAACAACTCCACGGAACTCATGAGACTGCTCGGCTGTGACAGCAGAGAGATAAGCATAGCTGCATCGGTGAGACAGCATTTTGCCGATATTGGACAGGACGAGAGCGTGCATGACGTCACTTATGAGAACTGTCAGGCGAGGGAGAGAACACAGATACTCATGGATGTCGCCAACAAGGAGGGCGGATTCGTGGTTGGAACCGGAGATCTCTCGGAGCTGGCACTTGGCTGGTGCACCTACAACGGCGACCATATGAGCATGTATGCGGTGAATACAAGTATACCAAAGACGCTGGTGCGCTCACTTGTGAACGAAGTCGGACACTTCATGGAGGTTGACGGATTTGCGGGCATCGCGCCGATCATAGACGATATTATAGACACACCGGTCAGCCCGGAGCTGTTGCCACCGAACCCTGACGGAACCATCGCGCAGAAGACGGAGGACACCGTGGGATCATACATCCTGCACGATTTCTTCTTATATTATACATTGCGATATGGAATGTCACCTGAGGAGGTAAATGAGCTGTGCAAGGAGGCTGTAAGACAGAGTGACGAGTACAATTTCTCAGACAGCGAGATCGATAAATGGCAGAAGGTATTCTACACGAGATTCTTCCGCCAGCAGTTCAAGAGGAACTGTATGCCGGACGGTGTGAAAGTTGGAACCGTGTCGGTCAGCCCGAGAGGAGATCTGAGACTGCCGTCTGAGATAGAATTTGAGGATTTTTTGTAGACATTTGCCTGGGATAGTTATTAACGTGGCAGAATCATAATAGCATACCAATCAGGGGTCGCTCCCGCTTAACTCAGCCTGCAACGGTACTAAGGTGCCGCCTGTTGCGCCAACTAAGGACCGGCGGCATCGTATTCCCCTGATTTGGTAGTGCTATTATGATTCTGCCACAATATAGCATACAAAGACAAATGTCTACAAAAGTCGTGTATATATTTTATATGAATAATATAATTTAGGAGGACAAAGAAATGCCATTTATAGATTCAAAGGTTACAGTGAAGATGAGTGATGACCAGAAGGAGACTCTTAAGAGCAGTCTCGGTCAGGCGATAACAACGATGAACAAGACGGAGAGCTACCTTATGGTCGGCATCAACGATGGATACGACCTGTTCATGGGCGGAAAGAAACTTGATAAGGGTGCATATGTGGAAGTCAGCGTATTCGGTGATGTGACTCCTAAAGCGTGTGATGCCATGACAGGAAAGATCTGCGATATATTTGCAGATGTGCTTGGAATTCCGGGAAATGCGGTGTACGTGACTTACCACGGCGTACATGACTGGGGCTGGAACGGCGGTAATTTCTGATGTGGGAGATAGAAGTCCTTGACGCTCTCCAGAATATACATACCCCATGGCTTGACAAGATTATGGTGGCGATCACATCCCTTGGAAATGCGGGAATACTGTGGATAGTAATGGCGGCTGTGTTGCTGATCATTCCAAAGACGAGGAAGGCAGGGCTGTGCATGGCCATCGCACTTATCCTTGATCTTCTCATAACCAACTGCTTGTTAAAGAATCTGGTTGCCAGAACAAGACCGTATGATGTGGCGAATTTTACAGATCTGATAGTGAAGAAACCAAAGGATTATTCCTTCCCATCGGGACACACGGCGGCATCATTTGCAGCTGTCACGGCGTTGTTCATGAGCAGAGAGAAACTGCTGGGCGCAATATCCTGTGTGATAGCGATCCTCATAGCGTTCTCAAGAATGTATCTGTATGTGCATTTTCCGACAGATATCATTGGCGGAATAGTGGTAGGCGTGGCAGCTGGAGTGGCAGCAGGATTTATACTTAGAGCGATTGATAAATGATTTGGCGGATCGTTGGTTTGGAGGGATACGATTATGAGTGAATATACCATACTGCCGTTGATCAATGCAGCATTTCAGCCGGGTGAAGCGAAAAAGATGGTAGATAGTTTTGAAGACAGGGATTTTCAGGAGATAGCACGTGCTGAATACTATTATTTTACCGGGCAGGCGGAGGATTGCAATCATATAGCAGAACGTTATCTGATGAGCCATAATATAAAATTGAAGATGTCATCCTGCCTGTTATATGTATACTCTAATCTGACACTTGGCAGAGAAACTGCATCAAGAAAAGGACTGAGGGAGATTCAGGAATGTCTTGAAAAAGAGACGAAAAATCCTTCATCCGCTGAGGACAGGGCTGTCAGTGTATTTGCGGGATATATGTCCTCTGTGCTTTTGCATCTCCCGGTGGATAAACATCCAGATGTGGAGCTTTATGCAGTAACATTGCCGCCTGGAATTAAGCTGTTTTCTGCCTATGTAATAGCTCACATGGCATATTTAAAAGGCGAGTATGGCAGGGCACTTGGAATTTGCGAGGCAGCATTGATGTTCAGGGATGATGTATATCCTATTAGTATGATCTATCTGTATTGTATGATTGCAATGTGTCAGATGAATCTGAAAAATCAGCAGAAAGCAAAAGATGCATTGATGCTGGCGTGGAACGTGGCGAAAGAAGACGAATTTCTGGAACCTTTCGTTGAACATCATGGTTTGCTGCAGGGACTTCTGGAGTCATGTATCCGCAAGGAGGATTCAAAACTATATAACAAATTATCTGATAAAGTCATTGCCTTTAGCAGGGGATGGATGTCAATCCACAATCCTATGTCAGGAAATTCAGTGACGGATGCATTATCCACAGTGGAATTCTCGATTGCAATGCTGGCAAGCCGAGATTGGAATAATCAGGAAATTGCAGATTATCTGGGATTTTCACCCAATACGGTTAAAACTTATCTGAGCAGGATTTATGAAAAAATGAATATAAATAAGAGGGATGAGCTGAAAAATTATATGCTGAAATAGGAAAATATACATTTTCGTATCGAAACGGAGATTACATGGAAGAAGTCAAAATGATAAAATCTTTATATACAGAAATCACTAACCAAACTCAGATTTATTTTTAAGGGAGGAAACTATATGAAGAGAAGAATTTTGACTACCCTGCTCACTATGTGCATGGTGCTGATGCTGCTGCGGATACCGGCATATGCGGGCAGAGCCTATTGCGACATCTGTGGTAAATGGGTAAGTACAACCGGAACTTATGAATATAAAGACGCTGGATATCATTGGAATCATGTTTATTGCACAGAATGTGGCACTAATATCAGCAATCCGCGTTCTGCGCATGTGTGGAGCGGAACGGCAACCTGCACAAGCGGACAGACTTGTACGATCTGCGGAGGAACATCCACCCCTCCCGGACATGATTGGAACTCAAACTGGATTTCGGATGAAAACAATCATTGGCATGAGTGTAATGTCTGCGCAGAAAAGGGCGATGTTGGAATACATATTTGGGATAATGGCACTATAACTATTTCTCCAACCTGCACAACAGAGGGGGAGAGAAAGTATACTTGCATTGGATGCGGCAGAATAAAAACAGAGACGATCCAAGCTACGGGTCACGACCTCGTACATCACGATGCACAGGCGGCGACTTGTACCGCAAACGGTTGGGAAGCTTACGATACCTGCAGTAACTGTGATTACACCACCTATACGGAGATTCCGGCAGTAGGTCATAGTTATGGAGATGTAACATACACATGGAGCACAGACAATCAACACTGTACAGCAGAAAGAAAATGTACAGCATGTGATGGCGTAGAAAGTGAGACAGCAGATACAACAGCAACAGTAATACAGGAAAAGAACTGCGTATTGCCAGAATTAACTACATACAGTGTGACATTTGAAAATTCTGCTTTTGAATCTCAAACAAAGGAAAATGTACGGACAGCAGAAAACGCCGGTCACGATATGGAAAAAGTAGAAAAGCAAGCTGCTACTGCTGCAAAAGAAGGAAACAGCACATATTGGTTCTGTGATAAATGTAATAAGTATTTTAGTGATGAAGAAGCAGAAAATGAAATTAAAAAGGAAGACACAGTGCTTGCGAAACTTGCCCCTGTTATTATCAAGGGAGACGGAGCGACAGTAACAGCAGGTGCGAAGAATGCACTATCATTCACATCTGATGCTGCATACAGGGATTTTATTCGTGTTGAGGTTGACGGAAAGACCATAGATGAGAGTAATTATACGGTGGAATCTGGAAGTATAATCGTAACATTGAAAGAGGATTATGTTGCCGGTTTTTCGAAGGGTGAGCATACACTTGGCATTGTCTCTGAGAGCGGAACAGCGACAGCTCATTTTACAGTAAACGAGAAGACAACGGGGACACAGGAGCCTTCGGAAGACACAACCGGTACAACACAGGAGCCTTCGGAAGACACAACCAGTACAACACAGGAGCCTTCGAAAGATACAACCAATAAAACACAGGAGACAAGTACAACGGATAAAACAACACAATCATCTCCAAAAACTGGTGACAGTACAGACTTGCAGTTGTATGTGATTCTTATGTTTGTTTCAATAGTGGGGGTTGCAGGAATTTGTGTTAAGAAAAGGTTCAAGACCCATTGATGGCTTTGAATGAAATGGCTGTTAGAGCGGAAATTAAATATTAGATCTCTATAAAATGAGGCATATGGACTAAAAAGATGTTCATATGCCTTATTTTAATATGTCTTTAAATACACAGAAATTTCACAAATAACTCCCCTGGATATGCTATTGACATTAAAAAATATAAGTATTACTATTTATGCAACTTGCGTCAAATCACACATAGCTGACGATCAGATATCGCATGTCATAAATCAAGATTCTGATTTTGTGCATCTGAGGATTCTGTCAGCATTTCAATTCGAAACAAGGAGGAAATAGAATGATCAAAACATTGCTTGGTCAGGTGGGCGAGTACAAGAAGGACTCGATACTTACACCTGTTTTTACGGCGGCAGAGGTCTTTATGGAGATCCTCATTCCATTTGTGACCGCCAAGATAATTGATGATGGAATCAACGGACAGGACATGAGCAAGGTGTATATGTATGGCGGACTCATGCTTGTACTGGCTTTCCTAAGCCTTTTCTTTGGAGTGATGGCGGGCAAATTCGCTGCCAGCGCATCAACAGGATTCGCGTGTAACCTGAGGGAGGGCATGTACAGGAATGTGCAGGAGTTTTCATTTACCAACATTGACAAGTTCAGCACCGCCAGTCTTATAACACGTATGACGACGGATGTGACAAATGTACAGAACGCGTACCAGATGCTCATACGAATCGCAGTCCGTGCGCCACTCATGCTCATTTGCAGTATGATAATGTGCTTTACAATCAACGTGGAGCTGTCACTTGTATTTGTGGCAGCACTTGTGGTTCTTGCATTTGGTCTGTTCTACATCATATTCAAGGTGACACCTATATTTGACGAGGTGTTCAGAAACTATGACAACCTGAATGCCAGCGTTCAGGAAAATGTATCAGCGATAAGAGTTGTAAAGGCATTTGTCAGGGAAGAATATGAGGATAAGAAGTTTGGGAAGGCAGCAGAGGTTCTTGCGGAACTGTCCATAAAGGCTGAGAGTCTGCTGGCTTTCAACAATCCTATCATGATGTTTGTCATCTTTACATGTATGATGCTCCTGTCGTGGATCGGAGCACACTTCATAGTCAGTGGTAGCATGACAACTGGAAATCTTACATCACTTTTCAGCTATGTCATGAGCATGATGATGTCGCTGATGATGCTGTCCATGGTATTTGTCATGATCTCCATGAGTATGGCAAGTATGAGACGAATATCTGAGGTCCTTGAGGAGACACCTACCATGACCAATCCTGATGAGCCGATCATGGAGGTCCCTGATGGAAGAATAGATTTTAACCATGTTGATTTTGTATATAAGGCAGGAAGTGCAGAGGACACGCTGAAGGATATTGACATTCACATAAAGTCTGGAGAGACAGTTGGTGTGATAGGTGGAACCGGCTGCGGTAAGTCGACATTTGTCAATCTGATAAGCAGACTTTACGATGTGAAACCGGACGGTGGTTCGGTCTGTGTCGGAGGACATGACGTGCGTGATTACGATATGGAGGTCATCCGAAATGAAGTGGCGGTTGTGCTCCAGAAGAATGTGCTGTTTTCGGGTACGATACTTGATAATCTGAGATGGGGCAAGGCGGATGCCACGGAGAATGAGTGCCGTGAGGTGTGCGAGCTTGCCTGTGCGGATGAGTTCATAGACAGGATGCCGGATGGATATAACACCTGGATCGAGCAGGGCGGAAGCAATGTGTCTGGTGGTCAGAAGCAGAGACTCTGTATTGCCAGAGCGCTGCTCAAGAGCCCGAAGGTACTCATTCTCGATGATTCCACAAGCGCAGTTGACACCGCTACGGATGCGAAGATCAGGCAGGCATTTGCAACCAAGATACCGAACACCACCAAGATCATCATATCCCAGAGAATATCAAGTGTGCAGGATGCTGACAGGATCATAGTTCTGGATAACGGAATGGTCAGCGGCTTCGACACACATGAGAATCTGTTAAAGAACAACACGATATATAAGGAGATCTACGACGTACAGATGTCTGGCGGCGGTGATTTCGATGAGAAGATGAATTAATTATGAAGGAAAGGAGGCAGTGTAATGACAGGAAATACAGAGAAATACAGTGAAAATAAGATGGATGATAAAGTGGATGCAGGGCTGAAGAGACCTGGAAAGGATCAGGGCAAAAATCCCATGAAGGCACTTGGAAGGCTGATCAGATATATTCTTAAGGAATACAAGCTGGCATGTATTACGGTTGTGGTCAGCATACTTATATCGGCGCTTGCGATACTGAGTATATCGATGTTCATGCAGAAACTTATCGATGTATATATTGAACCGATGATGAAACAGAGCTCACCTGATTATGGTCCCCTGGCCCACAGGATGCTGGGGCTTGGACTTATACTTGTGCTGGGAATCATCTGCGCATACGCATACAACAGGATCATGGTAAATGTGACTCAGGGAACCATGAAGAGACTCAGAGTTGAACTTTTTGAACGTATGGAATCCCTTCCGATATCTTTCTTTGACACACATGCACACGGAGATATCATGTCGGTGTACACCAATGATGTTGACACACTCCGTCAGGTCATAAGCCAGAGTATGCCGCAGCTTATCAACTCAAGCATCACATTTATCTCAACACTCATTGCTATGATAGTCCTTGATATACCGCTCACGGTTCTGTCGGTCGTCATGGTGCTTATCATGATAAAGGCGACGTCGAGCTTGGGCGCGAAGTCGGGAAGATACTTCATGAAGCAGCAGCAGGATCTTGGTAAGGTAAATGGCTATATAGAGGAAATGATGAGCGGCCAGAAGGTTGTCAAGGTGTTCTGCCACGAAGAAAAGGCATATGACGATTTCTGCAAATTGAATAGATCTCTTCAGGACAGCGCCTACAAGGCAAATATGATAGCCAACATTACCATGCCGGTGAATGCGAACCTTGGAAACATAAGCTATGTTCTCTGCGCTGTACTTGGAGGTGTACTTGCAGTAAATGGATGGTCAGGTCTTACCATAGGAACGCTTGTGGCATTCCTGACGCTTAACAAGAGTTTTACGATGCCGGTTACACAGATAAGCCAGCAGATCAACGCCATAGTCATGGCTGCAGCCGGAGCCGACAGGGTATTTACCATGACGGATGAGAAGCCAGAGGAGGACGAGGGCTATGTTGAGCTGGTAAATGCAAAGAAGGATGCAGATGGCAATCTCACGGAGACCGAGGAGAGAACCGGACTCTGGGCATGGAGACATAGGCATGAGACTGGCGAGGTCACATACAGGGAGCTCACAGGCGAGGTTGAATTTGAGAATGTGGACTTCGGTTACAATCCGGATAAGATAGTTCTGCACGACATAAATATGTATGCAAAGCCTGGTCAGAAGATAGCATTTGTCGGAAGTACAGGCGCGGGCAAGACGACCATAACCAATCTGATAAACAGGTTTTATGATATACAGGACGGCAAGATAAGGTACGACAATATCAACATAGGCAAGATCAGAAAGCCGGATCTCAGACGAAGTCTTGGTATAGTTCTTCAGGATACACATCTGTTCACAGGAACAGTCATGGATAACATAAGATACGGCAAGCTGGATGCCACGGATGAGGAGTGCATCAAGGCTGCAAAGCTTGCAAATGCTCACGATTTCATAAAGCGACTTCCTGACGGCTACAACACGGTGCTCACCGGGGACGGTTCAAACCTCAGTCAGGGACAGAGACAGCTTCTTGCGATTGCGAGGGCGGCGGTTGCAGATCCACCAGCACTGATCCTGGACGAGGCTACATCATCCATTGATACGAGAACCGAGGCTATGGTTTCAAAGGGAATGGATGCCCTCATGGAGGGTAGAACGTCATTTGTCATAGCTCACCGACTTTCCACGGTCAAGGACGCGGACTGCATCATGGTCATGGAGCAGGGACGCATCATAGAGCGAGGCACCCACGATCAGCTCATTGACATGAAGGGCAGATATTATCAGCTGTACACAGGCAAGAAGGCCGTGGCTGGGCAGGCGTAAGCCGAATTGTTTACAAAAAACAGAAAATTACTTGCAATTTAAAAATATTTGTGCTACCATAGGGGCAATTAATGGTAGTCGCAGTTAAGCTCAACGAGATGAAAGTTTCGTTGGGCTTTTTATTTTCATAAGGAGGGGCCCGCGTAAGCGGGAGGAATCCTTGAGAAGCACGCATGCGCCTGCGCGAAGCGCTTTTGAATGCGCATGCTCAATATTATTTTCGTAAGGAGGAAATTATTATGCCACAAAACAAATTACAGGAATTCGTATTCACAACGATCATGGCCATGTTCATGGTCTATGGAATGATCTGCTACAATGTAGCATTAAGCACAGGAGGTTTCACCAATCAGACATTTGTCATGGCACTTCATGAGATGCCGATCATGTGGCCGATAGCTATTGTGCTTGAGCTTTTCGTGGTTGGAAAGCTTGCACCAATGCTTGCGTTCAAGATTGTGAGACCGGCTGACAGACCACAGGTGATAACCTTCATGATATCATTCTACATCTGCATAATGATGTGTCCAACCATGAGCCTTATAGCAACTGTTTTGTTCAAGGATTCACCAAGTGTTGGTACATTTATCCAGACATGGGGAATGAATCTCCCTGTTGCACTGCTCTGGCAGCTCTGCTATTGCGGACCACTTGTGAGATTGATATTTAGAACTATATTTAAGAGACAGCTTGCGGGTTCTGGCTGTGTAGAGCCATCCAAAGAACCTCAGCCAGAGTCATAATTCTCCGTTTTGGAGAGTTTTGCCTAAAGTATAGACAAAGGCTGGGCGAGGTGTTACAATCCGTTCAAAGCATAGGTTTCAAGTCGAAGGTTTCTATGAGTCCGAACGTAAGAAACGGACCATTCCAACGTATCTATAATTTGCGAATTTCTCATGCTTTTATATCACATTTTTCATAAGAGCAGGAATAATATTCTGGCTGATTTTTTGAAGAAGAATAAGGCGGAGATTTTGCGTATGAATATATTTGAATATGATCAGGAAAAGCATATGAGGCAGACATATGAAGAAACGAGGGGCTGTGTATGAGTGAGGAATACATAACGCTGGATGGATTGTGTCAGCAGCTTTCAATATCGAGGGCAACGGGGCGGAACTGGCTCAGACTTGGGAAAATTGAATCACAGGGCATAGATCCGGCCGGTCAGATGTATTTCACAGAGGAGTACGTAAGTAATCTGAAACAGTCACTGGAAACTGGTGAACGAAGGTCGCTCAGAAGCCGGCGGAATAAGCGGTATGTGTCCGGCAAAGGATTGTATGACAGATATGTGTCAGACATTTGCGAGAGTACAGACACAGTAAAAAGTCTGGTGGATAAGCTGGAGAGGCAGAATATATGTGTGACTGAGATGGTCATGAGAACTCTGCTGGCGGATTGTGCACTCAAGCTGCTGGTAAGCAGTGGTGAGATTACTGTTGACAGAGAAATATTCCCTGCATATATAGATGGAAGCTTGACAATTGGTGTATGGAGTGCGCTGATCGATGATATAATTCAGGACAAAAAAGCAGCATTATCATGGGCAAATAATAACAAAAATCTTATGGACACCAATTACTATTATCAAAAGGGGGAGGACGTACTTGGACTTCTCTATATGTCTATAAGAGATGCAGGCAGCCGGAAGGCGGCTGGTTCATATTATACGCCGACAAAGGTAGTAAGAACGCTGATAAGTGATGTGACCGGTGATATGGGAAGCAGAATATCTGAGGGCGGTAAGCGATTATTCGATCCATGTTGCGGAACCGGTAATTTCCTTATACAGCTTCCGGATGATATAGAACTAAATAATATATATGCGTGCGATATAGATGAACTCAGTGTACAGCTTGCGAGGTTCAATCTGGCACTTGGGAGATTGTCCGGAAGAAGACATGTCAATGTGGACGAAGCGATCCGGACAATATATGAGCACATAGAGCGCAGAGACTTCATTTCAGAATACAGGAATGATTCAGAATGTGGTGGGGATGATAAGAAGCTCTTGGCTGATCCGGGATATGACATCATCATCGGTAACCCGCCGTGGGGATATACATTTGACAGGGAGACACGGACATTACTCAGGAAAGCATACAGAACTGCAGCCGGAAGGGGCGTGGAGTCGTCTGATGTGTTCGTGGAGTGTGCGCTGAAGCTGTTGACAGATGAAGGAGTTCTTGCATTTGTGCTGCCGGAGGCATTGTTAGATGTACATAATCATAAGACGATCAGGGAGATCATAGCCGAATCGGCAAATGTGAGCCGGGTGAGTTTCCTTGGCGATGCATTCTATGGTGTGCAATGTCCATCGTTGGTGCTGCAGCTTGAAAAGAGTTTTGATCCTGGACATAGCAAAGGTGCGGTGATCGAGAGAGACGGCAGAGAGTTTGTTGTAGGAACGGACAGGCCGCTTGGCAGTGAGAATTTTATGCTTAGGCTCACTGATGATGAGTACAGGCTGCTTTGCAGAATAGAAAATACAGATAACTGTGAATTCCTGCGTGGACAGGCAGATTTTGCACTGGGAATAGTGACCGGGGATAATGCGAAATATGTGTCCACAGAATGCGGAGAGGGAATGGAGGCAGTGATAACCGGAGCAGATGTATACAGATACAGATGCGGAAAAACGGAAAAATATATGTATCCGGAACTTACCCTGTATCAGCAGGCGGCGCCGCTGGAGCTTTACCGGGCTCCGGAGAAACTGATCTACAGGTTTATCAACAGACAGCTTGTATTTGCATATGACGACAGGCAGAGGCTTACGTTGAACAGTTGCAATGTGGTCATTCCACATATACCGGGACTTGATATGAGATATATCATGGCGATACTCAATTCAAGGGTGGCGCAGTGCATATATGAGAAGCGGTACAACGCAGTGAAGGTTCTGAGATCCCATATAGAGAATATTCCTGTTCCAGTCGCAGACGAGGAGACACAGAGACGCATAATCTCAAAGGCAGAAGAGCTTATGGCAGAAGAACTTATCACAGAAAGTTCTGTGAATTCAGAAATGCAGACGTATAAGACAGGTAAAGACCATTTGCAGCGATACAGATTGTATGAAGAGATAGATGACATTGTTAGGAAGCTGTACTCAGTTACCGATGAAGAGTACGAGTTCATAAAGCAGTCTTTATCCGGTGACAAATATATGTTATAAAAATAATATACTTTAATTGATCAGGAAGAGGAAGAGACTATGAATAATATACTGCTTATAAACGATATGGCTGGTTATGGCAAGGTTGCACTGTCAGCGATGATACCGATAATGTCCAACATGAAATTCCAAGTGTACAACCTTCCGACGGCACTCGTGTCAAATACACTGGACTACGGGAAGTTCGATATACTTGAGACGACCGGATATATGAAGAACAGCATGAGAGTGTGGGGTGAGCTTGGATTTACATTTGACACCATAGCAACCGGATTTCTTGTATCGGAGGAACAGACCAGGCTTGTGGCTGAGTTCTGTGAGAAGAAGAAAGACCAGGGTGCGTTTATATTTGTCGATCCGATCATGGGCGATGACGGAATCCTGTACAACGGTGTTACGGAGAATACGGTTGGCTATATGAGACAGATGTGCAAAGTGGCGGATCTCATAGTGCCAAACTGCACAGAAGCAGCATTTCTTGCCAGCAAATACACTGACAAGAGGATACTGACCATGGCGGAGGCCGAAGATCTGGCACATACGCTTCACGGATATGGGGCAAAGACCGTAGTTATTACCAGCGTGAATATAGATGGACAGACAAGCACTCTCCTGTTGGATGGCGAGACAGACAAAATGAACGTGTTCCCATATACAGAGATTCCTGTGAGATTTCCGGGAACCGGTGATATATTCTCTGCTGTGCTTATCGGAAAGTACAGAGGCGGACACAGCATAGAAGACAGTGTGCAGTCAGCCATGAAAGTGGTGGAGAAGCTTATAGCCTTGAACAAGGACAATGTTGACAAGTACAAGGGAATCCCTCTTGAACAGTACATAGAGGTGATAACGGAATGAGCAGACCGCAGATCAAGATAACACTCATAGACCGCAAAGGCCCTCACGGCTGCCACAGGGGGCATAAGATAGGTGACAGCTACGATTTTGATACTGAGCGAGGGCAGCTCTGTCCCATGGCCATGCATGTGGCATTTCCATATGTGGATATTCTTAGATATGGTGGAACCATCCCGGGAAATGAGCCGGGAACTGCAGTGTTCTGTTGTCCTGATGTGGACACGATCAATGTGTTCAGGATAGAGGTTGTCCAGCCTGAGCAGGATAAGAATTGACAAATAAACGGCAAAGAGACAGCTAAAGAAGCGGTGTATCGGAAGAAAAAAACTCCCTTATATAATATAATACATGGTAAGTAAGACAGATGTATTTATCAAGTATGGGAGGTGGCACATATGGCAGGATGCAGAGCGCATTACAATATATATGCATGGATAATTGCTGTGGTTATGTGCGTCTCATATCTTGGAGTTTGTGGGCTTTACAACGTGAATGTCAGGAATTACTCCGCCCACTCAATATCATCACTGGGTGAGAGCCGGGGAATAGATGCCGGTAACAACGATGTTCTCATGGTGGACAGCTCTGCGGGAATCGCGATCCAGACAAGGAATATCCGCACGGGAAATTCGGAAGAATCCATAGACGACACATGGATGCTGTCGGCAGTCCTTGTGGCATTGCTCTTAAGTCTGATATTCTGTGTATGTGCATCTGCAGGCAGATGTCCTGAGGTGACGAACAGCCGCAGGTGGATACTCCTGGAATATATACACAGGTCAGACGGGAAGAAACGCACCTTCATTGGGAATTAAATGTAATAGAGATTACCAGTGAAGGAGAGATAATTATGGCAATGGATATATTGGCTTATACATTTGGGGTTATAGCACTTGTAGCGGCAATCAAATGCTTTGTGGACGAAAACTGGGGTGAGAAGATGCACCGTGAATCAGAGGATATCACGGCTCCAGATGCAAAAGACATGACTCAGGATAAGAAGGCAGCTTAGATGATAAGCAGTTTAACCAGACAATAAAATAGAGAGAGAATTATTGATCCCACAGATATTATTATGGATATCTGTGGGATCATTTTTATTTTTCCATCCGGTTAAGCTCCGGTATTACGGTTAACAGCATTGTGAAAAAGCATGCGCTTCCTCCGAGTATATTTGATATAGGTTCAGCCATGAATACGCCATTTGTTCCGAGATGGAAAGCATACGGCAGCAGGTATGTAAGAGGGACTACGATGATCGCCTTTCTGAGCAGAGAGAAGAAAATCGCCTGCTTTTTCTTGTTCAGCGATTTGAAAGTAGTCTGGCCGATATACTGAAGCAGCATAAATGCAAATGCAGCGAAATATATTTTGAGAGCCGGGATGGAGTCACTTATAAGTGAACTGTCTGAGCTGAATACAGATATAAGTGCTCCCGGAGCAATCAGGATGATTCCCCATGCTATGACCATATATATCACTGCAAGCAGAGACATGATGGCTATGGATTTTTTGACATGATCGGGCTTTCTGGCTCCATAATTGTAGCTGATGACTGGGGAAGCACCTTCGGCTATTGACCAGATAGGAGTTTCGACGATCTGTCTGACGCTTGACACGATGGTCATGACTGACACATAGACATCGCCTCCGGTACGTGACAGGACACTGTTACAGCATATTGATACAAGGCTGTTTGTGAGCTGCATCACAAATCCAGCGGTTCCCAGACTGACAATATCCTTTGCATATGTCACACACTCCCTGAATTGTCCCAATGAAAGCAACTTTACCTGCAATTCGGCTTTGTTCTTCAGAAAGTAGAGGACAAAAGCGGCAGACATGATCTGCGATATCACGGTGGCTATGGCCGCACCTCTGACGCCGAGATGTAGGACAAATATAAATACGGGATCGAGAATACAGTTGGCGGCAGCACCGACGGCCACTGTCAGCATACCTGTTACAGAATATCCCTGTGCATTGATGAATGGGTTCATGCCTGTTGATACCATGGATGGCAGAGTGCCAAGCAGATATATCATCATATATGGGTACGCATATGTGAGTGCGCTTTCCGATGCTCCGAACAGGACCAACAGCGGTCTTGCAAATATCATACCGACAGCCATGAGAATAATGGCAGCACCACATAACATAGTGAAGGCTGTATTCATTATGGTATCTGCGGTTTTATCATCCCCCATCCCTCTTCTGATTGAGAACAGAGGGGAACCGCCACTGCCAAACAGATTGCTGAAGGCAGTGATTATGATGGTGATCGGGAAACAGAGACCGACTCCGCCGAGAGCAGCGGTGCCCACATCAGGTATTCTTGCTATGTAGATCCGGTCGATCACGTTGTACAGAAGACTTATGAGCTGAGCCACTAGCATAGGCATGGCCACACCGAGTATATTTTGAGTTATCTTTCCATTTTCAAAGTTTACTCTTTTCATAGATTTCATTCCTTACAAAATGTATTGAATAGTTTACTTTCATATAATAGAACTGCAGTTAAAAATAATCAATAGACGTATATGGGGGTGTGTTATAGATATGAAACTACCTTCTCAATCATATTTTGTTTAAAGTGATTAAAAAATAATTAATATTTAACTAAATTAAGTTTGACTATTAGGTAGAGCTTAACTAATATGAAAACAGAAATGTATAATGTATATAGAACAAATGGAATGACAGGAGACAATATTATGAAGATCAAGCCAAATGATGTTATGATCAGGTATACAGGACGTATTGACTGGACAGATGCGGAGAAGCCGGTGTGGGTATATCCTTGTACATCTGCGGAGATGAAATTTACGGGCAATACTCTTAAGATAAAGGTGTCCAACAGGAATAACTATTGGGACAATTATCTTGGATGTATAATCGATCAGTCGCAGAGAAGTTATCTTTTAAATAAAGAGGGAATTACAGAACTTGATATAGTTGTTCCGGATAACGATACAAATGAACATTGTGTACTGTTCTTCAAGAGACAGGATGCATGCCATGAGGTAACAATACTTGAGTATGAGATTGGAGATGGGGAGAGACTTCTTCCTTTGAAACCGCTGTCAGGCAGGCGAATAGAGGTGTATGGAGATTCGGTGTCAGCGGGCGAGGTATCGGAGGCTGTCGACTGCGTTGGAAAGGAAGACCCGGTACACAATGGCGGTTATTCTAATAGCTGGTATTCGTATGCGTGGATTACTGCAAGAAAGCTGAAAGCACAGATTCATGACATAGCCCAGGGAGGGATAGCTCTCATGGACAGGATAGGATGGTTCCAAGAGCCGAATCGGATTGGCATGGAAAGTGTGTGGGATAAGGTTCACTACAACCCTACATTTGGTCCGGTGACACAGTGGGATTTCTCTCAGTACACACCTCAGGTTGTTATAGTTGCTATAGGACAGAATGACAACCATCCGTATGATTTTATGAAAGATGACTATAACGGCAGGCAGGCGGAAACGTGGCGTGACCATTACATGAAATTTCTGGGAAAACTCAGGAAGACATATCCGGATGCACACATAATCTGCTGTACCACACTTCTCTGTCACGACTGTTCATGGGACAAGGCTATAGATGAAGTGGTTGACACTATGAATGATAAAATGATAACTCATTATGTATATGGAAGAAACGGATGCGGCACGCCAGGACATTTGAGGATACCGGAGGCGTGTGAGATGGCAACGGAGCTGACCGAATATATAGAAGGTCTCGAAATTGAGGGGTGGAATTAAATTATATCCTAACTTAGAGGTAAGATAGGATTATTAATGAGCTGATGTTCAAATATGGAGGATGAACCATGGAAAATTATGATCTTGAAAGAATAAAATCAGTTATACAGCGCGCCCAGAGTGGACAGGAACTTACAATAGGTTTCCTTGGCGGTTCGATAACGCAGGGAAGTCTGGCGACGGAGCATGAAAATACTTATGCATACAGGGTATACAAGTGGTGGTGTGATACATTTCCACAGGCAAAGTTCAATTATGTGAATGGCGGAATCGGCGGTACGGATTCCTATTATGGGGTGTCAAGAGCGGTCACTGATGTGCTCATGTATCAGCCGGATCTAGTTGTGGTGGATTTTAGCGTAAATGATGTGGATAACATATACTGTGAAGAGACCTTTGAAGGTGTGCTGAGAACACTGCTTTGCTGGTCATCAAGACCGGCGGTGGTGGTGCTCAATAACGTTTTCTACGACACGGGTGTGAGCACCCAGGATATCCACAACCGACTTGCAGATCATTATGGAGTGCCGCATGTGAGCGTGTACGATACCATATACAGGCGGATGAAGGCGGGAGAATATAACAGGATCGACATAACCCCGGATGGACTTCATCCAAATGACAAGGGACATGGCCTGGTAGCCGGTGAGATAACAAAGTTTCTTGAGAGAATTATGGAGGATCTCATACAAGATGAGAATTTGGCTGATGACTCAAATACGGATACCGCAGATGCTGGCGCGGACACAGAGAATGATATCCAGGACGAATCAGCCTGCTCATGTGTACTTCCTACCCCTGTTACCGCAAATGCTTATGAGTATGCAAAGAGGCTTACCATACGCGAGATATGTCCTAAGCTTTCAGGGTTCAGGGCTGATACTCATGAGAAGATGGGACACCTTGATCATTTCAAGAATGGATGGACAGGTGTACATGCCGGTGATAGCATAACATTTGAACTTGAGGGAAGCTGCATAGGAATTCAGTACAGAAAGACCATATCAAGACCGGCGGTCAGGGCGCAGGCTGTGCTTGATGGGGATACTGCACATCCGATATTGCTTGATGGCAATTTTGATGAGGACTGGGGTGACTGTCTGTATATAGAGCCTGTGCTTCATCATGGTGAGAAGAAGAAACACACACTTGAGATAACGGTTCTTGATGATGAGAGTGTGGGTACAACACCATTCTATCTTATGTCCATAATAGTTGCATGATAAGTATGTGATTAAGAGAATGACAATGTTCAGATTGGCATAGATATTTGAAGAATTAAATTAAAATAAATAATGTTGTGTATTGCAATATTGGGGATAGAGGACTATTATTAGCTCAGATGTACAAAGAGGTACTGCATAATCTTGCAGTGCCTCTATTTTTTTATGATGGATTTTATATCCGTACAGATTTTTGAGGAGGATGATATTATGCCACCGATGAACAATGCAGATTATCTTATCAGATTGCAGCACGCAGATGAACTTGACGCTATGAAGGCAGCAAAAAAGGCAAGCGGACTCACATACGAGGCGCTGGCAGAGAAAATAGGTGTGAATAAAGTATGGCTCGCATCAGCATTTGAGGGACAGCAGTATGTGCCTGAAGAATATTGCGATAAGCTTGCAGAAGCACTGGGAATAGATAAGTCAGCCACGGCATTTCTTGCAGAGCACCCATATAAAGGCAACACGGATCCTATTCTCTACAGACTTCATGAGGTCATTGATACATATGGTCCTGCCATCAAGGACATAATCCACGAGCAGGGCGGAAATGCCATCATGAGTGCCATCGATTTTGGCCTTGACGTGGATGTGACTGAGGATGCCGAGGGCAACCACAGAGTCATCATCAAGTTTGACGGAAAACTCCTGCCATATGCCAAGAAAGGACAGTATCCTTGGTAGAGTTGATGTGTTGACATTACAACTGTTGTAAGGTTTAATATCATGTGGGGACGGAGGGGACAGGTATCTCCGTCCCCATCAACATGAAAGACGAGGACATACATAATGGAGAAGAACCTTACGACCGGAAGTGTGCCAAAGACGATGGCGTATTTTGCGCTGCCTTATCTTTTATCTTATTTTCTGCAAACATTATATGGGATGGCGGATCTGTTCATCATAGGACAGTTCTGTGGCAATGATGCCGGGGCCACCACAGCGGTTGCAAATGGATCTCAGGTCATGCATATGCTCACGGTGATTTTGGTTGGTCTTGCCATGGGAACAACTGTTGTCATAGGAAAAGCAGTGGGAGCAAAAAAGCTTCAGGATGCCCAGGCTGCCATCGGAAATACAGTCACCATCTTCATGATAATATCAGTAGTACTTACAGTAATGCTGCTCATTTTTATAAATCCAATAGTTGCGGTCATGGATACACCCAAGGAGGCTGTAAAAGGAATCACCGATTACCTGATAGTCTGCTTTATAGGAATTCCATTTATAACAGCATACAACGTGATAAGTTCCATATTCAGGGGACTCGGCGATTCCAAAAGTCCAATGTACTTCATCGCGGTTGCATGCGGCCTTAATATTGCACTTGATTATATATTTATAGGCGCCTGCGGCATGGGCCCTCTTGGCGCAGCACTTGGAACAACGCTGGCTCAGACGTTCAGTGTCATCATATCATTTGCCGCAATAAAGAGGATGAATACCGGGCTGAAGCTCACGAGAAATGACTTTGTTCCGAGAAAAAACGTGCTCGGCGAGATAGTGAAGATCGGTCTCCCGGTGGCTGTTCAGGACGGATGCATACAGATAGCATTCATCATCATAACCGTCATTGCGAATAAACGTGGTGTAAATGACGCGGCGGCAGTGGGTGTTGTGGAGAAGATGATAAGCTTTATCTTCATAGTTCCATCGTCAATGCTCGCCACAGTATCGGCACTTGCCGCACAGAATATTGGCGCAGGAAAGCATGACCGGGCGGAGCAGATACTAAGGTATGCGCTGGGGATCATAGTGGTATACGGAGCCATAGCTATTGCGGTAGTTGAAATATTTGCACCGGAACTTGTGGGACTCTTTAGTAAGAACAAAGTAGTTGTAGCGATGGGAGTTCAGTATATCAGCAGTTATATAGTGGACTGCGTATTTGCGGGAATACATTTCAGTTTCACCGGATATTTCTGTGCCTATGGCAAATCCTATATAGGGTTTATTCACAATATGATAGCCATAGTATGTGCAAGAATTCCGGGATCATATCTGGCATCTGTCATGTATCCAGACACCCTGTTCCCGATGGGATTTGCGGCACCGGCTGGATCATTTATATCCATAGTGATATGCGTGGGAGCATTTGTGTGGATGAAGAGGTGCGGTACGCTGTATAAGGCCAACTTATAAGAGATATGTATTTGGTGATAGGAATGTTTATTGTGCGTTCATTTCGTAAAGGTATTATGATCGTTCGGATACAAGTGGCAGTTCATTGATCATCAGTCGTGCGGAATATCATGGAATCTACCGTCCAGCTCCTCGGTCTTGACCACGTTGATAAACGCGTGCTCATCTATTCCACGGATCATCGGGATGAGCTCACGCTTTGCCTCGGCGTTGATGACAGAATAGATAAGGGTTTTCTCCTTCTCCTCATAGCAGCCGATCCCGGTGAATAATGTGGCGTCGTGATTTGTCAGATCTTTGATGGCGTGATATATCTCATTTGATTTGTCGGAGATGATGAACAACGTTTCTTTCTTATATCTCTTATATAGAAGCTGGATCACCTGCGTGCTGCAGAACTGGTAGATGATGGAGTACAGAGCCTTTGACCAGCCGAACAGTGCACCGGCTGCGATCAGCATCACGATGTTTCCGAGCAGTATGTAGTTCCACGCATCTATACCCTTCTGGTGGGACAGGAATATGCTGATGAAATCAGTTCCCCCGGTGCTGGTTCCAACGTTCAGGCACAGGCTGATGGCGAGTCCATTGATGAGACCGCCGAACAGGCTTACAAGCATTATGTCGTCCGTAAATACATATGATGGCAGGATATCCACAAATATACTCGACAGAAGTATGACTATGATCGAATAGAGGGTGAATCTTTTGCCGATATATTTGTATGATATGTATGTGGGAAACAGATTCAGCCCAATGTTGAAAACTGCAAAAGGCACGCTTATGTGCAGAAATTTTATTCCAATGTTCTGGAGAAGCAGGGATGCTCCGGAGAACCCGCTTGGAAACAGCCCTGCGGTCTTGGCAAAGCATCGGAGATTCCATGCGTATAGTATAGATGCAAATACGACGATGAACAGGCGAAATACCTGATAAAATCTTGGGTGTTTTAACTCTAGAGATTGAAACATAGCGGTACCTCCTTTGTAAGTGTCACTGTAAATTGCGATTAATTTTCAAATGGACGGACCCTCAAAGTCACGCCTAAATCCTTGCATATCTGGCGGCATCGCTTGATCTTATCCTCGGGCATGACCTTGTCAACAACTGTCATGACAACGTGTGGCACGTACCTTTTGGCAAGAACGGCAAAATCCTTGATGGCCGCGTAGGACTGGATTCCATAGCGTGATCTGGTCAGTTCAAGAAATTCATTTTCATCAGGGGCGTTCAGGGATATTGATACAGTGTCGAATCGGCCCTCAAGCTCTGGTGTGACATCTCTCCCATATATAAGATTGGCAAGTCCGATGGTGTTGAGACGGACTTTGAGATTGGGATATGTGTTTTTCAGTGAATCGATCACCGCGCACACGTCTTCAAGTCTCTCAAGAGGCTCGCCAAATCCACAAAATACAAGTTCATTTATGATATTCAGGTCATACTTTGAGAAAAGCTCCAGAACCTCCTCTATAGAAGGCTCGCCATCCTTCAGCCAGAGAGTATTGTTCTCCTGCTGCTTTTTTGTCTGCCTCAGGCAGAACACACAGCTGCATGGACATTTGTTTGTCATGTTTACATATATATTTTTGCCTGTGAGATCCCCGCTCTTTGCAATGTCGAGGTAACCTTCCTCACCGACTTTTCCGGTTACAGTGTATAAAACCATAGTTGAATCTCCAATCGTTTAAGTTATTCCTCCGTCAGATCCTTCATGTACATCTCAAAGCACAATCCCCAGTTCTCCGGAACATTGTTCTCAACGCAGTAGCTTATGCACTTTGATACATATGAAGCGGCCTTTTTCACGGACTCATAGACGCTGTGTCCGTTCAGATACATACCCGCAATGATGGCTGCGATCACATCTCCAGTGCCGCTCCTGTCGCCGCCGATCCTGTCAACCATGACCATCTGGAAATCCTCATCCTTGTTGTAGATGAAGTTGGCTATCTGAGTCTTATTGAAATGTATTCCTGTCACAACGATATGTTCCGGTCCCTGCTCCGCCAGGGTCATGCACATTTGCCTTAGCTCGTTCACGGTCACAGTGTGCTCCGGATATGGAAGATCAAGGAGGGTGCAAAGCTCCGTCAGATTAGGAGTGATAATGTCGGCATATTTTACAAGCTCCTTCATCTTGCTGCACATAGACGCGGTATAGGTTGGGTACAGCTTGCCGTAGTCACCCATGACTGGATCGACGATAACAAAATTCTTCTCGTTTTTAAAGTATTTGATAAAGTCGATAACTATATCAACCTGTTCTTCAGAACCGAGAAATCCTGTTGATATGGCATCGAACTGCAGCTCCAGATCTTTGTAGGTCTGGATGTAATCCCGCATTTTGGGTGTGTAGTCATCAAAGTAAAATATAGGAAACTGTGTATGTGTAGATAGTATTGCCGTCGGCACAGTGACTGCCTGGATCTTCATGGCGGACACTATCGGCGCCATGACAGCGATGGAACATCTTCCGAATCCTGTAACATCATTTATTAGAGCGATTTTTTTCTGCATCTTAGTTCTCCAAATTCAATAAATATAGTAGATTTTATCATCAAATACAGGTGTGTTCAATATTTGAATTCCGTCAGACCAAGTGAAATTTATGTTCAAAAGGGAGAGAATAGATAAAATTTCCACATTGCCCCATATCTTGATACGTAGTAAAATATAACCATATTTTGCTGCGCTTCAGGAGGAATGAGTATGAATGAAGTCGTTTTGAAGACATATGTCTTTTCGTCGATCATAATAGCCGCTACAGATATTATACTGGGTATGAAATCCATAAAAAAGAATAAGACGACGGGAAGGTTTCTGGGGCTTGCCTGCATAGGAGCAGCTATAGTTGATATCAGTTATCTTATCAGCATTATAAGCGATTCGTATATGGCCATGTCCGTCATGTCGAGTATATATTTCGTAAGCATTGATTATATGCTGGTGTGTCTGCTCATATTTATTGTTTATTTTACAAAAGGACGTTTTTCAAAGTATGGAAGAGCAGCGATAGGCGTATGCTTTTTTTACTGTCTGTATGAGCTTGTAATATTTGCCATAAACCCATTCAAAAATATAGCGATAGGGTATGTTAGAAGAGACACCGTGATAGCAAAATACAGCTATGATATGAAACCGCTGTATGATATGCATCTGGTTTTTTCATATGCGCTGGTGTGTGTAGTACTCATACTCCTTGTAAAGAAGCTTTGCAAGATCCCACATGAATATCGTTTGCAGTACAGCAGTGTCATCCTGGGACTTCTTGCGCTCGTTGGGATAAATGCAATATTTCTCTACGTTCCGGGAGCGGAGGTGTACAAACTTCTGGATTATTCCATCTGCGGTTACAGTCTTACATCATATATTCTGTACTGGAGCTGCTTTAATTATTCAACCCATGGAATGCTCAACAAACTAAAGACAAACATATTCGAGAATATAGGTCAGGGAATAGTTTTGTTTGATTATGACAATCATTTGATCCTGCACAATGACAGGGCGGATGATTTCCTTGGAAAGGAACTCCTCTGCAAATGTGAGAATCTGCAGCAGTTTCTTGAGACGTATGATCTGTCCGTTGATCTTGCAGCTGATGACGACAGTTTTTCTCTGCAGTGCTATATAAAAGGTGATGATGGAGACAGACCTTTAAGGTGCGATATCAGAAGGCTTGACAACAAGGAAGGCCGCAGACTTGGTCAGATGTTTGTATTTTCTGATATATCTCTGGAGACGGATATGCTTACAGGATTTCAGAAATGGGATAGCTTTCAGAGACTTGCCATGGAAGAGGTGGACCATTTTACGTTTCCGGTTGGAGTGGCAATATGCGATATCAACGGATTGTCTGTGATCAACAGCACTCGTGGTAATCAGGCGGGTGACCAGAGGATAAATGCACTTGCGGGCATCATGAGAAAGAACTTTCCAGAGAGAACATATTATGTCAGGGGTATTGATGCGCACCTGATAGCACTTTGCAGTCACAGCAGTGAGGAAGAGATGGCGGCATGTGTTGAAAAGGTCAAAGAACAGTATAATGGAAGTATACAGTATGCAGTGGGGGTGGCTGCGGATGAGGGACAGAGCATCGTCGCTGCAATCACTGATGCGGCAACAGCCATGAAGACAAAAAAGCTTGTGGACAGTGAATCATCGCACTCAGATATGCTGACATCGCTTATAAGGGCTCTTGAGGAGTGCGACAGCGATACGGAACAGCATGTGCGTCGTACACAGGAGCTGGGGGCTGAGCTTGGCAGACGAATAGAGCTGTCAGATAGCCAGCAGAGCAAGCTGGCGCTGCTCTGTCTGCTCCATGACATAGGAAAGGTAGGAGTTCCTATGGAGATACTTAACAAACCGGGAAAACTCACGGATGAGGAATGGAAGATCATGCGTTCCCACGTTGAGAAGGGTTATGAGATCGCCATGAGCAACACAGAACTCAGACAGATCGCGGAGGAGATAAGGCATCATCATGAGAGATGGGATGGAAATGGATATCCGGATGGACTGAGCCGTGAAAGCATACCGGTTCTGTCACGTGTGATCGCGGTGGTCGATGCATTTGACGCAATGATCAATGACAGACCTTACAGAAAGGGCATGCCGATATCAAAAGCGATAGAAGAATTAAAGAGCTGCGCGGGCAGCCAGTTTGATCCATATATAGTTTCGGAGTTTATAAGGCTTGTATCAGAGAAGTATGCAGATTCGCTGGCAGCTGACTCAAAGCAAGGGGCTGCTGATGGTGGTGTCGGTGCAGATGGTAATGGAGAGAATGTTGGTGATCGAACTGCCCCAGGAGATGGTCTGGCGGACGCTGATGGTGATGGTGCCAGCACAGACGACGAACAGACAGAGATCCGGATTATGGCGCGCAGACAGATGGTGGATTCTACTGAATATGGCAAGGATGCGTTTCGTGTACATGCAGTCAAATATAGCAGATATCTGGTGGATGAAAACTGGAGGATCATATCTGTAGACGATAATTTTGAGGAGCTTACGGGTTACAGCAAGGAGGACATAGAGAATAATATCATAACCCAGATCGACCTTATACCGGACGAGGATAAAACGGAATATCTTTGTCAGGTAAATGCGAATCTGGCAAAGAGCACATTTGTATTTCAGGAACACAAGATACACCGGAAGGATGGCAGGGATATATATGTATTGTGCACTGGAAGAATGTTTTATGATTCGGCACTTCAAAAAGACAGAGGAGAAATAGTAATAGTGGATGTATCAAGTACATATGCTTTGAAGATGCTGACAGATGCGGAGCAGAATAAGGCGGATGTGAGACTCAGAAACTGGGAGAATACCTATCGTACAGATCCCCTCACAGGACTTTTGAACCATGCGGCATTTAGAAGTGACATGGAGCAGAGACTTCTTGAGTGTACGCACACAGCGGTGATGATCATGATGGATGTAGACAGATTCAAGCAGTACAACGACACCTACGGACATCACAATGGCGACAAATATCTTGTCCTTGTGGCACAGACACTGCAGGCGGCACTCCGCGGTGATGACCATGCATGCCGTATGGGCGGTGATGAATTTGCAGCCATGCTGTTCTTCAACAAGAGTGTGTCTGATGACGTGATAAGGGAACGTGCCCAGCAGATATTTGACAAGGTGAACCTGACTGTGAAGGCCACAGAGGGAGGAACAGGAATCTCCATGGGTGCGGTGATCGCAAGAACTGAACTGACATTCAACGAGATGTATGAGGAGGCGGATAACGCCCTCTATGATGTTAAGGAGAGTGGAAGAGGCAGGATTGAGGTGAAGAGGCATGGGGAGTAGATTTAAGGGTGCATGATTTGTGAAAGTGACGAGGTATTGCTTATGATAAAAAGGAAATTAGCAACATTTATGTTGACATTAATACTGGTGATGACAGGTGTATCGACGATTCGTGTGATAGGCTATGCGCAGGAAGAATCTTCTGGTTCATCAACAAATCCCCAAGAGGGAGTTACAGAATACAAGTACAGTGCTGAAAGTGATCCTCAAAAAGGTGTCGCATTAAAGGTTGAATGGAACGAACCGAAATTAGGAGAGGATACAACATTCCATGTTTCAGCGGATGGTGGCAGTGGCCGGTATTTGTTCAGAATGGATGCACCGAGTTATTCCGATCCGGGTGAGTACAGCTTTGAATCCGTGGCGGATCCAAGCCGCGGAGCGTGGATTCAATACACAGATGAGTGCGAATCTCACGACTTTGAATTCACAATGACTGCTTCGGGAGTCTATAACTTCAGGTTTTATGTAATGGATAAAACCTCAGGGGTCTATTATATGCGTGTGAGCACAAATATACAGGTATCTGACAGGGCTTATCCGAGCGTGGGTGACATCGTGAATGCTGCTGTAAAAAAGTGCAGCAAGGAGACTGATGGTTCAGACTATGAAAAGGCATTGTGGCTGCATGACTGGCTGTTGCAGCAGCTTGATTACGATCATTCCCTGAAATGGTCTTCGGCAGAGAGCGCACTGACACGAAAGCTGGGGACATGTCAAGCCTATGAGAGTGCCTATTCAAAACTGCTTACTGCAGCCGGCATAACAAATGCTGAGACAAGGGATACCTATGATGGACATACCTGGAATGCCATGAAGCTGGATGGCAAATGGTATCAGGTGGACTGTACATGGGATGATACAAAAGACAATTATTATAACTTTGATCCTACGCATTTGTATTTTGGACTGACGGATGAACTCATGGCGTTGGCACACAACGGTCATAATAAGATTTATATGGCAAGCGGTTATGGTACACGTTCTACAAGCCTGGCAGACAACTACTTTGTCAGAAACGGAGATGCCGCAAAGTGGGCGCGGGCCTACGCTGACAGGATTCAGAAAAATCTCAATGCAGGTAAAACCAAATTCGAAGTTAGCACTGACAATGCGTCATATCCGCCGAGCATTTCGGGTATTCAAAATGGGATTATCGCATATGCCTTAAATCAGATGACGTGGAAGGCGGGAAGTAAAAAAGTTACATTGCGTGTGGCGGGAGCATCCACCAAGCTTTCTTTTACTGCAAAATATACGGACACAGTAAAGCGCGTGAGAATAGCATTTGCTCCAAATGGAGGGCGTGTGAGTTCTGGAAGTAAGACAGTCATTTGTGGAAAAACTTACGGAGCACTGCCGGCACCGACCAGAAGGGGATATACATTTGCAGGCTGGTACACAGCAAAGAGTGGCGGCAGCAGGATCGGCAGCAGCTCGGTTGTGAGGACCACCAGGAATCAGACATTATACGCAAGATGGAAGCTGGTAAAGTATAAGATCCAGTACAGGCTTGGCAAGGGGACAAACAGCCGGTCCAATCCAGCCGGTTATACCGTCAGATCTAGGACTATAGTCTTGAAGAAGCCGGTCAGAAAGGGTTATACATTCAAGGGGTGGTACAGCGATCCAAAATTCAAGAAAAAGGTTACGAAGATTGCAGCCGGCAGCACCGGCAGCAGGAAACTCTATGCCAGGTGGGTGAGAAAATAAATTCGTATAAATCGATGCAAAACGAAGAATAGCCCCTTTGTTGTCGAATTGTGAAAAATATGCGATAATGAGTGCTGGAGAAAATATTTGGCGCCAAGGAGGCATAAAGGGGATTATGGCAAAGATTGCGTTTTGTGATGATGATGTTTCTGTGCTTGCTGAGATGCAAAGGCTTATGGAACAGTATTGTGCGGAGAGAGACTGCAAAATAGAATACAGTATTTTTAATCATCCTTTTGACCTGGTGGCGGAAATAGAGAAGGGAAACAGATATGATATCCTGTTTATGGATGTCTTGATGCCGGGAGAGAATGGAATTGAAGCGGCAACGGAGATACGAAAATACGATAAAAACGTCAAGATCATATTTGTCACTTCGTCCTCTGAGTTTGCGGTGCAGTCTTACGTTATAGGTGCATACTATTATCAATTAAAGCCCATCTGGGCAGAGAGCTTTTTCCGTTTGCTTGATTCTGTGCTTGCAGCCTGTAAAAAGGAGGCGGAGACCAGCCTCATTCTGCGATGTAAGAGTGGAATCACCCGTATAGATATAAAAGCCCTGGAATATTGCGAAGTCATTCATCGCACCCTTATATTTCACCTGAATACAGGAAAAGTACTGGAAAGCGCCGGCAGCATGGATGAGCTTGTAAAGCAGCTTTCCACGTATCCTTTTTTTCACAGACCTCACCGTTCTTATCTGGTAAATCTGGAATATGTGCAAAACATAACATTTAGGGGGATTACCATGTCTAGTCTTGCAGAAATACCGGTTCCACGGGGAAAATACAATGAAGTAAAGGATGCATTCCTTGAATATGCGTTCCAGAACAGGCAGGTAATGATATGAGCCTATATATTTCGCTCCTTAACAATATGGCTGTGAGCTTTTTTGGGGGAATATTATCAGCGTCTTTTTGTAATGCGCTGTCCACTAGGAAAAGAAAACTCATTTTCATAGGATGCATGGTTTTACTCCCGCTGATACAGAGCATATTATATTTCAGCAAGGGCGCTGATTTTGTAAGACATATTTATCCGTTGGCGGTGCATCTTCCATTGGTCATTGTTCTCTGGATGTTGACAGGAAAATTGCTGTGGTCTGTTTTTTCTGTACAGGCGGCATACTTGTGCTGCGAACTTAGAAGATGGGTTGCACTTGCCACAGTTGCTGCATTTTCGGGAAGGCAGATGATGCAGGATATTACAGAACTTGTGGTTACAATCCCTGCATTGCTGCTTCTGCTTCATTTTGTGTCACCTGCAGTCAGAGGATTGTCAGATAAAAGTCTCAGGGAGCAATGGCAGTTTGGAATCATACCGGCGCTATATTATGTATTTGACTATTTTACAATAGTGTATACGAACCTTCTTTTGAGTGGCAGTTACGTTGTAGCGGAATTTATGCCTTTTGTATGCTGTGTTGCATATCTGGCCTTTCTCTTATATAACTCCAAAAAGGAACAGATGCAGAATGAGATGAAGCTGATCCGGAATAATCTGGATCTGCAGTTAAGTCAGGCGGTGAGGGAAATCAGCAGTCTGCGTGAGTCGCAGACATTGACCAGACAGTATCGCCATGATATGCGTCATCACCTGCAGTATGTGTCTACATGTATAGAAAATGGTGAAGTTGAACAGGCGCAGGCTTATATATCGGGAATATGTAAGGAGATTGAGGCGCAGAAGGTCCAAATATACTGTGAAAATGAGGCAGTGAATCTGATCCTATCTTCATTTGCGGGTAGAGCCAGGAAGAAAGAAATTGAAATAAAGATACAATGTGCAATTCCCGCAGATCTTACTGTGTCGGAAAGTGATCTGTGTGTGCTCTTGTCTAATGCCTTGGAAAATGCCTTGCATGCATGTGTGCCTTTGGCTGCAGAGGGAAGATCATGCGAGATTGATGTGAATTTTTATGAAAGAAATAAACACCTTTTTTTACAGGTGGTAAATGACTGTAAAGCTCCCATAAAGTTTCAAAATGGAATACCTGTGTCTGATATGGAAGGACATGGTATAGGTGTTCGGAGCATATGCGCGATCGTGCAGCGTTACGGCGGGGTTTTCAGCTTTGCGGAAAAGGATGGAAAGTTTACACTCAGACTGTCATTGTAAAAGAGTGTCGATTCGATACATTTTTGGTACGATTCGTGCATTTAGACCTCACTGATTGCAAATACATAATAAAATATACTCAGATTATGTGATTGCAATAAAGAGGAGGAAATTATTATGAAAAAGACAATGAAAAAACTGATGGTTCTCATAATGACCATGATGATGGGAATGTCGCTGGTGGCGTGTGGCGGCGCAGATAAGCAGCCTGCTATTGATGCGTTCAATAAGACAAGTACATCTTTTAACGAGGTTGCAAACATTATCAACGAAAATCCACAGGCTTATGATCAGGATTTGGTTGATACAATGATCGACATGGCCGGTGTGCTCAATGAGCATAAACAGATCTTAGAGAGCGATGATGATGTTGAGGAAGAAAAGCTTCAGGAAATGATCGACTGGTATGGTACGGTTGATGAGTGGGTTGCTCAGGTTAAGGAAGAAATTTCAAAATAGTTTATTATTAGATCATGTGGTGAAGACTGCATACCAGAGGGGCGGGCGCATTGGAGTGCCTGCCCTTTTTTAATAGCAAAAATTAAAATTCTCTTGATATATTGCCAAAAGACGTATAAAATGCATGTGTATTTTTATGTTTTATATCTCAGTCTGGACTCTATTTTCGACAGAGATATACACTCCGTGAGGATTGCTGAGCCGCTGATATGATATATGTCAGCAGAGCTGACTGGCAGTTTGCGGCAAGATTCGCCAGCGAATCTTAAGAAGAACGACATTCAAATAAGAATATGGCAAAGGAAAATAGTGGAATTATGAAAAAGGTAGTAAAATTTGGCGGAAGTTCATTGGCAAGTGCAGAGCAGTTTAAAAAGGTTGGAGCAATCATCAAATCAGATGAGAGCCGTGTATACGTTGTTCCTTCTGCACCTGGAAAGAGATTTTCAGATGATACAAAGGTAACAGATATGCTCCTTCATGTGTATGAAACTGCGAAGGCAGGGAATGATTTCACAGAGGAAGTGAAGGCGATCAAGGCCAGATATGATGAGATCATCACAGGCCTTGAGATTAAGGATTTTTCACTTGATAAGGATTTTGAGGAGATTACAAAGCAGTTGGAGGATCTTACCAATCCGGACCCAATGTGCACACTGGACTATGTGGCATCAAGAGGAGAGTTCCTCAATGGTAAGATTATGGCTGCATATCTTGGCTTTGAGTTTATAGATGCTGCAGAGGTTATCTTTTTCAATGCAGAGGGCAATCTCAATAGCTATAAGACGGAGAAGGTACTTGGTGAGAGACTTGCCAAGACACAGCATGCGGTTGTTCCAGGATTCTATGGACTTGGCAAGGATGGCAAGGTAAAGACATTTTCCAGAGGCGGTTCAGATGTAACGGGCTCGATAGTCGCACAGGCAAGCAGAGCCGATGTATATGAGAACTGGACAGATGTCTCAGGCTTCCTTGTAGCTGACCCACGTATTGTTTCAGATCCAAAACCGATCAAATATATTACTTACAGAGAGCTTCGTGAGCTTTCATACATGGGTGCATCAGTTCTCCATGAGGATGCGATATTCCCTGTACGCCATTGTGGTATCCCGATCAATATCCGCAACACAAATGCGCCTGAGGACGCAGGAACCTGGATAGTTGAGAGTACCTGCCAGAAGCAGGATTATGTTGTAACAGGTATTGCAGGTAAGAAGGATTTCTGTACAATATTTATTACGAAGGCTATGATGAATTCAGAGATAGGATTTGGAAGGAAGGTGCTTCAGGCATTTGAGGAGAATGATATCTCATTTGAGCATATGCCATCAGGTATTGACACGATGACTATCGTAGTTCATGCTGATGAATTCGTACACAAGGAGCAGAGAGTTATATCTGCTATCCATAGACTTGCAGAGCCGGATTCAGTTGAGATTGAGTCGGGACTTGCACTTATAGCTGTTGTAGGCCGTGGAATGAAGTCAGCAAGTGGCACAGCAGGCAAGTTGTTCAGCGCACTTGCAAAGGAAGGCATCAACATAAAGATGATAGACCAGGGTTCATCAGAGCTGAATATCATAATCGGAGTAAAGAACAGTGATTTTGATACAGCTATAAAGGCAATATATAACACATTTATAACGGACAAGTAATAACAGATTGCTAAGCATCGTAGGGGTGGGCACGTATTGATAATGCATACCTTTGCAGAATGGGGCAACACAGGGCAGAATATGGCGGAAAACCTCCAAACTGATGGAAGATAAAATTACTCAGTTTGGAGGTTATTTTTATGGCAATAAGAAAAAACAGCCCACAAAAAGTAGCAATGAGAGAAATGACGGTAGAACTGTTCACAAGTTTTAGGGTATAATTTGAATGCAAATTGAGCAACAAATCTGGGAAAACATAATCATCAATGTGTAAAATGTGATAGTCATGAGGAAAAAACGAGAATTACCGAAAGGGTGTGGGAGGCATTGTGCAGGAAGAGGACCAAACAACCAGTAGCCTTGGCTGTATTGTTTGTTCTAATGTTTATTGGTGTATGTTTTTTGGTGAAAGCCAATCAAGCAAAGGAATTTGAGAAAAACGATTATGGGGTGTTTTTAAATGCGGACGCCTCATCTTTGGAACGATTTAAAATGTATGAAACGATTGTAATTGATGCACAGTATTTTACAAAAAGGGATGTTGAATTGCTCCATCAAAATGGAACAGTCGTATATACATATCTAAATATTGGATCGATTGAAAACTTTAGGGAGTACTATACAACCTATGCGGAACTGGCAATCGGTGAGTATGAGCACTGGGAGGAAGAAGAATGGGTAGATGTAGCAAACCCAGACTGGCAGAAGTTTATAGGACAGCTTTCTCAGGAACTATATGAAAAAGGTGTTGACGGATTCTTTATAGATAATTGTGATGTATATTATTACGATCCGCACGAGAGTATTTTTGAAGGCATTACAGCGATTCTACAAAACATAATGACGTTTGGAAAAGCGGTCATCATCAACGGTGGAGATACTTATGTGGCGGAATATAGGGAACGCTATGGGGCGATTGATCAGATTATGACAGGTGTAAATCAGGAATCAGTATGGAGCAGTATTGATTTTGATAGCGGAACTTTTGGTGAACAAACGAGCGAGACGAGAGATTATTTCTGCAAATATTTGGAAACGTGCAAGGCGGATGGGGTGGAAGTGTATCTGTTGGAATATACAACTAATCAAAAACTGATTAAAAAAATAAAAGAATACTGCAAGGAGCAAGATTTCCATTTTTATATTTCCAGTTCCCTTGAACTTAGATAATGAGTGTTGAGAAATACGAAAAAGATGAGCAAATTAAAAAAGTTCGACCTATGAATACTAGCAGAGAAGAATCTGACAGAGACAGTCAATGACATTTTATGGAAAGGATTGAAAGATTATTTAAAACAAATAGGCACAAATCATGTTTTACACAGAAAGGGAACAGCGTCAGGATTTACGCCGTTACTTGATAAAGACGGCAAACCAGTAGTAAGTCAATAGTGCTTCAAACGCGCCTTTGTCTGATGCCAGTTTGTCGAAAGCCCTTTAGGAACGAAAGGGCGCACTTCTATACTCTACTATCGGGAGTATGTGCGTCCTGCGGAGCTTCACTCCCGGTCGGCAGAAGAAAACTGCCCGACCGTGAATGTTTCGTCACTTCGTTCCGTCAAGGTGGCTACACCCCCTTGCGCCGCTAAAGTGGCTATCCACTGTTGACTTATGGAAAAACTGTTACTGTAAAAGTATCAGTGGAAAAAGATAATTCAGGAAAATATGGTCTTTCGGATACAGAGATGAATAAGTTGGAAGCAGCGGTGTTCCCAACAGAATAAGAATGAATGGAAAGCTATCAGAGGAAAAACTGGTAGCTTTCTTTTATCTCCAAGATGAGAAAAGTTCTGGCGATAGTAACGTTTAATTATCGATATTCTTATTTTATTCTTTATCCTTCAGTTTTCTGAGTACAAGTGCTGTTTTTTATCATTCGTAGGCCAGATACCATTTCTTCTATATTCTTTATCAACACTAAAATATAAAGAAATCACATCATCATAAGTCAGTGTTTCTACTGCCAGTGCTGTTTTAGCTCCATCTGTATTATGAAGAATACCAGTAGGTTCATCTGCTCCGGTTCCATTAATAAATGCATTATCCTCAGCTTTTCCAAATGACTTTCCAAGCTTTTGTGTCAGATACTTTTCAATATCAAATCTTGCATCATTTACGAAATCCTCATACAATGTAACGATAGATGCCAGCTTATAGCTTTCAATCGTTTTTTTATTGAAATCTCCGGCACTTTCATATACTGGAATTGCAGCTCCCTCCGCTACAAATTCCGCTTTATCCTTACAATCCTTCGCAAAGATTCTATAACCATTTTTATATGCACGAATAACTGTCGCTATCTTTCTGAAATCAGATTCCTTTTCAATTTCATTCATAACCTTTCCGGCTGCAACAATCGGCATACTGTAAGTGTTATATGTGAGATACTTGCTATCCTGATCAAAAAGAATATATTCTCCCAAGTCAGATGCTTTAAAGTAGAATGTCATTCCACTATCGGCTGTATCTGCCTGCGTTTCATATCCAGCTTTATTTCCAAGCAAGTATTTCCCATTACTGATAGACTTGATTTTAAAATAATGGTTGGCCAGTGAATAAATACTTTGTTCCGAAGAACTTTCTGTTGCTGCATAACAATTACTTGGATATGCAAAACTACCAACAGAAGTTCCAACTAACAACATTGCCAGTAAAAAAATTACTTCTTTTCGTTTCATAGCATCTATCTCCTCTCTTTTAATCTCTTAATTGCATTTTATCTATTTCCGGCATATAATTATATTGATTTATCGTGTTTTATGTCAATTTATCGTGTTTTTGACAGGAGAAATTACCTATGTATAAAATGAAGTCAGACATCAATTTTTCACTCACACATGAAATGTTGGAAAATGCAGAAAATGAACGGATACATACATCTTATGCACAGGAAAAGGCAATTCTCGAATGTGTTTCAAACGGAGATATGCGATGATTAGGTCTGCTAATACAAATGTGGTTGAAAAAAGCAAAACACCAGAATATATAGGAGGCAGGACGAAGGAAGTTAGGACCTCTGGAGACAGAGTTGATCCTGGTGGATATAGGAGGTTAGCTGCCATAGAGGGATGGGTATACACAAGACCAGTAAAACGAAAAACAATGACGTTTTATTTCGTATACCTAAAAACCACTATTTCAGTACCTGATACATCGAAATGTTCATAGCTATGGTTTGTTCGCTGAGATATAAAAGGTTGAGAAACCTTGAATTTTCAATAGAAAACACTTGATTATATGAGGAGGTAAATTTATGGATTACATGGTAGGAGATGAACTTATAGAGGAATTTAGAGACGGTATTTTTGCATTAAGGACTCGAAGATTCGGAACTGTTGCAGAAATTATGGTTAAAAGATTATACGATTTGGATGAATCAGGTTCATTAGCATTTGACAAAAAAGATAGACATTCAAACGAGAGGATAGAAGTGAAATTTTCCACTGTTATGAAAGAGAATGATGATAAGATTCGTGATGATAACGTTATTGATCAGTGTAGAAAAGCAAATTTGGCAAATCGTGCAATGAAATCTTCTGAGACCAACAGATATAGTTTTGACTGCAATATTCAGCAGGTAAAAAGAAAAGAATTTGATTTACTATATTATGGTTTATTTTTTGCTGACAAAATTGAAGTGTATAAAATGACGAGTGATGAAGTACTAGATTGTCCGGGGTATTCAGATAAACAGCATAGAGGGAATGAAGGAGAGGGGCAATTTCATTTAAATGAAAGTAATATAGAATATCACAGACGTAATTTTTTGGAGCGAGTATTAACATATGCAGATCTTTATAATTTATTAGAAGGATAGAAAGGGAGCCAATGCCGGGTTTATGACATTGGCTCTCTTTTGAGATTAAGCTAGGAACTTATTATCTCCATCGACAACTTTCTTTATGATTTCGATTTCGTTTGAATCTAGATTAAATACTTTGGAAACAAGAATGTCCAGTTCATCGTATACTTTTTCTGTTTCCTCTAATTTAAGCCCAGAAATGAGCTTGTCTGTAAGGACTATAATTTCATCTTGTATTGATTCATCTACTGTCGGGATAGGAATATTCTCGATATGTGAGCGCAATACCTTTACTGAATTGAATTCTTTTTTGTAAATGAATTGAGCAATCCTAGAATTGAGTATTGCGAGGACATATCTCATTTTTAGTCCCGGTATTCTAGGAATGACAATATTACAACTGTTAAGCGAAAGAGTTTGTTTATCGTCATAGGCAAATACTAATTGACTGCTTATGAATCGATATAACAATTTTTCGGGAGCACGATACATTTCAGTTGGCGCTATTTGTTGGAAACTTTCTGGCTTAAAGACAATGTAATTGTTGGTTGGATTGATATGGTATTTACTGATATCTGCCCCTTTTAATATCATCTCATTATTTTCGGTCTTTGTGCCAGAAATGTACTCTTTGTTATTGCCAGTAACAATTCCTAATGCAAAATCTGCATTTTCCAATAAATAAGCTGCGTTCTGTGTGTTCCTGATTTTGCTCATTATGTTGTATTCAGTATCTGTTGTAGTAAAGCTAAAATACTCAGAATTTACTTTTCGCTCTGTGTTAATAGTGAAAGATTCAGTACCAGTATTAACATTCATACCTAATGTTGATAGAGCAGAATGTGTACATTGCAAATCTAGTATAATACATGGGCATTGTACACCGTCAAATGCATTGCCAAGAAAATCTAAATTCTTTATTGAGCAATTATCTATGATTATCTTACGAATATCTGTATGCGCCTTAACATTTAAAATTGCTTCTGGGAGCACATATGCTAGGTGACCATTATCTGCAAGATGATTGATGGCTTGCTCAATAAACACATCGTAAGATTCAATATTTTTACCTGTAGTAGACTTATACAAAGTTCTTAGCTTAGATTTATCTTCTTCTGAGAAATCATACCCCCAAGGCGGATTGCCGATAATGTACTGAAAACCCTTTCTTGCGTAATCAGTTAAATAATCTTGTTCGGTTATATGTTCGTAAATGTTTGCAACAGGAACATTATATTTTAATGCCATATTAAGCCTAGTGATTTTTACGCTAGCTGCATCTATATCATTTCCATAAATTGAATCAAATGGAAGATGATCGGGCAATTGTAATAGGAAATTGCCAGTTCCACAACATGGGTCTAGTACCTTTTCTTGTTCTTGAAAAGGAAGTTTGCTAATGAGGGTTTTAACAACTTTTGTAGATGTATAGTAGGAACCGGTAGCTTTTCTGTTTCCGATATTTTTGCAGGATATATATATAAGACCTAGTACATCTTCGTTAGATTCATATACATATTCCATATTAAATAGTAAAGGATTTTCTTTACAAAAGTTTTTAGCTAAATTAGTATCATCAATTAAGTCGTAAATTAAACAATCATATTCGTCTATTGAAATTTCGTTTGAAAGAAATCTTAATAGAAGATTATTGCGCTCATTTACTAGTGTATTATTCTTCGACATGAATAAATGTAGTGCACTGTCTGCAACTAATAGCTGAATCGTTGGAATATCTAAAACAATGTTGTTATCTGATGCTAAAGTCAAAAGTTTTTGCAGAGTTGGTATATTTTTACAATGTTCTGAAACATAAGAATTGTATAGTGAGTTCCCGGATACAAACTTTTTGTTTCTTCTGCTTTTTAAGGCTTTGTTTTCGCCAGATTGAAGTTCGGCACGCAGATTTGCCACATATTTTTTTGAAAAATAAGTAACCCTTTTTTTTGTATATTCAGGGGTGAGTTTGCCTAATTTAATCCAATTTCTACCTGTAGCGGTTGAAATAGATAATTCATCACATAACTCTTTTAACGTTAAATGTTCATCAGAATCAGGAATACCTGATAACCTTTCATCAACTGGTTTAGTGGCATCAGAAGGAATTAGCCAAACTCCGCTTACCATGTTGCACCCCTCGATTCTATTTGTTTCACAGAGCTTCTGTACACGACGCTCAGATAATTCAAATTTCTCGGCGGCTTCTTTTACTGATATATAATCCATGATTACCTCCAAATGTTTTATAATAAATAGTATATACGCAGATGCGAATAAAAACAATATTAATATAAAAATGTATGCTAGGGGGATATGAATCTCTAAAGCAATTGATACTGAAGACCGATGCCCCCCTTCGTGCGAATTTTCGCAGAATTAAACAGGGGGGATACCCGCCAAGGTCGGTTGATGTGAAAATATCCGCTGAATGTCATCACTTTAGCTGATTTTGTTTTGCCGGATAGTAACGAAATACGCAGAAAAAACGTGTAAACAACAGTATAAAAATCACAGTTTTTTTGCGTACATTTTGGCAGAAATATAATCAGAATTGTTTTGCTATTCTGTGCCGTCAGAGTGATATATGTACTACCAAATAAAGAAAGGCGGGTACATATTATGAAGAATGAAATCAGATTCACATTGGAATCAAAGCAGAGACCAAAACTAGCACAGGAGATTGGAAACATACTTGGGACAGCACCGCATTATGAACGGGTACCAAGCTGTGCATATGATATCGCAGGATACCGACTGGACAAAGAGGGTGTATTGCATATCCCGGATGGGACAGAAAAAGAAATAGTGGAAGACCTGATTCGGCAGTTACGGGAACATGGGTTTCAGGACGATATGGAAATAACGGAAGAAGTGCCAGTGCAACAGGATAAGCTGACAATAGCAATTCCGAAAGAGAGCCTTACGGATACGGCATTGGAAAATTTACAGAAGATTATAGTAAATAAGCAGACACTTTTTCAATGTGCATTTCGGATGGACAGCACAGAAATAGAGATTGCTGAGGAAAAAATAAACTTCACATGGTTTCCATACACAACGGATAGCGATGAGATTGCAGCCTACACACAATTTATCTCAAGGCTGTGTGATATGGCAAGAGATGCAAAAAGGGTATCATCAAAGCCGACTGAAACGGACAATGACAAATACGCTTTCTGCTGTTTTCTGCTCAGACTTGGTTTTATTGCAATGCATTGGCAACACCGCTTTAATCATATGGTCGGCAGATACAATGACATTTATCGGGTGCAGATGCCAAACATTACGCCTCATGTATGCAGACACCTATTGCTCCAATATGGCAAAATCGGGAATGAATCCAAAGACATTACAGTACCTCATGGGGCATTCGGATATATCAGTCACAATGAATGTGTACACGCATATTGGATTTGATGACGCTGAGGAAGAATTGAAGAGGATGGAAGAGTTCAGAAAGGCACAGGCGGAGGTTAAGCAGAAGAAAGAGAAACCGATGTCACAGAAGATGTTTAAGGTGGTTTGATATGGAAGATAGGAAACGCTCTGGCTTAGGCTGGGGCGTTTTTTGAGTGGAAAAAATTGCTTATACATATATAATGAAACTGGTGGTTTTCTGCGATTTTAGGGAAATAATATAAAAGATTGGAGTGAAAAGCTTGGTATATAACGAATTTATTAGGTGTGAAGTCTGCGGATGTATAACAAGAATTAGATTGCAGGTTGGATGGCTTGATGAGCATCCTATTGCTGTAACTTGCGGAAAATGTGGTATATCATTAAAAGGAAAAGTAAAGATTGGACAAGATACCTTGGGGCTTAAATTTGAATTTGAAAATGCTGAAAGAGTTAATGCCGCTCCAACAACTATTCCAGATTACGTAGTAGAGTGTTCAGGAGAATTCACAACAATTAAGATGTGTGATGGATGGTGCCTACAGGAAAATTTTATTACACCATTTATAAGATATCAGCAGAAAAGTGGTGATTTTGATAATTATAAGAGTTTTGGAAATAGTGTGAATACGCTAAAACAAACGGCTAGTATATGGCCTCAATATAAACGTGTTTTACAATTGTATAAAGATGGAAATCAAGAATATCTTAAACAAGAGATAAAGAAACTATTTCCAGAAGAATATATTATGTGTAGAAATGAACTTGAAATAATGAGAGCAGTTCGCATGATTGAAGTTCATGGATTCCTGTCACCGCTAAAACCAGTCATATTGGATTTTCCACAAATTGGATCTGATATTCTGAAATTAGATAAAGAAAAAATGAATTGCCTTATAGGATATCTTAATACACACGATGGATATTCGTTAAAACAGATGCAGGAACAGATTAATACTCTATTAGGCGAGTTTATAGTGGCTTATCCTTATTTGATTCCGGCTTTGTCGTTACAATTTTGTGATGAAGGAAGTGTAGATCTTGAAGTGGAGGGAACTACAACAAGTACGTATGAAGATGTAAAGCAGTTTTATTTAGATGCATATGAGACGTTAGGAAATCTTTTGATTATTCCAGCGGCAATTGATAATATAAAAAATAGAGGTGATGCGAACGGTTTTATTGCGAACAATGCAGGAATTGTTTCTTTGGATAAATTTATAGCTGCGACAAAAGCTAATAGATTTCATTTATATAACAAGAATGAACTCTATATGCGTACGATAGATGTAAAGTATAATCAAAAACTTCGGAATGCAATAGGACATAATGATGTTGAGTATGAAACATCAACTCAAAAAATAATATATATTCCAGATCCTAAAAAGAGAGAAAAGAAACTGTCTGAATATCTGCTTGAATTTGAAATTGAAGCATTAAGTATGTTTCAAGCAATTTTGGTTATTTCAGAATACCTTTATAGGTTAAGAGAATTAGAATTGCTTGCTAAAGGGGTAGTGCCTTTGCCGGTTGAATTTCCTATAAAGGAAAGAAAAAAGAAAAAGATTTATCCTAATGAAAAGTGTCCATGTGGCAGTGGACTGAAATATAAAAAATGTCATGGAAGACTCTAAAAATCCTTAGTAGTAATCTTTTATTTTTTACTACCAATTTTACTACTAACAGGTAGTAACAATATGCTCCATTTTGCACTAATTCACCACAATCTGTAATTTCAGAGCATATCACAATAACCCTAGAAACCCTTGCCAAACAAGGGCATTCCGGGGCAAAACAAGGAGAAACAAAACAATGATAAAAATATTATTCATCTGCCACGGCAATATATGCCGTTCCCCCATCTCCGAGTTCGTCCTCAAGGACATGGTAGAAAAGCTCGGCATAGCAGATAAATTTGAGATAGCTTCTGCGGCCACCAGCACTGAGGAGATCTGGGGCGGAAAAGGCAATCCGATATATCCGCCGGCGCAGGAAGTGCTGAGGGCGCATGGCATAGGTAAGACGGCTTATACAGACTTTAGTGGCAAGCGGGCAAGACAGGTTACAAGGCGGGATTATGAATATTATGATTACCTGCTCTGTGCAGATACAGCAAATGTGAGGAACACAATGCGCATAACCGGTCCGGACTACCAGGACAAGATACATTTGCTGCTCGATTATGCGGGAAGATATGGACAATCTATAGCGGATCCGTGGTATACGGGACGATTTGATGAGACATACAGGGATGTGTGTCAGGGATGTGAGGGCTTTCTTGATTATCTCAGGCAAGGCAATAGGTTGTAGATATGTGTTCACACTCTCGAAGGCATGGTTTTATATTGATTTTATATTGCTTGTTTTATATGGCAACACCACAAGAAACGTGATATGATTTACGCGTAAATGCATGAGAGAAAATATGTAAACCACCAACGGAGGGCACACAAATGGAATTATACAAAGGCAGACCGGATACAAATGAAGGACGACTTGAGAGGGAGATCAGAGTTTATGATTTCCTTGATGATCACGGAATAGAGTATTGGCGCACAGATCATGCTCCAGCAGACACAATGGAAGTTTGCAGCGAGATAGATGCGGTGCTTGGGGCAACCATTTGTAAGAATCTGTTTCTGTGCAACAGGCAGAAGACGCAGTTTTATCTGCTCATGATGCCGGGCGACAAGCCGTTCAAGACAAAGGAGATCACATCGCAGATAGGCAGCGCAAGACTTTCATTTGCATCGCCGGAGGATATGGAGAAGTATCTGGATATCAGGCCGGGGGCGGTCAGCGTCATGGGTCTCATGAATGACCATGAGAATCATGTGCAGCTGCTTGTTGACGAGGATGTTATGAAGGGCGAGTATCTTGGATGCCATCCGTGTGTGAACACATCAAGTATGAAGGTCAGGACGGAGGATATATTTGGAAAGTTTCTTGAGGCGGTTCACCACGATATGATCAAGGTGACGCTCACTGGAGAATAGGAGTGGTAAAAATGATGGCAGAGCGAAGAAACGGGGGCAAGCCTCGCAGAGAAGAAAACAATAAAACGAGTGGCAGCGTAAACGAAAGAAAAAGACAGACACATAGCAGAAAGTACGATGTAACAGGTGGAGAGAAACAAATAAAAACAGGAAGCAAAGGTAAAAATGTACAGGGAAAACCGCGGCAGGCACACTCATCACAATATAAGCCCAACCCAAACAGCAAATGCCCTATATCCCATCTGTGCGGTGGCTGTCAGTATGTGGATATGCCATATGAGCAGCAGCTCGCCGAGAAACAGAAGTATATAGATGACCTGCTCAGCGTATTTGGTCCTGTGGACAAGATAATAGGCATGGAGAATCCGTATCACTACAGGAATAAGGTCACTGCGGCATTCAGGAGAATGAAGAGCGGAGAAATAATTTCCGGGGTGTACGAGGAGGGAACACACAATATACTGCCAGTCGAGAACTGTTATGTGGAGGATGAGAAGGCTGCGGCCATCATCAGAACATTTGCCGGACTGATAAAGTCGTTCAAGCTCCAGATATACAACGAGGATACAGGAACCGGACTTATCAGGCATTTGCAGATAAGAGTCGGAAGAAAGACCGGACAGATCATGGTGATCATAGTCACCGCATCGCCGGTATTTCCGTCCAAGAAGAATCTTGCAAATGCACTTGTGACAGCTCATCCGGAGATCACAACGGTTGTCCAGAATATCAACATGAAGGACACGAGCATGGTCATTGGAGACAGGAACCAGGTCATTTACGGCAAGGGGCATATAGAGGATATTCTGTGCGGAAAGCGTTTCCGTATATCATCGGGCAGTTTCTATCAGGTGAATCCGGAGCAGACGGAGGTCCTCTATGGCAAAGCCATCAAGTACGCGGATCTTAAGAAGAAGGAGACCGTGATCGATGCCTACTGCGGTATAGGAACCATAGGCATAGCTGCAAGCGACCGTGCAAAGAAGGTCATAGGCGTGGAGTTGAATGAAGCCGCTGTGCACGATGCCCGGGTGAATGTGAAGATGAACAAGATACAGAATGTTGATATTTACAGCAACGACGCCGGCAGATTTATGGTCGATGTCGCTGAGGAGGGTGACAGCATAGATGTGGTATTCATGGATCCTCCGAGATCTGGAAGTACAGAGGAGTTCATGTCATCGGTCATCACACTTGGACCTAAAAGGGTTGTGTATATATCCTGCGGACCGGAGAGTCTTGCCCGGGATCTGAAATATATGACAAAGCACGGCTATCAGGTAATAAAGATGACCCCTGTGGACATGTTCCCGCTCACCCGAGGGGTAGAGACCGTGGTGCTCCTCACAAGGACGGGTGCGGTACATCGTGGATAAAATTAACAAAAAGCCGGTTCTCTATGAGTGAGAACCGGCTCCGTTTATATAAAATGGAAGGTTTTATCGTAAATTAAATCACGTTACATATATTTGACAAGCTCATCGATGATAGGAGCGTAGTGTTCGCCTTCAAGACCATAGTCTTTTTCTTTGTAGTTCCATGCGGCGCGGCCTATTCCGTACTTTTCAAATACAGAATGGATATCTTTGTACCAGTTCAGAGTTCCGTCAAGTGGTGCCTGATCTATAACACCATATTCGCCGCAGTACATAAATCCGTCTCTTTCTTCAACAGCCTTGATGCCGTCGAGAAACATTTTTTCGAACAAATCAGGTCCGATGGAATTAAGTCCAAGGCTACTCTCGGTGATGGCCCCATGCATACACCCTTCGATCTGGCGGGATTTCTCCATGTAGTCATTGAAATCCCCCGGATATTCGATATGAAAATCTGAAGGCATACCTGTTACCCAGTAAGCAGACTGGTGGGTAAATACCATTGGCTCGTAACAGTGGAAATTGTAAACTATGTTCTCATCGTTGTGATGAGGGAGAAGCTTTATAGATGTAACAGCATTGTAGCCAACCCCACCGAGCAGGATCTTGGCAGTAGGTGCTTTCGCACGGATGATCTCGATGCATTTGCTTGATATTTCGTTCCACTCGTTTACAACGGTCGGACTTACGACCTCGTTCAGCGGCTCGAACATCATTATGTCTGCATCCTTTGCATATCTGTCTATGAGCTTTCTCCATATTCCATAGAATCTTTCCTGAAGAGGTTTCTCATGGAAGAATTCAAGAAGATGAGCCTCGTCGTCAAATATATATCCATATGTCTTGTGCAGATCAAGAACCATATTGAGGTTGTATTTTCTGCACCACTCTATACAAGAGTCGATGTAAGCATAGCCGCCTTCCTTGTCAGTTCCATCCTCGTTTTCAAAATTGTCGTAATCAATAGGAAGACGAACGTGGTCAAGTCCCCATGATGCTATTCTTGCAATATCTTTTTCTGTGATAAATGTGTCAAGATGCTCCTTGTCAAGTGGTCCCTGTGAAAGCCATCCGCCTAAGTTTATACCTTTTTTGAATCCGTCTAAAGTTCTCATAATCTTTAACCTCCTGTGAAATAGTAAAATATATATTGCACTCATTGTCTGTTTCGTTTTCTGTGAGTTTATAGTAGCATTTGCGTTGATAAGAGAATATAATAAATGTGTCAATTATATAATAAATGTGTTGTAGCAATGTAGTTAGGACAACAAATTACAAAAATGTAAATCGCAAATGAAAGTATATGATAAAAATGTGCGATGAAGGAACATGAATATCACAGAGGAAAGGCAGAAAGACAATGAAGATATCGAATGAGATAGTAAAACAGCAGTTTGTCCAGAGGGAATACGGACTGGCACATTCCACATACGACAATGAGCTTGATTTTTATCAGCTTGTGAGCAGCGGTGATGTGAAAGCTTTGTCTGGAATGTTGCTGACAGGCGATGAGGATGAGGCTGTTCTTGCTGCAAGAGGAATATTGTCAGATGACAAGGTTCGCAATAGGAGATATCACGAGATAGTGCTAGTGGCAATGATTTCCAGATTTTGCATAGAAGAGGGGATGGAGGAGATGGAGAGTTACAATCTCAGTGACTTCTATATTAATAAGCTGGACAAGGCGCAGACAGAACGGCAGATCATAGATGTACATAACCAACTGATTATGGACTATGCCAGGCGGATGAAAAAGGTGAAAAAGAAAGCTGCTATATCACCTCATTGTGTAAGGGCGATGGACTATGTGTATGATCATCTGCATGAAAGAATAGAAATTACAGAGATCTCAGAATTTGTGGGAGTGGAACGCTCTTATCTGAGCAAACTATTTCATAAGGAGGTCGGTCAGACAATCTCAGATTACATCATGGAGAAGAAGCTTCAGACTGCCAGAAATATGCTTCTGTATTCAGATTTTTCCTGTACGGAGATATCGCAATATCTGGCATTTGCCAGCGGAAGCTATTTTGCAAAATGCTTCAAGACAAAATATGGATCGACTCCGAATTCATATCGCAGGATAAATTACAGGAAACACTGGAAAGAGGCGAAATCATAGTCTTGTTATGTGCTGGTATAATTGACAACATCTGTCAAAGGTTGTAGAATTACATGAGTTTTATTTGTATATATAAGGAGAATGAATAGCTATGTCATCTTTTAGATTTCATGTGGCTCTCGCAGCCGCAAAACTGAGCAAGGGACTCATCCAGCTCCTGGGTAGGAACGGTACGCATACACCTGGAGTTATCGCCCTGAAGATATGTCCGGATTTCCTGGCACAGGCGCCCAAAGCACCGCTTACGATATGTGTCACAGGAACAAATGGTAAGACCACCTGTAGTAACCTGATAACTGATGTTTTGGAGAAGGATGGAAGAAGAGTTGTCAGCAACAGAACAGGTTCCAATATCGTCCCTGGCTGTACGACAAATGTCATCAACAGCCTTACATTTACGGGAAAGGTCAGAGTGGATGCCACTGTATTTGAGGTGGACGAGCGTGCTTCAAGGCTGATACTTCCATATGTGAAGCCGGATTATCTTGTTGTAACAGGACTTTTCAGAGATTCACTCAAGAGAAATGCTCACCCTGACTATATTTTCAGTGTCATAGATACCTACTGCCCTGATTCTGCAAAGGTTATCCTGAATGCGGACGAGCTTTGCTCAAGCATGTTGAAGAAAGACAGCTACAGAGTGTTCTATGGAATCGGCAAGCAGCCTGATGACAAGACCGAGCCATACAACCTTATCGCGGATTACCAGATCTGCCCTAACTGCGGCGAGAAGCTGAAGTACAATTACCTCAGATATCATCACATCGGCGATGTGGTATGCCCGAAGTGTGGACTTCACTCACCAGACAAGAAGTATCTGGCAACCGACATAGACAGAGAGAAGATGACAATTACTATACAGGAGGGAGACAAGAAGACAGTTTATCCGCTGATCCATACAGCTCTCTTCAATATATATAATGAAGTTACAGTTATCTCGGCACTGCGCGAGATCGGTCTCTCGGCTGAGAGAATCAAGGAACTCATGGGTCAGATCCATATACCGGATTCCCGCCACAACGAGACTACAGTGAATGGTGTTACAGTAATCCAGGCGCTCTCAAAGGGACAGAGTGCGGTTTCTTCATCCAGAACATTTGAGTATGTGGCAAATGAGGAGGGCAAGAAGGCTATCCTCCTTGCGATGGACGATCTTGAGGACAGACAGAAGAGTATAGAGTTCTCAGGCTGGATATACGATCTGGAGTATGAGCAGTTCAACAGGGATGATGTTGTACAGGTCGTCTGCACAGGACCTAGATGCTACGACCACAAGGTGAGATGCTTACTGGCTGGTATCCCTGAGGAGAAGATACTCACAAATCTCAGCGAGGTCGCTGCGGCAGACGATGTGACTATAGATGGTGTTGACAGAATATATATCCTGTACGACTGTGAGAATTACGGAATGTCATGTGAGATGAAGAAGAAGATAATCAAGAGACTGGAGGGTGACAAATAATGAAGATTGAGATTTTATATCCGGAAATATGTACACTCTACGGTGACAAAGGAAATACAATGTACCTGCAGAAATGTCTGCCGGATGCGGAATTTGTGACAACAGGACTTAATGAGAAGCCACTCTTCCTCAAAGAGAATATAGACATGGTGTATATGTGTTCCATGAGCGAGAAGAGCCAGGAGCTCGTGCTTGACAGACTGATGCAGTACAAGGACGAGATCGCAGCATGCATGAAGGATGGAAAGGCGCTTTTCCTTCTGGTTGGCAATTCCATGGAACTCCTTGGTGATTATATCAAGAGAGAGGATGGAACCAGAGTTACAGGACTTGGCGTTGTTCCGGGCATGTACTCAGTCCGCCAGACTCCGAATCGTTTCAACACGCTCATCAAGGCGAAGTTCAACGATATGACACTCATCGGATACACAAGCCGATTTGCCCACACTTACGGAATACCTGATGATATGACATTCTGCAAGGTGGAGATCGGACAGGGCAGCAATCCTGATACCATGAATGAGGGAATCTGCAAGAACAGAGTAATTGCGACATACATTCATGGACCACTGCTCATTCAGAATCCTGATTTTGTACATTATCTGTTGGAAAAACTGGATGCTCCTATGAAAGAGATACCATTTGAGGCAGCTATGCGCAAGGCATATGATGTGAAGCTTGCTGAGTATGGCAAGCCTGATCTGGAGCTGTCATAATATAGAGAATTATAGTGATAATTAAGCCCCGGTGGCCTTTGATATGTACCTGAAATCCAGGACACATGTCAGTATGCTGTCGGGGATTTTATATGTAGTAATGTATAAAACTATACATTTTGTATAGTTATGTAAACCTATTGAAAAGAAAAAGATAATATGTCACAATACAGATGTTGCCACCCCTAGACAGGCTAGGAAAGGGGGGAGCGCAGTGACAGAACGGAGATAAGTAAGTGGTAATCAGCCCAAGGAGTACGTCGCCTTTAAAAGACGGAGAAAACCCCAGTAGCGCCAACTACTGGGGTTTTCGTTATGCTTTTGGGAAAGCATATGTCAGAATTTCTTGTTTCATTGTTGCTGACATTATATCATATGAATTTTACCTTCGCAACATTCATTTTCCTCACATATCTTAATGTTTTTTCAGATGTATCAACTCAAAAGAAAGTAGTATAATGATATCGCAAGAAGGAAAAAGCACGACGCGAAGCGGCATTTGTATTAGTAAATGCGAAGCGGCATTAGTTTCTGTAAATCGGGGTATATTATTCATAAAAACAAATGAAGAGACAATGTGAAAGGAGCAGTGGGTTACATGTTAAAGGACTGGAACAAGCCGGAGCGTCCATCGGATGAGGAGATAGACACTCGGTTAAAGATTGCCAGAGAGAATCTGACACGCAATCAGATCAAGGTAAAGGAAGGCAAGATACCTGTATTTGTCATATTTGAAGGCTGGGGTGCTGCAGGTAAGGGAAGTCTTGTCGGAAGGATCATCAAGAATATGGATCCGAGATTTTTCAACGTTGAGTCAGTGAAATATTCCACAGACGAGGAAAAACGCAGACCATTCCTGTACAAGTATTTTACGAGAATACCGGAACAGGGGGAGTTTGCATTTCTGGATGGTGGCTGGATGAGGGACATAGTAGGTGGCAAGATGTCCGGGGAGCTGTCAGATAAGGAATACCGGAAGAGAGTTGACAGCACCAAGAGATTTGAGAGGACTCTGGCGGACAACGGATATCTGGTCATGAAATTTTTCTTCCAGATAGACAAGCACGAGCAGAAGAAGAGGCTTGAAACACTTTTGGCAGATGATACGACAAACTGGAGAGTGTCTAAGCATGATCTGAAGCAGAACAAAAAGTATGACGAGTATCTTGAGGCATTTGACAGCTTTATGTATGACACCAATCTGTCAAATGCACCGTGGTACATGATAGATGCAAAGGAGAGAAAATGGGCAGAACTTCAGATACTCGATATCATCAATCAGGGAATAGAGACTGCGCTGCTCAATCAGGGGCATGCTGTACCTATACTGCAGAATACATTTGCGCTCAAGAAGATCCCGAAACTTTCCGAGGTGTCTCTCGACAAGAAACTGACGGATGAGGAGTACAAGGAGGAACTTGACAAGCTGCAGAAGAAACTCGGCAGACTGCACAATGAGCTTTACCAGAAGAGGATACCTGTTATCATAGGCTACGAAGGTTGGGATGCGGCAGGTAAAGGTGGAAATATCAAAAGGATAGCGGAGGCACTTGATGCGAGAGGTTATGTGGTAAATCCTATAGCAAGTCCGGAGCCACACGAGAAGGCAAGGCATTTTCTGTGGAGATTTTGGACAAGACTTCCAAAGTCTGGGCATGTGGCTATATTTGACAGAACATGGTATGGCAGAGTCATGGTTGAGCGACTTGAGGGTTTCTGCTCGGAGAATGATTGGCAGCGGGCGTACAATGAGATAAATGAATTTGAGAAGGAACTGCACGACTGGGGAGCTGTAGTCATCAAATTTTGGGTTCAGATCGACAAAGACACGCAGCTTGAGAGATTCACACTCAGGCAGAACACGCCTGAGAAACGCTGGAAGATCACAGATGAGGATTGGCGTAACCGTGACAAATGGGATAGCTACGAGGTGGCGGTGGATGAGATGCTGGAAAAGACCAACACAAGCTTTGCACCTTGGCACATATTGGAGTCAAATGACAAGAAGTATGCCAGAATAAAAGCCCTCAAGATCGTTATCAAGGCGATAGAGGATAAGCTGGAGCAGGTTGAAAAGAATTAAAAATGCATATAGGACTGAGAGTCCATGCTGGAAATAGAACACATAAGGCGGTGATACACAACAGAAGTATCACCGCCTTTTTCAAAAAGGTTTAAGGAAGGAAAAAGTTATTATCAGATTTAATTATTTTCCTTGATGATGGATACTCCAAACGGAGCCAATTCCATTTTGCCATCAAATATATTCTTCGTCTGAATGTCGGTTCCGTGAACTTCAGATATTGTCTGAGGTTCGTTGGTGTTGTTCAGGTAAAATCCATATGCAGTTCCGTCATCTGCATATCTGCAGTGATACTGAACTCCGTCAGGGAGATCTTTTATGGCGATACCGGCGTTCACCATCATCTGCTCCATGATCTCACCGAGTTTACTGTAATCTATTCTTGCAGCCACGTAGTAGGCCTTGCCCTCGCCGTAGCTGTTCACTGTCACTGCTGCATTTCCGGCGTAGAAATCAGAATCGTAGGTTCCAAGTACATCTGCCGTTCCGACTCTCAGGATCTCAGCATAGTCACGGAGTTCGCATGAACTGCCATCTGTGAAGCTCACGCTGTTTCTGTCAGATGGATACAGGGTGTCTATCTCTTCACTGATGATTCCAAATACATCTGCAAGTCCATTTCCCGGGAATCCACCGAGTATACAGAGCTGATCCTTGTCTACATAGCCCGTAAAGTAAGTGGATAGAAGCTGTCCGCCCCTCTTTACAAATGCGGCAAGAGACTCGGCTGCGCCATCTCTCAGCATGTAGAGCATAGGTGCAACAACCACATCGTAATCGTCGAGTGGTTCATCGGATGCAATGACGTCCACGTCAACGCCGCGCTTTGTCAGCTCTTTGTATACAGACATACAGGTCTCAGGATATTTTTTTGATTTCTGCCCCAGAGCCTTGACATCATCTATGGCCCACATATTGTCCCAGTCGAACAGCAGTGCAACCTTTGATCTGATGAGTGTGCCGGTTATCTCGGAGAGCCCATCAAGCTCTGCGCCGAGGGCGGCAACCTCCTTGAATATTCTGGTGTCATTTGTTCCGAGATGGTCAACAACGGCACCATGATACTGTTCAAATGAGCCCCTGCCCTTTCGCCACTGGAAGTACTGAACAGTGTCAGAACCGCAGGCTATAGCGTTGTATGAGAACAGCTTGTGGATGCCCGGTCTTTTGAGTTTGTTATATGGATGCCAATTTACAAGCCCCGGAGCACTCTCCATAAGCATGAAAGGCTTATCCTTCTTCATGGATCTCATGACTGCGTGGTCAAATGTGTTCTGCCCCATGACATCCGCAAGGCTTTCATAGTCGTTGTGGAATCTAGGGTATGAATCCCATGAGATCACATCAAGTTCCTTTGCCATTGGTCTGTAGTCAAGACCATCGTAGAGCTGCATAAAGTTGGTTGTTATAGGTATTTCAGGGGTGAGTTCACGGAGGAGCGTTATCTCTGATTTCATGTAATCGTTCATGTTCCATGTGGTAAATCTCTTCCATTCGAGGTTCAGCCCCATGATACTGAAATCACCATTTTTGTATGGCGGCTCAATCTGTGAGAAGCTGTTGTATGAGTGACTCCAGAAGGTGGTCCACCATGCTTTGTTCAGCTTGTTTATGTCGTGGTCGAACTTCTCTGCGAGGTAATTCTGAAATCTTTTCACACAGAGACGGCAGTAGCACTCGCCACCAAGCTCATTTGACACATGCCACATGATGAGTCCCGGATGGTTTCCCACATGGGCGTGGAGCTGACGGATGATATTGGCAACTTTTTCTCTGTATACAGGTGAGCTCATGCAGTGGTTCTCACGGACGCCCTGATGTTCCCTGACGTCATATGAATCCACACGCCTGATCTCAGGATACTTCTGTGCCATCCATGCCGGTTTGCCGCCCGATGGCGTGGCAAGAACGGTGTAAATGCCTGCATTATACAGGTTGTCCATAACATCCTTCAGCCAGTCAAAATGGTATTCGCCCTCAACAGGCTCATATGCTGACCATGAAAATACACCAAGAGTAGCGGAAGTCATTCCTGCCTCCTTCATCATCTCGATATCCTTTGCCAGAATATCAGGGCGGTCAAGCCACTGTTCAGCATTGTAATCACCGCCGTGTAGTATTCCGTTTATCTGTGGAAAAAGCTTGTTTTTGTTCATTTATCTGTCATCTCCTATAAATAAAGGTAATGTGCTCTATGTGATCTGTTTTTAGTGTAGAATATATGCGCAAACGGTTGCACAGCTTGCTATTTAAAGGTAGCACAAATAGACAAATAATTCAATTGTAATTTGACAATACATTTCAATTTGTGCAAAATATACAAAATATATACACTGCCATTCATCAGGACAATATTGTATATAATTAAGAAAAACGGCTTGAAATAAGAGATATAGTTGCTTATGATTAAGATATCATGAATTGCTCAAAGTTGCGCAATTTGTCAATTCCTACAAGATGTACAAAAGTGAGGTAAAAAGCTATCGAACAGTGTCAAAAATCTATATAATAAAAGTATTGAGGGATGAACGGAAATATAAGGTTGGAACGTATCGTTTAAGGAGGAGTTTTATGATAAAAAAGAGGAAATCATATAGAGTGGTGGCAGGCAGTATAAGGTCTGAGTTGTTAAGGGAGCTGAGCAGAAAAATCTGTATCGGTGCCTTGGCATTTTCAGCGGCGGTTGTGCTATTGCCAGGCGGTAAAGTGGGAGCATATGCATCTGATCAGACACGGGTAAGTTCAGATGAGAGTCAGGTTACGGTAGGGTATGATGATCTGGACGACACTTTGCAGAAAGGCGGACTTGGCGTTGTCGTTGAGCAGCAGGATGGTGCGGCTTCACTGGCATCTACATATGATGCAACAGCACTTGAGAAGCTTATTGTTGAAGGAATCAAGGCATGGCAGACGAGTATAGATGTATCGGAACTTGGCCTTACGAGAGACGATATTAATAACGGGGCAGTAAGATCTATTATCAATTCTCATCCCGAGTTTATCAGTCTATCGGGAGGCTATACATATTGGACTTCTGGCTCTTCAATCACCAAAATAGCATTTACATATTTGACAAATGCAAAGGAGGAGCAGCAGGAGCTTGATGCTGCACTTCAGGAAGTCAAGAGTAAGATAGATACCAGTGGAATGAGCGATGAAGAGATAGTACTTGCATATCATGAGTATCTCACATCCACAGTTGCATATGCATATGAGGATTATTTCAATGGAACGATTGCTGCAAATCACGGGTACGATATGTATGGAGCTTTGGTTAAACATAGTTGTGTGTGTCAGGGATATGCCGAGACTATGTTTTATCTGCTAAGAGAGGCTGGTCTTTCATGTGCAATCGCATCAAGTGAAAATATCAATCACGCGTGGAACATAGTTAAGATACATGGAAAATGGTATCACATAGATGCAACTTGGGACGATCCGGTGTGGGATATGCCTGGAAGATCATATCATGATTATTTCCTTGTCAGCTTTGATACAATGAATAAGAATACACTCATCAACCATACTAAGGACAGAACGGATATGGTTGTCAGTGCACAGTGGGGAGATACATATACGACAGCGGTGGACACCACTTATGAGAGTGGTAAGTTCTGGAATGGTATTGAGAAAGCTATTTTTTATAAAGACGGTTATTGGTACAGCATAAGTGAGGGCAGTTCGAAAACATCATTTAACATAAATAAGTACCAGTATTCGACTAACATAAACAAGGTTTTGTATTCGGGCACTGCAAAATGGACAACTCCGAGTGGTGGGTATTATCCTGGTGTTTATAGTTCAATATATCTCCGAGGTGATAATTTATATTTTACTACTCCGGATAGCTTGAACAAGATAGATATAACATCGACAAATGTAATTCCTACAGAGCTTATAAATATACGAACACAGTATAATAGTTCAACAGGAAATAATTTATATGCGTTTGGAGAACAGTATGGTAAGCTGGTGTATTTTATTACAGATTCTCCTAATATAAAGAAAACTAAGGATTCAAGCAATTCAAGCAAGTATAACAAGGAGTATGCCGAGTATACATTCGAGATGTGCATAAGCCACAAGTGGGATGCTGGAGTGGTGACAAAGGAGCCGACCTACACAAGTACAGGAACCAAGAAGTACACCTGTACAAACTGCGGTGAGACCAAGATCGAAACGATAGCCAAACTTGTATGTACGAGCCACGTGTGGGATAGCGGCAAGGTTGTGACAGCGCCGACATACAAGACAGAGGGAACCAAAAAGTATACGTGTAAGAATTGCGGAACAACCAAGACCGAAACGATAGCCAAGCTGGTATGTACAAAGCATGCATGGGATGCCGGAGTAGTGACAATACAGCCAACATACAAGACAGAGGGAACAAGAAAGTACACCTGTACAAACTGTGGCGAGACAAAGACCGAGACTATAGCTAAGCTTGTATGTACAGATCATGCATGGGATGCCGGAGTAGTGATAAAACAGCCAACATACAAGACAGAGGGAACCAAGAAGTACACCTGTACAAACTGTGGCGAGACAAAGACCGAGACTATAGCCAAGCTTGTATGTACAAATCATGCATGGGATGCCGGAGTAGTAGTTACAGCACCTACGTATACAAGCACAGGTACAAAGAAATATACATGTGAGAACTGTGGCGAGACAAAGACAGACATAATCGGGAAAATTGGTTGCACAAACCATGCATGGGATGCCGGAGTAATTGTAACAGCACCTACGTATACAAACACAGGTACAAAGAAATATACATGTGAGAACTGTGGCGAGACAAAGACTGAGACTATAGCCAGGCTTGTATGTACAAATCAAGCATGGGATGCCGGAGTAGTGACAAAACAGCCAACATACAAGACAGAGGGAACCAGGAAGTACACCTGTACAAACTGTGGCGAGACAAAGACAGAGCTTGTGGACAAACTGGTGTGCACCGAGCATGCATGGGATGCCGGAGTAATGACAAAACAGCCAACATACAAGACAGAGGGAACCAGAAAGTACACCTGTACAAACTGTGGCGAGACAAAGACCGAGACTATAGCCAAGCTTGTATGTACGACCCATGCATGGGATAATGGAACGGTTACTAAGAAAGCTACATATACAGCTACAGGAGTCAGGAAATATACGTGCAAGACATGTGGCGCAGCAAAGCAGGTCACAATTGCAAGGCTGAAGCTTGCGAAGGTAACCGTAAAGTCTGCACAGCAGGCCGGCGCGATAAAGCTTACCTGGAATAAAGCGTCAGGGGCATCTGGTTACAAGCTATACAGGAGAACCGCCAAGGGAAGATATGTATGTATCAAGACAGTCAAGTCGGGAACGACAAGCTATGTAGACAAGACAGTCAAGTCAGGAAACAGGTATTACTACTGTGTAAAGGCATATAATGGAAATGTACTCAGTGGATATACAGAGGCAAGTATTCTCTACATCAAGGCTCCGGTTGTCACGGTCAGGAAGTCAGCACAGGGAGTGAAACTTTCCTGGAAAAAGTCTGCCGGTGCAAAAAAATACATTGTGTATAGAAAGACACCAACAGGCAAATACAGGGCAGTCAAGACTGTAACAGCGAAAACTCTCAGTTGGACAGACAAAACGGCAAAGAAGGGTCAGACTTATTATTACATTGTGAAGGCAGTGAATAATAAGACATACAGTGCAGCGTCACCGCAGAAGAGAATAAAAAGGTAGATGCTTACTGCGTAATTATAAGGGAGAAAAAGAATGAAATATGAAAATGTAAGACTCACAGAAGCTGTGCGGCGTATCAGGATGATATTTGTGGTGGGCGTCATCGCTGCGTGTGTGCTGTACGGCGGAAAAATACCAGCATTTGCGGAAGATACTCAGGAACAGTATGACTCATCACAGAGCAGCTATGGTCAGTTGCTTGAGCAGGAGGGCGATACTTCAGGTATCCTGCAATTTGGCGGACAGATAATAGAAGATGAAGCATCGGATTCATCGGAAGCGTCACTGGCAGCGGCAAATTCAAAGAAATATGAGAGTGCCATTGTCGGCGCTGTGGAGAAATTTTCACCGAGACTCAATGTAAAGAGCTGGGGATTGACCACACGAAATGTTGCAAATGTAGTCACAACCGCAATGAATGCGCATCCCGAGGTCGTGTATGTGGCAAGATACAGTTATCTGTATGACCAGACCACAGGAAAGGTCGTGTATCTGAAGTTCTCATACAAGCCAAATGCCCGAACCGAAAAGAAGCAGTTGGATGCAGCCATAGCGGAAGTGAACAAGCAGATAAATACAAAGAACATGAAGCCGGCAGAGATCGTGCTTGCATATCATGAGTTCCTGACATCCACAGTTGCATATGACACCAGCGGGGCTAAGGAATTTGATTCAACAACCGGAAGAGACCACATGTATGATATGTATGGTGTATTGGTTAAGAGGAGCAGCGTGTGTCAGGGATATGCGGAGACCATGTGGTATTTCCTCAGGAAAGCCGGGGTTCCGTGTGGAGTTGCCACAAGCCAGTATGTAAACCATGCGTGGAATGTTGTAAATATAGGTGGAAAGTGGTATCACGTTGACGCAACCTGGGATGATCCCGCAAGTGATATACCGGGAAGGTCGATGCATGATTATTTCCTTGTAAGCTTTGACACCCTGAACAGTAAGACTAAGGCCGCCAGCAGCGATTATTATCTTGGCAGATATGACACAAAGGTGGGAAATGTATGGAAGGGAACATACAGCAATGCCACGGATAAGCGATATGAAAAAGGCCAGTTCTGGAATGGCGTTGAGAAGGTAATCTTTTATAGAAAGGGCTACTGGTACAGCATAAAGCAGGGCAGCCAGTCATCATACTATCAGATAAACAAGTACAGCTTCACCAACGGTGTAAATACAACGATATTTACCGGGCAGGATGAATGGCTGGATACAGATGGTACGGCACTTAACAAACAGTATGGAACACTGTTCCTTGCACAGGAAAAGCTCTATTTCTGCACATCGAGATATGTTGCATGGATAGATCTTGAGGTAAATGAGCGCAAGGCGTGGGCTATATATGACATAAGACAGAAGTATGTATCAGGTGTAAACATATATGGAATGGGATATTACGGAAATGATGTTGTGATCTGGGTTTCCGACACTCCATCCTGTACAAGAAAGGACGCTTATTATCTCGGAGCATGTATGAGCCACAAATGGCAGGCGGGAGAGGTTACAAAACAGCCGACATTCACATCCCAGGGATCGCAGAAGTACAAATGCAGCAACTGCGGATATACCAAGAATGTCACACTTGACAAATTGAAGCTTGCGACGGTGACGGTCAAAACGAAGAATACAGGTAAGGGAATAAGCCTCACCTGGAATACCGATTCAAGAGCCACCGGTTATAAGGTATACAGACGCATAGGCAAGGGTGCATACAGACTTATAAAGACAGTGAAGGGAAGCTCTGTGAGATCAATGGTAGACAGATCTGTTGTAGGAGGAAAGACCTACACATACAGAGTATCGGCATACAACAGCTATACAAAGGGCGGCTCCAAGGCAAAGAGCCAGTATTATATAGGTTGCACGACCGCAAGAGCAAAGAATACCTCACAGGGAGTAAGAGTCTCCTGGAAGAAGACAAAGGGAGCCGCCGGCTATAAGATATACAAAAAGACAGGCAGCGGCAGATTTAAATGTGTGAAGGTTGTGAAAGCAAAGACCAGAACATATCTTGACCGCCGTGTGAAGTCAGGAACAAAGTACACATACTTTGTAAAACCATACAAAGGAAAGACGGCAGGAACCTACAAGAAGGCTAGTGTCAAGTACAGATAAAAAGTAAATAGAGCGCGTAAAAAATACCATGTACAGCATTTCGCCTGTACATGGTATTTTTGCTTTTGTTATATGCTTAGAATGATATTATTTTTCATTCTTGTGTTCTGTTATGTCCCTGTGGGAATTGTCGAACAGATCTGTGTCGGCCACATCTGATGAATCATTTCGATTCAGCGTCTCGCCTATGCGGGCCTTTGCCTCAGTTCCGGCAGCCTTGATACCCTCGGTGATCACCTCGCTCTTTTCCTTGAGATTTTCACTTATCACAGCGCTTTTTTCCTTTACGTTCTCTGTAAGCTCCTCAGCCTTCAGTTTGATCTTCTTTGTTATGGAGAAGCTTTCAGGGTTATTCTCAAATGCTCGTTTGATCGATGCTGTATCGTGAAGAGAGAGAAGGAAGCTTGGCTTCTCCTTGAACTTCTCACGATCCAGAGCCAGTCGGGACTTGAGTTCCTCAACACGGACAATAAGATCATTCTCTTTCGCAAATTTCTTCACCTTGCTCATCAGGTTGAATGATACAACACAGTCGATCACGAATACCCCGTAGAAGAAACCGATGAAGAAGGAGAATGTCAGGTGATCCGCCAGCCAGTACACAGCGTTCAGTATGTGTGGATGGAGGAAGAAATAGTACAGTGCCGCGATCACACCCCAGAAGAATGAGAACAGCGGACATATGATGCCCTGTATATTGCCCCACTCATCTGAGTAGTCCCACAGCTTGATGTTCATTCCTATTATAAATATACGTCCGGCAATGTATTCCACAACGGTCATGGCGATGGCCATGATCAGTACCACCAGAACCTTTTGCAAAACAGGATGGGCGTCAACAGCATCTATATGGATCAGGGACAGGAGATACAGCACCACCAGGCCTGAACCGTAGAGAGGCAGGTAAGGTCCGATGAGGAATCCCGGGTTGATCCATTTGTGGCTTGGGTTGCTCTTGGATAAGAACTTTCTGAATATGACTTCAATGCACCAGCCCATGACGCATCCTATGAAAAATAAAAATAATATTACCAGAATACTTTTGATATTGAAATTATCCATACATGGAATCTCCTTTGTATATATGACTTTGCCAATAGTAATAAGATAGTATATAGAAGGAAAAAAAGCAACCTTACAAAATGTCACAAGTGTAAGATAGCTTGTTGATACTTATTGAGAAAAAAAGTCATTTAAATTGCGAATGTTATATTGGACTAACGCCGGGGGCAGTGCTATACTTACAGCAAATAAAAAGCCACGAAACAGATGCAGACTCTTTCTACAGTACGAAGATCGAGAATGCATTTTTTACGTTAAGGAGAGTTTGATTGAACAAACCGTGATTAGAAAAATCGAATCACGGCGAAGCCTGTCATATAATCTACCATGCGTATAAGTGGTCATATCATTAATCAGAATAAATATATAATCAAGGAGGACAAAATCATGATGAAGGCATTAAAGAAGGTAAACTGGAAGAAGCTTGGAATATTTGCAGGTGGAGTATTATTTGGAACAGCTGGTATCAAGGTTCTCTCAAGCAAGGATGCAAAGAACGTATATACACATTGTACAGCTGGTGTTCTTAGAGCAAAGGACTGTGTCATGAAGACAGCAAATACTATCCAGGAGAACTGTGGTGATATCTACGCAGGAGCAAAGGATATCAACGAGGCAAGAGCACAGAAGGCAGCAGAGGCTGACTTTGAGGATACTGAGTGCACAGAGGCTGAGAGCGCTGATGCAGCAGAGACTGTAGAAGAGTAATCAGTATAAGACAAAACATAAGAAAGAGGCGAAGATCTTGAAGTTTTCTATTTTAAATGAAACAAAGAATCGTCTGCGTATACACATGGCACAGAGCCGCATGACCATGGCACAGGCCGACATACTTCAGTATTATCTGGAGAACTGTGAGGCAGTGGAAGAGGTCAAGGTGCACGACAGAACCTGTGACGCGATCATCATATATGATGGTGACCGTGCAGCGGTGATAGATGCGCTGAGACAGTTTGGATATGACAGGGTGGAGGTTCCGGCGGATCTCACAGAGACATCAGGCAGAGTCATGAACAGACAGTATGAGGACAAGCTGTTTTGGAAGACCGCCTGGTACATGACCAAGAAATGGATCATGCCAATGCCGCTTCGGTATTGTCTGACATCCGTCAAAGCTCTCAAGTATATAGGCAAGGGGCTCAAGTGTCTTGCGAACAGGAAGCTTGAGGTGCCGGTTCTCGATGCAACAGCCATAACAGCATCCATTCTGACAAATGATTTCGCGACAGCGGGATCAGTCATGTTCCTTCTGGAGATCGGTGAGATCCTTGAGGAGTGGACACATAAGAAGTCGGTGGATGGACTGGCAAGAAGCATGTCACTCAATATCAATAAGGTATGGGTGCGTGTGGATGATTGTGATGTACTTATGGACAGTGCGAAGATCGCAAAGGATGATCTGGTAGTGGTTCATATGGGCAATGTCATTCCATTTGACGGTGTTGTGGATCAGGGCGAGGGCATGGTCAATCAGGCATCCCTCACCGGAGAGTCAGTACCGGTCCACAAGGGACACGGAGACAGTGCATATGCAGGTACAGTTGTTGAGGAAGGTGAGCTGGTAGTCAGAGTTGTAAAGACTGGTAAGACCAGCAGATATGATAAAGTTGTTGCGATGATAGAGGAGTCTGAGAAGCTTAAGTCAGGACTTGAGAGCAAGGCAGAGCATCTTGCAGATGGTCTTGTGCCATGGACTCTCGGTGGAACTATCCTCACATACCTTTTAACAAGGAATATCACCAAGACACTTGCGGTGCTCATGGTCGACTATTCATGTGCACTGAAGATGTCCATGCCTATAGCGGTATTGTCTGCTATACAGGAGGCAAACAAGCATCACCTCACAGTCAAGGGCGGCAAATTCTTGGAGGCTGTAGCTGATGCAGACACGATAGTATTTGACAAGACAGGAACACTTACAAAGGCATCACCTACGCTTGTACGCGTCGTATCATTTGACGGAAGAGATCCTGATGAACTGCTCAGGATAGCTGCATGTCTGGAGGAGCATTTCCCTCATTCCATGGCAAGAGCGGTTGTGGCAGGAGCTGCAGCCAAGGGGCTGGAGCATGAGGAGATGCACTCCAAGGTTGAGTATGTTGTGGCTCATGGTATCTCATCAAGCATAGACGGCAAGAAGGTTGTCATAGGAAGCTATCATTTCGTATTTGAGGATGAGGGCTGTGTGATACCTGAGGATAAGATAGAGCTGTACGAGTCGTTGTCCAAGACTCATTCACATCTGTTCATGGGAATCGATGGCAGGCTGGCAGCAGTCATATCCATCAAGGATCCGGTCAGACCTGAGTCGGCCGAGGTTGTTTCAAGGCTCAAGAAGCTGGGAATCAAGAAGGTTGTCATGATGACAGGAGACAGTGACAGAACGGCCAAGGCTATTGCAGAGCAGGTAGGGGTGGATGAGTATTACTCAGAGGTCCTTCCTGAGGACAAGGCAAAGTTTGTCGAGGCTGAGAAGACTGCGGGTCGAAAGGTCATCATGGTGGGAGATGGAATCAATGACTCACCTGCACTGTCGGCATCCGATGCTGGAATTGCCGTAAGTGATGGCGCGGAGATTGCCAGAGAGATCGCAGATATAACTGTCAGTGCGGACAATCTGTACGAGCTCGTAACACTTAAGGAACTCAGTAATAAGCTGATGAGCAGGATCAACAGGAACTATCGCAAGATAGTGACCATCAACACAGGACTTATCATCCTGGGCGTGATGGGAGTTATCCAGCCAACCACATCAGCACTGCTTCACAATTCATCGACGCTTCTCATAAGTCTTGACAGTATGAAGAAGCTGCTGGATTGATGATCGGAGCATAGAATTATATTGATGATCGAAGCGTAGAATCATATAGAATATAAAATAAAGCTGCCCTCTTCACTGTGATGAGTACCCGGGATTCCGGAACATTAGTGAGGAGGGCAGTTTTGTAGTTAAAAGATGATTTTAAATAATAAAAATAATCTGTAAGAATTGTTGACCGGGCCGACAGAATATGACAAAATGTACGTATAAATCATGAGTAGATAGCTGAACATAAGGGCAGAATATTAGCAGATATTATCTGGAATGTTTATGAAATGAAAATATACAGATGTGTGTGGAGCACAGCGTGATGCGTGTGTTCATCACAATAGAATGGAGGATGATTAGTATGGTAAAAACGGTAAAAGGCGATAATTTTGAAGATATAAAGGCATGCGGTGTGGCGGTTGCGGATTTCTCAGCAACATGGTGCGGACCATGCAAGATGATGGCACCGGTATTTCACACGGTTGCAGATGAACTGAATGGTGAAGTGGATTTCTTCAGTGTGGACGTGGATGAGAATCCTGGACTTGCGGCTGCCAATAAGGTGTTCAGTGTTCCGACATTGATACTGTACAAGAATGGTGTTGAGGCATCGAGGAGTGTCGGAGCTATATCCAAGTATGATCTTCTCGATTTCATTGAGAAGATCAAATAATTGTCTGTGATATGTATCCCGGATATTTTAATTGGGATCTGAATTGAAGTGGGGATACAAACTAGAAACAGGAAAAACATAAAGCCCTGTCAGACTTAACATTCATATGGGTCTCATATTATGGATACATATGAATGTTAAGTCTGACAGGGCTTTAAGGTTATTGAAAACACATTGACTATCTGGCGTCTCTGTCTACATATTCTCTATACTTAACCAGACTCTTATATGCCGGTCTGATGATCTTGTCTGTAGTGACAAGCTCCTCGATTCTGTGAGCGCTCCATCCAACTATACGTGCCACTGCAAAGAGCGGTGTGTAGAGCTCCCTAGGAATTCCGAGCATCTCATACACGAATCCGCTGTAGAAGTCTACGTTAGGGCTGACACCCTTGTATATCTTGCGTTCCTTGGCGATGAGCTTTGGCGCGATCTTCTCAATGTTGTTGTACAGAGTCATATCCTCGTCCCTGCCCTTGGCAGCGGCAAGCTGTTCGACAAATGACTTGAAGACTTTTTCTCTTGGGTCTGACAGTGAGTAAACGGCATGGCCCATACCATAGATGAGTCCCTTGTGGTCGTAGGCTTGCTTGTTCAGCAGCTTATCCAGATATGCCTCTATGGCCTCTTCGTCATGGTAATCCTTTATGTGCTCCTTGATATCGTCCATCATGTTCATAACCTGCAGGTTGGCACCACCATGCTTCCTTCCCTTGAGGGATGAAAGGGCGGCGGCAATGGCAGAGTATGTGTCAGAGCCGGATGACGTTACAACTCTTGTGGTGAATGTGGAATTGTTACCACCGCCGTGCTCCATGTGAAGCAGAAGTGCTATGTCAAGAACTCTTGCCTCAAGCTCGGTATACTTCATGTCAGGCCTGAGCATCCTGAGGATGTTTTCAGCCACGGAAGCATCCTTGTCAGGTCTGTGAATGTACATACTTCCGTCGTTCTCATAATGGTTGTATGCGTGATAACCATACACAGCCATCATAGGAAATGTTCCGATGAGACCGATACACTGTCTGAGAACATTGTCTATATCCAGGTTGGTAGCCTGATTATCGTATGAAGCCAGAGTCAGCACACTTCTTGTCATGGAGTTCATTATATCCACACTAGGTGCTTTCATGATGACATCACGGGTAAAGTTGGTCGGCAGGTTCATGGACTCGGCGATGACACTGCTGAATTCTGAGAGCTGAGCCTCGGTAGGCAGTTCTCCGAAGAGAAGAAGATAAGCAGCTTCCTCAAATATATGGCGTTTTCCTTTGCCGCCTTTTACGAGATCCTGTACATCATAGCCTCTGTACAATAACTGTCCGTCACACGGAACCTTCTGGCCATCCACATCCTTAAATGCTATGATCTGTGATATATTGGTAAGACCGGTCAGAACTCCCTGTCCATTCTCATCACGCAGTCCTCTTTTTACTCCGTATCTGGCATAGAGCTCTTTGTCTATCACATCATGCTGCTGACAGAGAGAAGCCTGCTTCTCCACGTATTCTGTCAGATTCTCCATATACTCCATATAAGTAACTCCTTTCCGTTTGTATGATAAATCAGATGATCTTTTTGCATATGTCGCTTAGACAACATGCGTCGCAATGTGGCTTCGTTCTGGCTGTGCACACGGATCTGCCGTGATCCACCAGCCTGTGACAGAAGTCATTGCTCTCATCTGGAGGTACAAGCTTCCACAGTTCCATCTCAACCTTCTTCGGATCTTTTATCCCGTCAACCAGTCCCATTCGGTTGACAAGGCGTATACAGTGGGTATCTGTTACAATGGCAGGTTTGCCGTAGATATCACCCATGATGAGGTTGGCGCTCTTGCGGCCTACGCCGGGGAGCTTAAGCAGCTCATCAAGACTGTCAGGAACCTGGCAATCATAGGAATCAACAAGCATATTCATACATGCACTAATATCTCTGGCCTTGCTCTTCCCCAGTCCGCAAGGTCTCACAATGGCCTCGATGTCACTGACATCGGCAGCAGCCAGTTCTTTTACTCCCGGATATTTGGCAAATAAATCCTGGACTACCACATTCACCCTTGCATCAGTGCACTGCGCCGCCAGGCGGACACTGACAAGAAGCTGCCATGCGTGTGAAGTATCGAGGGTGCATACTGTGTCAGGATATTCCTTCTTCAGCCTCTCGATAATGTCCAGTGTTCTCTGTTTTTTCGTATATCTCTTCTGTGATTCCATAAAAAAGACCTCCAGTCTCTATATGATAACATGAAAGGCCTGCAAATGGATATCGAAAAAGAATTCTTAATAAAAATGTTAGAAGTGTGAAAATGTTGGGAAGAGAAGACATGCCGCAGCCCAGTATATGTGCTGGGCTGCGGCATGTCTATGCTGGTATAAATATCATGTCTGAAAGATCTTACTTTGTTCCGAAGATTCTGTCGCCGGCATCGCCAAGTCCTGGGCAGATGTAAGCGTTCTCGTTCAGCTCGCGGTCAACATGACCAACGTATAGCTGGATGTCAGGATGAGCCTTGAGAAGTCTCTCAATTCCCTGCGGTGCAGCGATGATCGACATGAACTTGATATGCTTACCGCCGTGCTGCTTGATGAAATCAACGGCAGCAACAGCTGATCCTCCGGTTGCAAGCATAGGATCCGTGACAACTATAAGTCTCTCATCGATAGGATTAGGGAGCTTGCAGTAGTACTCATGAGGTTCATGAGTCTCCTCGTCTCTGTACAGACCGATGTGTCCGATCTTGGCTGTAGGAACCAGAGCCTGAAGTCCACTGACCATTCCAAGTCCTGCACGGAGAATAGGTACGATCGCAAGATTTCTTCCTGCGATGACCGGAGTCATGCATTCCTCGATAGGAGTCTCTATACATACATCCTCGGTAGGAAGATCTTTCAGAGCCTCATATCCCATGAGCATGGCGATCTCTTCAACAAGTGCACGGAATTCGGCAGTTCCGGTGTTCTTATCTCTGAGCTTTGAAATCTTATGCTGAATAAGTGGATGTGTCATAACTGTGTAATCTGTCATATTGTGTAACCTCCTAATAAATAATATACAGATAATTATTATGCCTCAATGTCAGAGTTCTGTGGATTCATTCCAAGTCCACGGCTTACATCACCCTTGGTGTTCTCACCAAATGTATAGTCGTTACCAGGCAGTATAGCATTCAGCAGGATGCCGAATATAGCTGCGAGGGCAAGTCCTGTAAGAGTGATAGTTGTGCCTCCGATCGTGAATGTAAGGCCATTTTTGAAACCAAGTCCACATACCATGATAACGGCTGCGATGATCAGGTTTCTTGACTTCGTGAAGTCTACGTGGTTCTCAACCACATTTCTTACACCTATGGCTGAGATCATTCCGTAGAGGATGAAGCTTATGCCGCCAATGATGGCGAAAGGCATTGAGCGGATGACTTCTGCAACCTTAGGTATGAAACCGAGGATGACTGCAAAAATGGCAGCCAGTCGTATAACTCTTGGATCGTGAACGCGGCTGAGCTCGAGAACTCCTGTGTTCTCTCCGTAGGTTGTGTTGGCAGGACCGCCAAAGAGTGCGGAGAGAGATGTTGCCAGACCATCACCGATAAGTGTTCTGTGGAGACCTGGATCCTCAAGGAAATTCTGATCTACAGTTGCTGATATGGCACATATATCACCTATATGCTCCATCATGGAAGCGATGGCGATAGGAGCCATGACAAGTATGGCAGTTAAGTTAAATTTACAGATCTGGAAAGGTGGCAGACCGAGAAAATGTGCGTCTGAAACTCCAGAAAAGCTGAGTATTGCTGAACCATCAGGGTTGGTCATACCACAGAAGTGAAGTATGAGTGCAACGCCATATGAGATAAGTACACCCATGAGGATAGGTATGATCTTGAACATGCCCTTGCCCCAGATGTTGAACACAATGACAACAGCCAGTGCGATAAATGCAAGCAGCCAGTTAGTGGATGCGTTTGATATAGCTGATGGTGCGAGGCTCAGACCGATACATATGATGATAGGTCCGGTAACCACTGGTGGAAGGAATCTCATGACACGCTTCACGCCGACAAGCTTGACGATCAGTGCAAGTATCAGATACAGAAGTCCTGCAACCACAATACCGCCACATGCATATGGAAGCTTTTCGCCCATTGGCATGTCCTTGAATATGCCTGTTTTAAGGTCTGCAACTGTGGAGAAACCTCCAAGAAATGCAAATGAAGAACCGAGGAAAGCAGGTACTTTAAGCTTTGTGCATAAGTGGAAGAACAGTGTTCCAAGACCGGCACATACAAGAGTTACCTGAATTGAGAGTCCCTGACCCTCGAAGTATCCGTTTACGAGAAGCGGAACAAGAATTGTTGCACCAAACATGGCAAACATATGCTGGAATCCAAGTAAAAGCATCTTTGGAATTCCAAGCTTACGTGCATCACGAATGGCTTCTTTTTGATTATCCATAAGTAATAATCCTCCCATATTTTTTCTTAGTTAAATATTATAAAGTTTATTTACACTAAGGTCAATTTGAATAGTGAAATTTCCAAAATAAACTTAAGATATGTAATATATGTCAGCACTTGACAAAATGTTACAGAATTGTTACAATTCTGCTTGGATTGAGTAAAGGGGAGAAAAATAAAGATACAGGTCGAAGGAGACTACAGATATTATGATTGAATTAGAGAACGTGAGTATGACATATCCTGGGGGCAATCAGGCACTCAAGAATGTCAATATTAATATAGAGAAAGGCGAGTTCGTATTTATCGTTGGAAGCAGTGGTTCGGGCAAGACCACTCTGTTCAGGCTTCTGCTCAAGGAGCTCGATCCTACGGAGGGCAATATCACTGTTGCCGGATACGACTACGGCAAGATCAAGAGGAAGGATATACCGAAGGTCAGAAGAAGGATAGGGGTTGTGTTCCAGAACTTCAGACTTCTCAAGGACAGGACTATATACGAGAATGTCGCATTTGCACAGAGAGTCATCCAGACCCCGGCGAGATATATCAGAAGACGAGTTCCGGCCATGCTGACGCTGGTTGGACTTGCAGACAAATACAAATCATACCCGAAGGAGCTCTCAGGTGGTGAGCAGCAGAGAGTTGCCATGGCGAGAGCACTGGTCAACAATCCGGACATCATACTGGCGGACGAGCCTACAGGAAACCTTGATCCTAAGAACTCACTGGATATCATGAACCTCCTTGAGGATATCAACAAGAGAGGAACCACAGTTGTCGTGGTAACCCACAACAAGGATATCGTCAATGAGATGAAGAAGAGAGTTATCACCCTGAAGAAGGGCGTTATAATCAGTGATGAGAAGGAAGGAGGCTACATAGATGAAGATTAGTACATTTTTCTATGTCCTCAGACAGGGCTTTGCGAATATAAGAAGAAACATACTGTTCTCACTTGCATCACTGGGAACCATCATATCATGTCTGTTCCTTTTCGGAATCATATATGCGGTGGTTGTAAACTTCCAGTCAGGTATGCAGGAGCTTGAGAAGACAGTCACCATATCTGTATTCTTCGACGAGGATGCGTCAGATGAGACCATACAGCTCATAGGTGAACAGATAAGAACGGTCGATTATGTTGAGACGATGGATTTCATCTCAGCCGATGAGGCATGGGACAAGTTTGCAGATCAGAACTACGATGATCCACAGGTTGCAAAGAATGCATTTGGCGGAGATAACCCGTTAAAGAATGCTGCGTCATATGAGATCACGCTCAAGGATGTATCAAGACAGCCGGAGTTCGTGGCATTTGCCCAGGGCCTTTCAGGAGTCAGAAAGGTAAAGAGTTCTGACGTGACTGCGGACAGCATCACGACACTGTCATCCCTTGTCGGATATGCATCCATAGGAATAGTTGTGATACTGATGCTGGTATCTATATTCCTTATAAGTAACACGATCACCATAGGTATCACAGTGCGAAAGGAAGAGATAGGGATCATGAAGCTGATCGGTGCGACAAATGTATTTGTAAGGGCACCGTTCATCATAGAGGGTGTGATCATAGGCGCGGTCGGTTCGGCTATACCTCTGGTCCTTCTGTACTACATGTACGATAAGATACTGACATACGTTGCCGGAAGGTTCAAGGTTGTCACAACGCTGTTCGCATTTGTGAGCCAGCAGGATCTGTTCAGGACTATGGTACCGGTCGGACTTGTGCTCGGTATCGGTGTTGGTCTGGTAGGAAGTATTCTTACCACAAGAAAGCACCTGAGAGTGTAGTGTTAAATGCGGTCAGAGCAATGCACAAAAAATTCACAAATTGTTATTACTTTTTTAGGAACAATATGTGTTATAATGCTGATAAGTAGGGCAAAAAGATAATAACATTATGAAATGCGATTAGGAGGCATGAATGATGAGAATAGATTTATACAAGATAAAGAAGAAAGGTATGCAGGTGGCAGTGGTTACTACAGGAGCACTGCTCATGTCGTTTACATCCATATTTGCGGCTCCTGTGTTCAGCGTGCATGCTGAGGAGACCAAGGAGGATGTTGAGCAGCAGAAGGAAGAGGCTCAGCAGGCTCAGGAAGAGGCGAATGCAAACGCAGAGAAGTATCAGAAGAAGGTAGACAAGCTTACAGCGGCTGTAAATGAGCTCGATAAGCAGGCCACAGATATAAGCACACAGATCGTGGAGAAGAAACAGCAGGCTGAGGATCTTCAGAATGAGATAGATGAGACTCAGACAAAGCTTGCAGAGGCTCAGGTCAGTGAGGATAATCAGTATGAGGCGATGAAGAAGAGGATACAGTACCTCTACGAGGAGGGCGATGTTGCTTACATAGATGCACTTATGTCATCGGCTTCATTTGAGGATAGTCTTAACAAGTCTGAGTATGTTGATCAGCTCAGCACATATGACCAGAAGCAGCTCAACAAGCTGGTAAAGACTAAGAATGACATAGCAGAGTATCAGCAGACACTCAAGGATGATCTGGCGGATGTAGAGAAGGTAAAGGCAGACCTGGAGACCAAGCAGGCAGACCTCGATGATGTTATAAGCCAGAAGAATGCGGAGATCAACAAGTACAGTGATGATGTTGAGATGCAGAAAGCTCTTGCGGCTGAATACGCAAAGCAGGAGTCAGAGCTGGATGACAAGCTGGCAGAGCTTGCGCGTCAGGAACAGCAGAGACTGGAGGAGGAGCGTAAGCAGAGAGAAGCTGAACAACAGCAGCAGGATAACAACGGTGGAAGCGATAACTCAGGCAGTGACAGCGACAACAGTGGAAGTAACAATGGCGGTTCAACAACCGGTTCAGGTCAGTTCATATGGCCTGTATCAGGACCTATCACAGACTACTTCGGACCTAGAGAGTCACCGACAGCAGGAGCAAGCTCCAATCATATGGGTATAGATATAGGATGTTCATACGGAGTGCCTATCGCAGCGGCTGATGCAGGTGTTGTAACGGTAGCCGAGTGGGGCGAGAGTGGTGGTAACTACGTTATGATAGATCACGGTAATGGATTTGTGACGATGTACCTTCACAACTCATCACTTGCAGTAAGCGTTGGCGATGTGGTTTCACAGGGACAGACCATTGCGTACGCAGGTTCAACAGGATATTCAACAGGAACACATTGCCATTTCTCAGTATTCCTGAATGGCTCATATGTCAACCCACTTGATTATCTGTAAGATGAGGCTGAGACATGCCACAGGGATATGTGTCATATCATAAGATCTTAATATGATCATATATAGAACAGAGAAAAAATGCGTGATTCATGAAATATGGATCACGCATTTTTTATGTTAATAGGGGCGTGGATATGGGCGAAGTACCATATGTTGTGGTGGTGAGAAAATATGTCGAAAACAATAGTTTTTTTAAGAAAAAATAGGATTAGTGTCGGTTGACATAAGTGGTAAAAGTATTTATACTCACACTGGACTGAGTATTTATTTAAGGAGTATATTATGGTTTTTTCGAGCATGGAGTTCTTATTTAGATTCCTGCCTTTATTTTTGCTTATCTATTTTGTGACAAAGCCGAAGTACAGGAATGTTGTACTGCTTTTAGGCAGCCTTGTGTTCTACGCGTATGGCGAACCCATATACGTGTTCTTGATGATGTTTTCTATTATATTTAACTATTCGGTGGCAAGACGAATCAAGCGTTTTTATGATATAGAAGTATATTCGGAGATCGACTGTTCATTTGAGAGAAACTGCTGGCTGGCGGTGGCTATGGTGTTTGATTTTGGAATGTTGTTCATATTCAAATATATCAACTTTTTTATAGAGATAATAAACACTGCAGCGGGAACAAAGATATTTGATAGCGTGGCGATCACACTGCCGCTTGGAATAAGCTTCTATACGTTCCAGATAACATCGTATATATTTGACGTGTACAGGCTCAAGTATCAGGCGGACAAGAGTATAATCAAGTTCGGAACATATGTGAGCATGTTCCCTCAGCTCATAGCCGGCCCTATAGTCAACTACGATGAGGTGAAGCCTGAGCTGGATCACAGAGAGGTCAAGGCGGACGATATAGAGCGCGGTGCGACACTGTTCGTATTGGGACTTGCGTACAAGGTGCTTCTGGCAAATAAGATAGCCAGTCTGTGGAACGATGTGCAGACGGTTGGCCCTTATGGAATAAACACTGTGACCGCATGGCTTGGTTCATGGGGATATTCATTCCAGCTCCTGTTTGATTTCATGGGTTATTCCGTGATGGCAATAGGAATTGGCCTTATACTTGGCTTCAGGATACCGGAGAACTTTGTCGATCCTTATATGGCACATTCCCTCACAGATTTTTGGAGACGCTGGCATGTTACACTCGGACGCTGGTTCAGAGAGTATGTGTACATACCGATGGGCGGCAACCGAAAGGGAAAGCTCAGAATGATACTTGCCATGTTCACTGTGTGGATGTTTACCGGATTGTGGCATGGTGCGGACTGGAATTTCCTGATATGGGGCTTGTTCCTGTTCGTGTTCCTTCTCATGGAGAAGCTGTTCCTTGGCAAGGTATTTGACAAGGTGAAGGTTCTTGGCCATGTGTACATGTTCTTCCTGATACCGATATCATGGACAATATTTAACATATCTGATCTGAAGCTTCTGGGACTGTACCTGAAGAGAATGTTTGGCATGAACATAGAGGGATCAGTCACCACACATGCCATGGACAAGCTGATCATGCTGGGACACACATACTGGTGGCTGCTGCTGATCTGCGTGATCTTCTGTACACCGTGGCCTAGAAAGCTCATAGAGAAATTCTACAAGAACTGGGTATGCAAGCTTATAATGCTCGCACTGTTCTGGTTCTGTGTATATCAGATAGCAAAGGGTGGCTCCAATCCATTCCTTTATTTTAGATTTTAGGAGGTGGGCAGATGAAGAAATTATGGCAAATGATAAAAGGCTGTCCACTGTTCTCGATACTCATAATATCCGGCGTGATAGTTACCGCAGGCGGTTATGTGGGAGCTGCGCTTGGCGTGTACAAATGGGATGTCAGCTTTCATCATCCTATGGCCCAGACTGTGCTGCTTGATGAGAGGGTGGCAACCGGAACTGACGCAACAAGCACGGATGCTCCGGGAAAGAGCGAGCTGACGTCGGAGTCCACGGGCAGTGAGGCTGCAGAGGAGCAGACAACGGAGGTGAAATCCACGGAGAAGCAGACTTCTGAGAATGCATCCACGGAGAAGACAACAGAGAAATCTACAGAGAAAGCGACCACCGAAAAGGCAACTACGGAAAAAGCAACCATAGATACAGGCGGTTCGGCTGCTCCGGTGACAAGACAGACTCAATACAAGAAGGTTAAGAAGAGAAAGGCAAGAAATAGCTGCTACAGAGATCTCACACAGATCGCTCTTGAGACCCAGTACCCATATATAAAGGTTGACAAGTCTTATTTTGACGATGCTCTGTTCATAGGTGATTCCAGAGTGGAAGGACTGGCGTTGTATTCCGGACTGGACAATGCAGAATTTGCATATATGGAGGGCCTTACTTCATTTGGACTGATGGGGGAGAAGATAGCCGCAAATGGAACCAAGACACTCACGGAATTGCTGCAAAGCAAACAATTCAGGAAGATCTACATCATGCTTGGTATAAATGAGGCTGGATATGATACGGAGACATACGCATCCACATATATCGATGCGGTGGCCCAGATACAGGCGCTTCAGCCGGACGCAGTGATCTTTATGATGGGCTGCATGCATGTATCCAGCGACTATTCGGCAAGCCACGATATTGTGAACAATGACAATATCGATGACAAGAATGGGGCCATAGCTGCATATGCTGATGGAATAAAGCTTTTCTATCTGGATATGAATACGGTTGTGGACGATGGCAAGGGTGGTCTTGTAAAGGACTATACCTGGGATGACATACATTTGCAGGCGCAGTATTACAGTCTGTGGGAGCAGTATCTGTATGAGCATGGGCTCAAGGATGATGCTTTTAAATAGATAAAGTGCTGCGGGACCTGGCGGCATTTTATCATTATCGGGAGTTGATCAAATGGCAAAAAGACTGGTAATAAAAGATAAATACAAGGGAATCCTGTTCATAATCATGGCAGGGTTCTTTTTCTCACTGATGACCTTCTTCGTGAGACTGTCTGGAGATCTGCCAACTATGCAGAAGGCATTTTTCAGAAATGCAGTGGCCGCTGTTGTGGCCATTGCCATGCTCATGAGGACTGAGGAGAAATTCAAGATAAAGAAGAGCAGCTGGCCGGGAATCGCGGCGAGAAGTATTTGTGGAACGACAGGACTTATCTGCAATTTTTATGCAATCGACAAGCTCAACATAGCGGATGCAAATATCCTCAACAAGCTGTCTCCGTTTTTTGCGATCATAGCATCGTACTTTGTGCTCAAGGAGAAGGCAAATAAGATAGAGTGGGCATCCGTGGCATTGGCATTTACAGGTGCTTTGTTCGTTGTGAAGCCTTCGTTTCATATGGATTTTCTGTATGCCATGGTTGGTGTGGCGGGCGGCCTTGGAGCCGGAATCGCCTACACTTACGTGAGAAAGCTCGGCAAACAGGGGGAGCGCGGACCGGTCATAGTCATGTGTTTCTCTGTATTCTCATGTCTGGTGACGCTTCCATTTATCATATTGGACCACGCACCTATGACATGGCAGCAGATTGTGTGCCTGCTCTGTGCCGGACTTGCGGCGGCTGGTGGACAGTTCAGTATAACCGCAGCATACCAGAAGGCTCCAGCCAGGGAGATATCGGTATTTGACTACAGTCAGGTCATATTTGCGGCTATACTGGGATTTGTATTCCTGGATCAGATCCCTGACATGCTGAGCATTATAGGATATGTGATCATCATTGGAAGTGCAGTTTTCAAATGGTGGTACACCATGAGACAGGACCGCACTTAGCATGATTGGCAGGGCTGAGAGTGGCAGTGCCTTGTACAAATACTTGTAGAATAATTGATATATACAAAAAGACGGATGTCAGAAATGGAAAATGGGTAAAAGTTTCATTGTCTGATATCCGTCTTTTTTATAAAAGTTATAAAGGAAGGTTTTAGGTGTTGTGACCGGACTTGTGAGGTATCCGGCCTCCCATCTATATAAATTGGATTGTTGTTAGTTTGAGTGACGGCAGATACGCTGGTGCTGCCTGGGCATGTCGCACATCTGCTGTCCTCATCAATCTGTATATATAATAAGATGGTACTGTGTACATTCTGTGTATCGGATGTTAAAGAAATATGTTCATAAAAGAAATAATATATAAAGCGTAAATAAATGTTCTATAAATGGTAAAGCTTCTGAATATAGTGAGTATAAGGTTGTGGGTATAGTTGCTGACATGTTAAAATGAAACACACATATGATCATAATTGGTGGATATATCAGATGACAATATTGGATAGAGCAGCTTTATTATGGAATAGTAAGGGGGATTAATATATGGATAAAGAAAAGGTTATACAGGAGCTTCAGGAGAGAACAGAGGAGATAAAGGAAAAGGCCGGGGAGCTTCATAAGGCGATAGAGGAGACTATATCGCAGAAGAAGCAGATGCATTACACGGAACTGGGCGGTCAGGACGGGCAGCCGGATGTGCCGGTTAAGGAAGGATACGGTCTGGTGCTCGGTGGCGGTGGTGGCCGTGGCTCCTATGAGATCGGAGTGTGGAAGGCTCTTGAGGAGTACAGAGATGTGATCGATATAAAGGCGGTGTCAGGAAGCTCGGTCGGTGCGCTGAACGCGGCACTGTATGCGTGTGGTGATCTGGATAAGGCAACACAGATGTGGTACGACATAACCAACGACAGGATACTGTCCAACAAGGATATAGACGAGGACAACAGGAACAAATGGTTTGAGTCCATCAAGGAGAAGCTCACGACCATAGACAATCCAGTCATACAGAGTGCAATAGAGTGCATAGGACTGGATGCTGTGGCAAAAGGCATGAGGATAAAGGATGGCTTCTTCTCCAGAGAAGGACTTATGGACATACTGGAGAATTCACCAGTACTTGATGGTGTGTCGAACAGTGACATGAGCTGTTATGCTACATGTCTCAATGTGGAGGGCAAGCCTACTCCTGAGAGATTCCAGCTGTCAGGCATGGAACCGGAGGAGATAGAACGTATACTTCTTGCTTCTTCAGCCATACCGGTCATATTCCCTATGGAGACGATAGACAAGACAAAGTATTATGATGGAGGCTTCTTCCTTGGGGGAGATAATGTGCCAATACAGCCTCTCTATGATGAGGGCTACAGAAAATTTGTCGTGGTGCATCTCGATGAGAGGAAGACCGACAGATACGATGATGCAGAGATGATACATATATATCCGTCCATTCCTCTTGGTGGTGCCATAGATGGCATGCTTGACTTTTCGCCTGAAGGTGTTGAGAAGAGGATAACACAGGGATATGACGATGCAAAGGCGGTGCTTGTTGAGAAGTTTGGCCCAAGACTGTTCTTCACCCGCCATGGGCAGACCGTGTGGAATGTGGAAAACAAGATATGTGGAGCCACGGATATTGAACTCACAGAGCTTGGACATCAGCAGGCGGAGCAGCTTGGTGAGATGATAAAGAATGGAGATTATCACATAGATGAGATTCTGTATTCGCCTCTGGTCAGGGCTTCGGAGACGGCAAGACATATATCCGAGATAACAGGAATTCCTATGAGAGCCGAGGAGAGACTCCGTGAGCAGTGTTTTGGCAAATACGAGGGAACAGCCAGAAACGGCGCTATATTCGCCAAGGCGAAGACGCATTTTCTGGATCACTATGAGGGCGGAGAGACCATGGTTCATCTGTGTCAGAGGGTGTACAATTTGTTAGATGAGCTTAAGGCTGAGTCGGAAGATTCCGGGAAGACATATCTTCTGGTTGCCCACAATGGAATATCAAGAATAGTACAGTCGTATTTCAATGATATGACAAATGAGGAATTCGCAGCATTTGGCATAAAGAACTGTGAGATAAGAGAATATAGATTCTGATCGCCACATGTGTGGTATCAGATGTAAAAAAGAGAAAACAGCAGGCAGATCAATATGATGTGAATGTGGTTTTCTCTTTTTTTCTGGGATATCCCCAAATGCTCCTGTAAATGTGTATAAAAGAATACTTGATATTATTTATCACTAATATAGTTGACACAGAGCCTACATATGTGCTAATAAATATATGAACATATAATCATGCGTTTAAATATCAACGTACGGCATGAGAGCTATGCGATGCGTTTATGGAGAATATAAAATGTGGAAAAGGAGAGAATCATGGGAGACAACAGTTTTTTGAGGATCAGTGGGATAAAGAAAAGCTTCGGTTCAGGGGAGAACCGAACTGAGGTACTTAGAGGAATTGATTTTGAGGTCGCAAAGGGCGAGTTCTGTGTGCTGCTTGGCCCATCGGGGTCTGGCAAGTCAACTCTGCTCAATATCATAGGTGGGATCGACAGCCCGGATTCCGGTTATATCTCCATAGATGGAGAGAAGACAGGTGATATGGACGAGAAGACACTGACCAGATATAGGAGAAAGCATCTCGGTTATGTATTCCAGATGTATAATCTCATACCTAATCTCAATGTAAAGGAGAATGTGGAGGTTGGAGCATACCTTAGTGATAATCCTTTTGATGTTGATGATCTGTTAAAGACTCTGGGGCTTTATGAGCACAGACATAAGCTCCCAAATCAGCTGTCGGGTGGACAGCAGCAGAGGACCTCAATTGGAAGGGCAATCGTGAAGAATCCTGATATACTTCTCTGCGATGAACCGACAGGTGCCCTTGACTACAACACTTCCAAGGAGATACTTAAGCTCATAGAGGATGTGAACCAGAAGTATGGCAACACAATAATCATGGTCACCCACAATGATGCCATCAAGAATATGGCGGACCGGACTGTGAAACTCAGGGACGGCATGATAAGACGCAACATTGTAAATGAGAACAAGATATCCGCTGTAGAGCTTGACTGGTAATTGGGCAGACAGGGTAGATGTTCAATAGGAAAGGGGATCTGTTATGAGAAATCCATTGTGGAGAAGAATTCCAAAGGAACTGAAGGAAGAGCTTGGAAAATATATAGTCATATTCCTGTTCATGGTCATCACGACGGGAATGGTGTCGGGCTTCATGGTTGCAGGTGAGAGCATGAAGAAAACCTACAACAATACATTTGACAAATACAACGTGGAGGATGGACATTTTGATCTGTCGGATGAGGCGTCTGACAATATGAAGGACAATATAGAGGATGAGGGCGTGAAGCTCTATGATATGTCGTATTATGAACTGCCTATGAGTAAGATCGGATCAGACTCTGATGGCAATAGTGGTAATGTGGAAGGCAATGCAGAGACAAAAGATGATACGGTGAATTCTGTAAATGATGCTGCAGATGATGGGGGAAGGACACTGAGGATATTCGCACCAAGACACGATGTAAATAAAATGTGCCTGATGGATGGTGAATTTCCTGTAGGAACTGATGAGATCGCCATTGACAGAATGTATGCGGTGAACAACGATATAGAGATCGGTGATGATATAAAAGCGGGTGACAAGGTATACAGCGTGTGCGGATTTGTGGCACTCTCCGACTACAGTACCATGTTCCAGAACAACAATGATACCATGTTTGATGCCACGATATTCGGAATTGCGGTTGTGTCAAATGAGGAATTTGATGATCTCCCGGAGAAAAATAAGACCTGGTCGTATTCATGGATGTACGATGATGGAATGCCGGATGAGGAGAACGATGAGAAAAAGCTGGCGGATGACCTTCTTGAGACTGTGTATACACAGGCGGTCATGAACGGCATTACGGTGGAGAGCTACATTCCAAGGTATCAGAACCAGGCGATCAACTTTGCAGGGGATGATATTGGCAGTGATACAAATATGATGAAATGGTTTGAATACATCGTCATAGTTATACTTGCATTTATATTTGCGGTAACCATCAGCAACACTCTGACAAAGGAAGCGTCGGTTATTGGAACATTGAGGGCTTCAGGATATACGAAGGGCGAGCTGCTTATTCACTACATATCACTTCCTGTCATAGTTACATTTATGGCATCAGTGGTGGGAAACGTGCTGGGCTATTCGGTGTTTAAGGATATGGGTGCGCAGCTTTACTATGGAAGCTATTCCCTCACTAAGTATGTGACGTATTGGAATGCCGATGCATTTGTGCTTACCACAGTCATACCTCTTATAATCATGATCGTTGTGAACCTGTTAGTGGTAAACAGCAAACTGAAGCTCTCACCACTGAGGTTCCTGAGACATGATCTCAGCAGATCAAAGAGAAAGAAGGCGGTGAAGCTGCCTCACTGGAAGTTCATGACAAGGTTCAAGACCCGTGTCATACTTCAGAACATTCCAGGATATGTGGTCATGCTTCTTGGAATTTACTTCGCACAGGTTCTGCTGATGTTCGGACTTATGTTGAATCCTATGCTGAAGCACTATCAGAATGACATATTGGATAATATGGTAGCTGACCATCAGTATGTTCTGGATTCACAGGTGGAGACGGCAAATAATAATGCGGAAACCTACTGTATGAAGACGCTAAGGACGACCGGAGATATAGATGATGAGATCATGGTGTATGGAATACATTCGGACAGTAAATATTTCCCGGTTAAGCTGGACGACGGAGATGTGCTGGTATCTGACAGCTACGCAGACAAATATGAGATAGTTGATGGCGACAAACTTGAGCTCAAGGAGAGCTATACTGATGACACATATGATCTCAAGGTGACGGGTTCTGTGGTGTATCCGTCAGCCCTTGCGGTGTTCGTGACAGAGGGTGATTTCAGAAAAATATTTGACAAGGACGAGGATTACTTTACCGGCTATTTCTCGAATGACAAGCTGACCGATATAGAGGATCATGTAGTGTCAGAGATCACAAAGGATGACATGATAAAGGTGTCCAGACAGCTCACCAAGTCCATGGGAGGTATGTTCTACATAGTGGTTGTATTTTCACTTGTTATGTTCATGCTTCTCGTATATCTGCTCACAAAACTAATAGTGGAGAAGAACACGGTGTCCATATCCATGGTTAAGATACTGGGATATGACACAAAGGAGATCAGTAAGCTGTATCTGTCATCCACAACTGTCATGGTTGCGGTGGTGACGCTGCTCGATATACTGCTCAGTTACCTGTCGATCAAGGTGATATACAGGGCAATGCTGATAGATATGCTAAGCGGCTGGATGCCGATATACATGGCACCATGGATATTCCCACTCATGTTCGTGCTCAGCTTTACCGGCTATCTGGTGATCTCACTGTTGCAGATGAAGAGGATAAAGAAGATTCCTATGGACGAGGCGCTCAAGAATGTGGAGTGATGTGTCAAGCTGTGTTCAGGTATTATATTGAAAAAAGAGAAAATTTTGTGCTGTAAATCCCCCGAATCCCTGAAAAGGATACATGGATTAGAAGTTGTGTATCTTTTCAGTGGGAATCCGGGAGTTTGAGCACAAAATTTTCTTTTTTTGCTATTTTGTGGGAAATGTTCCCAAAGCTGTCAGGTTGTCGACCCGGACAGGCTCATGCCAGCTAGATGGTTCCTGTGACAGTCACGGTTGCTGTTCCCGGTGTTGTGGTGATGACTCCTGTGGCTGTATTCTGTGTGAATGTTGCCGCTGGAACAGTGATCTGTCCGGCAACTGTTGCGAACTCGCCTGTTGCTTCATTGTAGGTGTAGCTGGCTGGCGCTGTCCATGCATTTCCATTGTATGTCACAGTGATTCCGGTGAGGATCGGATTGAAGGTATCTGTGATGATGACGTTGTCACTTGCGGATGCCTCGGTGTTGCCGTAGTTCTCTATAAGGAAGGTGTAAGTGATCTGACCATTCTCTGCAACTATGCTAGGACTCACAGACTTTGTGATGGCGAGATCGGGAGCTGCAACAGGGGAAACCGACTCAGTTGCAGTGACTGCGTTGGTAAGTCCTGCGCTGGTTACTGTAACAGTGTTGGTCACGGAATCCTCATTGCCTCTAGGTGTAAATTCATTTGTTGTTGTCTCATATATAATAGTAGCATTTCCGCCCGCTGGAACGGAGATTCCAGTGAGTGTCAGCGGAGCTGCAGCACCGACAGCCGGAGCGGCTACCAGAGTTCCATTGGTGTAGTATCTGATGGAATCCGGAATATATGTGAGAGGATATACTGTTGTATTTCCCACTGCATATGCTCCCAGATTATCTGTGAGAGACAGACCTGTGAGTGTGGTAGTTCCGGAATTGATGAGACTTATCACATACGTGATCTTATCCGGTGTTCGGTAGGTGTCCACCACAGCCGTCTTGGAGACTGTGAGGACTTCAATGATTTCTCCAGTTATGATATTGGAATTGGTGGATCCTCCGTTGTAGGACAGAGTTGCCTGATTAGTGAATGTTGCCATTACTTTACCTCCGTATTGTGTTGTCAGAGGTTTATATACCTCTGATATAAAATATGTGCTGTGGAGGCTTTGGGTTACAGATATTACTCACCATCTGCGGCACATTTATGTTATACTAAAAGATAACTATGTGGTTTAAAGAGCTGTTTTTATATACAGGAGGAATATAGGTGAGAAGGAAAAGGTGGTCGTACCTGATTGCCTGTGTGGTGCTGGCAGGTGGGCTGGCAGCGCCTGGCACATATACCAAGGTGTACGCGCAGGATTATGAAAATGTAGAATACGTAACCAGTGTGTCAGAGCTTAGAGATTCCATGGACGAAGCTGATGTGGTAAACTCGGCCGATGTGATGGATAGAGGAGCGGATGTCGACGCAGCGGCAATGTACAGCAGTGAGTCAGCCGACATATACAGTCTTCGCAGGATCATATTGTATACAGATGAAGTGCCGGAGACCTATGGCGCGACAACAGTCATCTGTTATGACAAATACGATTACTATGTGCTTGGCTACGATACCGAGGAAGCGACGAAACAGGCATACGAAAAGCTTCAGGAAGAGTACGAGCCTGACAAATGTATGCTTGATCAGGTCATATATTCAGAAGATGTGTTGGCGGATTTGGATTCAAATTCGTATGCTGCACAGCGGAACGTTGATGCCATGCTTGCCACATCGGAGACATATAAGGCTGTAAGCTGGGGCACAAGGTACATGGGAATGGACAGGCTCAAGGCGGAGGTGTCAGAGTACAAGCTGGATGCTAAGGTAAATGTGGCGGTCATAGATACCGGAGTTAATTCCTCGGATACTCTGTTTGAAGGCAGGATAAATGAGGAAGGAAGTATGAACTGCTGCGAGGGCGAAGACCGGAGCGACTACGGAGACAACATGGGACATGGAAGTCATGTGGCGGGTATAATAGCGGATGCGACACCGGACAATGTCCAGCTCACGATCATCAAATGTTTCACAAGCCGGGGAGCAACCACAGTGTCAACGGTACAGCAGGGAATCATGGCTGCGCTTGACAGCGGTGCGGACGTGATCAATATGAGCTTCTGCTTCTATGGTAAAAATGCAAGTGACAACACCAGGTCGATGCTTGACGAATTGTTAAAAAGTGCAAAAGAAGATGGCGTCATCATGTGTGTGGCAGCAGGCAATACGAACAGCACTGTGAACAACTGGGAGATCAGCGACGTGGAAGGTGTGTCATATCCTGCGGACAGCAGTGATGTGATAACAGTGTCGGGGCTTATGCAGAAGGCTGGAACGGAGGAGACAGCAGACAGGATTGCTGCAGATACGGTAGAGTTTGACGATGCATATTCCTACTATGGTGATGCGGTGGATTTTTCTGCTCCGGGAACTTATATAACATCGGCGTGGAAGACCGGAACGGATCACGGACATGTCAGTACAGGAACATCCATGGCGGCACCTCACATATCGGCTGCAGCAGCTTATGTGAAGATGGCAGAGCCGGAGCTTGACAGTAGTCAGTTGAAGAGCAGACTGATATCATATTCCGTGGATCTGGGAACAGCGGGAAAGGATAAATACTACGGTTACGGTTGTCCATACATGGCGGATTATTTTGCTAATACATTTGGCGGAAAACATCTGGAGACAAAGGTTGGAACCTGTGCGGTGGAAAGTCTTGGAAATGTGAAGGATGGACTGAGACTGTCGTGGACTTCGGCGGATAATGCAAGTGGGTATAAGATATACAGGAAAACTGCGACAAGCGCATACAAATGTATAGCTGAGATAAAAGGTTCAGGAGTCAGAACATACACTGACAAGACTGCGGCGGCTGGAATCAGATACAGATATGCGGTGAGGGGCGTGAACGGCACGGCCGAGGGACAGCCGGCGGCTACAAAGGCACTGGTCAGACTTACCCAGCCGAAGTACAACGTGAAGAATGCATATTCCGGCGTGAAGGTATCCTGGAACAAAGTAAAGGGCGCGAGTGGATACAAAATATACCGCAAGGCACCGGGGCAGAACGGATGGAAGCAGTACAAGGTGCTGTCAGCGGGAACGCTCACATTTGTCGATAAGAATGTGACTAATTACAGAAACTATACATACACGGTCAAGGCGTTCAAGGGTACTTCTGCAAGCTCGTATGATACTGCGGGGGTCAGGTTGTACAGGATGCCGGGATGCAAGGCGAAAACGGTCAGATCAAATTCCAGAAAGACGATGGATGTAACATGGAACAAGGTCAGGTATGTCAGCGGGTATCAGATCCAGTACAGTACATCGTCGAAATTTGACAGATATAAGGTGGCAACGATAAATAAGTCCACAAAACTCAGACGCAGGATAAGCTCTCTGTTCTCAGGAAAATATTATTATGTGAGGATGAGAACCTACAGAAGAGTTGGCGGCAAGACCATTTATGGCGGCTGGAGCAGTGTACAGCGCGTAAAGGTAAAATAGCGAAAGGCAGATAAGATGGCAGAAAATAAGAATTTGGAAGGATACAAGATCTCCACGATGGAGGATGAAGAGGATTATTTTGACAATGTGGAGATGGAGCTCGACTACAGCATCAGTATAACTGAGGGCTCCATGGAGCTTGGAAAGGACAATATAAAGGAACAGAAGAAGTACATGCGTGATAGCCATGGAGACATGGACGACGAGGAGTTCCTGCAGAACATGCAGTCGGTGAACAATGATGAGGCATTCCTCAGAAGAGCTGCGAAGCGCCTGGAGGTGTATGAGCACCAGAAGAAGGTGCCGTACTTTGGCAAATTTGTATTCAAATATAAAGATGACGAAGAGTATCTCCCGGTATATGTGGGTATGAGCGGTTATCAGTCAGATATGAATGGGCAGCAGCTTGTGTACGACTGGAGAGCACCTGTATCCTCTATGTATTATGCTTATGAAAAGGGACCGGCATCCTACAATGTCCATGTGGATGACATGGAAGATGACGAGTTTTCTGGAGACATAGTGGAGAAGAAACAGTTTCTGGTGTCAAATGGCAGACTTAAAGACGCGGTGGATACTGACTCCAACATCAACGACGCCATATTGCTGGAGGCCCTTGGCGGCAACAGTGGTGTGAAGATGAAAAATGTGGTGGCTACCATACAGAAGGAGCAGGATGCGATCATAAGAAACCGCACGGCGTATAACCTTATAGTGGACGGCCGCGCCGGAAGCGGCAAGACGGTCATAGCCATGCACAGACTGGCGTGGCTGTTGTACAATTACAAGACACTTGAGAGTGACAATGTCATGATACTGTCTCCAAACAGTATATTTGGCGATTATATATCAGAGGTTCTCCCGGAGCTCGAGGAGAACAGTGTGCCTGAGAAGGAATTTGACAGTCTGCTTGAGGAGCTTCTTTTCATAGAGGAGGAATATGAGAGCAAGCTGGATCAGTCGGAGTTCATTATAGACAGCGGCGATCAGGACAACCAGAGGATGAGAAATATCAAGGTCAAGTCGTCCATCTCTTTCTACGACAGTTTCAATGAGTATCTGGACAGGTATGTGCCAGGTATAAAGTTCAGAAATTTCCACTATCAGAAGGTGGAGTATACAGGCGAGGATATAGCTGCCATGTTCAATGGAAGATTTGCAAGAAAACCTGTGTATGAGAGATTTGAGAACATAGCATACTTCATAGTAGACAGGGTGGAGGATAATTCACCAAAGGAGTTCCCGGACGAGAAGAAGCGTAATCTGGCAAGGCAGATACAGAAGCAGATGGTAAATTTATTTGCAGAGAGGAATCTGGTTGAGCTGTATGTTGGATTCCTGGCGGAGATGGAGAAGAAATATCCGGGTATATCGGAGTACAGAAATGAATATGGAAAGATATGCTATGAGGATATCCTTCCTATACTTTACCTGCAGGTGTATTTCTACGGATGTCATTCCTACAACAATATCAAGCACCTCGTCATAGATGAGATGCAGGATTACAATATATTCCAGTATGCGGTGATAGACAGGGTGTTTGGCTGCAGGAAGACTATCCTCGGCGACAGGTATCAGGTGCTCTTCTATGATCCTGAGGAGACTGTTGTGGATGTTCTGACGAAGATATTTGCAAAGAGGAACGGACAGGGCGGCTATGAGCTCAAGGAGCTGTTCGCGTCGTACAGATCCACGGCGGAGATCACCGAGTTCTGCAACGGTATACTTGGCGGAGAGGGCGTAGGCGGCAACACTGTGGAGAGACACGGCAGGGTGCCTGAGGAGATACAGTGTGAGTCACTGGATGAAGCTGTGGAGTTCATAAATGACAAGCTGAGCTACGGAGACATGGACGCCTACGACAACATAGCTATCCTGACAAATGACGAGGCAGACGCCTACGAAGTGTACAAGCAGCTTTCGGAGTACACCGAGGTGACGCTCATCACCAATCAGTCGGTTGTCTATGCGGGCGGTGTGGTCGTACTTCCAAAGTTCCTTGCAAAGGGAATGGAGTTCGATGCGGTGTATGTCATGACGGACGGAACCTACGACGGCAGCATGGTCACAAGACATGCGCATTATATCGCCTGTACAAGGGCGCTCCATGAGCTGTATGTGCTTGATGTGGTTCAGCCACAGTAGTTACACAGAGAAAGAAATATTATAACAGCTATATTATACGGAAAAACAGCGATTATAACAGAACAATATATGATGTGCTATACGGCATTTCCGCCTGAGTGGAGATGCCGTTTTTTTAGTGCTGCTATATGGTGGATGCGCACCTGGGCAGAATTGCGACTGTGAGTGTCAGAACTCTGTAAATTATTCGCCAGCTAATAATTGAGATTTGTGTTGATTGTGCAAAAATTATACATAAATAGAGATAACGCATTTTTATTGTTGCAATATCTACAAAGAAATGTTATTATTAAGGAAACGGGGAAACTAAAAATAGTTTCTGAGTTTCCTGAGCGGGAAGTATGTACAGGAAGCTGACAGACACGGATGAACAGGAGGGAGTTATGGACGGAGAAGCACAGCAGCAGCTTAAATTGAGGATATATGAGGCGACCATAGAGGAGTTCCGGGAGAAAGGATTCAAATTCACCATGGACGATATGGCAAGACGACTTGGAGTGAGCAAGAAAACCATATATCAGGTCGTCAGGGACAAGGAATCATTGTTCTTTGACACGGCGACATATATATACGAGCAGATCAAGAGAAGTGAGCAGGCGGTCATGGATGACGACCACCTGACCACTGTGGAGAAGATAAAGGCGATACTCATAGCCATGCCGGACAGCTACAGCGAGCTGGACTGGAGGCAGATATACCAACTGGAGAATTCATATCCACGGATATTTGCCAGGGTGAGAGTAATGATGGAGCAGCAGTGGGATAATACCATAGAACTCCTGAAGCGCGGAATTGACGAGGGTGTTATAAGGAACATTCCGATTCCAGTCATCAAGACCATGTTCGAGGCCACACTTGAGAAATACATGGAGACTACAGTCCTGATAGACGCGGGACTTACATTTGACGAGGCGGTGCAGTATACACTTGATGTACTTATGGATGGCATATCCTGTAAGGAGTAGGAACCGCTATGAATGAAGTGATTATATGGAATTGATGCCCGCGGCCGGTTTCATTCACTGGGGCGAGATGGGCGGTATATATAAAAGACAGGAGGTTGTGTTATGGGTAAGAGATCTGAGGTTGTATTTGGCAACAGGATGAGCAGTCAGGTCGTCAAAAAGGCGGAGAACTCCAAAGAGAGATTTGTAAAAAGATTCGGTGATGACAGTGACGTGGATTATCCTCTTGCAGTTGTGAAGAATCCGTATATTGGAGATACTCTCGGTGTCTCCAATATTGTGATCGACGGCGGAGTCTGTGATGATATACCGGATGGCGGCCGGGAGGAATTTGACAGGGACAAAGGAATCATAGTTGGCAATATCAGGATGGGGTTCGGACATTACAGAATATCCATGGCGATAGCGTCTGCAGCGAATCATCTGGGATACAAGCCGTACTGGATGGATCTCAATTCCTACAGTGAGACCACGGGAGGAAAGGTTATTGAGGCGCAGAACAAGCTCTATTCCATGGGATCCAGGATATCGGGAAAGAGCAAGGTTTTCAACAAAGCAGTGTGGGAGCCGATGAACTATGAGGGTTTCAGGAAGCTGTCATACAATGCCTCGGATCAGATGAATGCGGAGCTTATGACACCGGTGTTTAGGAATGTTCCAAAGGATATCCCGCTTGTGGCTACACATGTGTGACCTGCCCAGGCGGCGGTTCATGCAGGGATGAAACATGTGGTGAATGCAATCCCTGACAACTGGCCTATGGCGCTCCACCTTGCGGAGGGAAGCCTTCACACGGTTCAGACCAGATCGGCATACCTCGGATACAGAACCCTGAACGGAATGCAGGGCGACGAGGTGCTTAAGCCTATGCCCGGTGATTCAATCAGATACGTTGGACACTATATAGACCATGAGCTGGTGGCAGCCATAGAGGAGGACTGCGACAGGAGAATAGAGAGAAGAAAGAAAAAGGCACCGATGCGTTTCCTTCTCACCATAGGAGGTGCCGGAGCACAGAAGGATATATTTGCAGCTATCATCAGGACGGCGCTTGCCAGCGTGAAGAAGGGCAACATGGTCCTGTATGTAAATGTGGGCGACTACATGAACGTGTGGGAAGAGCTGGTGAGAGAGATACCCGCCATGGAGAGCCTTGTCACTACACATTTCGATGACTGGAGCGACACCACAGCATTTGCGGATAAGGCTCTTAAGGAAGAGGTGTACGGAATACACGCATTTTGCCATGAGAATATATATGAGGCTGTGTACTGCACCAACCTTCTCATGAGAAGCTGTGATGTACTCATAACGAAGCCGTCTGAGCTGGCCTTTTATCCAGTTCCAAAGCTGTTCATCAAGAGAGTTGGCGGGCATGAGCAGTGGGGGGCGATACACTCGGCGGAGATCGGAGATGGAACACTGGAGTGCCGTGATATACCGCACACTCTACAGATGATGAAGCTGTTCATGCAGGATGACAGCATACTCACAGATATGTGTGAGAACATAAAGCGGAACAAACTGGATGGAATATACGACGGAGCGTATGAGGTCGTAAAACTGGCGATGGATATGAAGAACTGAGAATGGAGGGTTACATTATGTATAAGGTAAAGAAGAAAGAGACATTTATACCATCATCAAATGGCAAGGACAAGCTGCACGTTATCGTGTGGGAGCCACAGGGGGAGATAAGAGCGATACTTCAGATATCCCATGGAATGATAGAGCTGATAGACAGATATGATGAATTTGCAAGGTATCTTGCAGCAAAGGGCTTTGTGGTGGCAGGAAATGATCATCTGGGACATGGACTCACGGCGGCAAATATGGATGAGCTTGGATATATGAATGCCTACGATGCGAGCAAGGCAATAGTCGCGGATCTTCATAGAGTCACTAGAAGTCTGAAGAAGGCATACAAAGGAGTACCGTTCTTCCTGATGGGACACTCTATGGGTTCATTTATGGCGAGACGATATATGAGCGACTACGGCTGGGATCCAAAATATCCGTCACCTTACACGGAGGGTTCAAGTGTGGACGGCTTTATCTGCATGGGAACTGGAAGCATGCCTGAGTATATGCTGCAGATCGGAAGACTTGTGTTGGAGCTTGAGAAGAGTCAGCACGGCGAGAGATACAGAAGTACCCTCATGGAAGTGTTGGCATTTGGAACATACAACAGGGGTATCCCGAAGACCACTATCGTGGACGGTGAGGTGAGAAAGAGGACGAATAAAGACTGGGTGAGCCGTGACCCGAAGCGCGTGGATGCATATGTGGATGATCCGCTGTGCCAGTTCTCATTTACCCTGAAGGGCTACGAGACGCTGTTCAATACACTCCACTATATACAGGAGGACAGGAACATAGCGAAAATACCGAAGAATGTGCCGGTTCTGTTTGTGTCCGGTGACAGGGATCCTGTTGGACATTACGGCAGGGATGTTCTGAAGCTCTACGAGTTATACCACAAGAGAGTTTCGCACAATGTGGCATGCTATCTGTATGAGGACTGCAGACACGAGATACTGAATGAGCTGTGCAGGGATAAGGTATTTGACGATATTGACAAGTGGCTTGAGACAAGGCTTGCAGATATAAAAGGTTAGGCCTTTAAGGAGGTTATATATGGGAGAAAATTCACAGGATAATACACAGAACGGCGCACCTGCGGGCGGCCTTCAGAAAAAGACAAAGATAGCCTACGGAGTAGGGGCCGTGGGAAAAGACATGGTGTATATGCTGGTAGCCAGCTATATACTGTACTACTACAATTCTGTGCTTGGTGTCAGCTCAGTGTTCATAGGAACAGTGCTGATGGTGGCGAGAGTGTTTGATGCATTTAACGATCCTATCATGGGTATCGTGGTGGCAAAGACCAGAAGCAGATGGGGAAGGTTCAGACCGTGGATATTCTCGGGAACCGTGCTGAATGCGGTTGTCCTCTATGCGATGTTCGCCGTGCCGGAAAGCATGGGAGCTGGTGGGATGAAGGTGTTTCTGACAGTGACATATTTCCTGTGGGGAATCACATACACGTTGATGGATATTCCGTACTGGTCCATGATCCCGGCCATCACTGAGCCGGGCAAGGAGAGGGAGAATCTGTCTGCACTTGCAAGATCCTGCGCGGGCGTGGGTTCTGCCATCCCTACTGTACTTACTATGATAGTAGTTCCAGCCATCAGCGGCGCAGCCCTGGCGGCGGACAAGCTGAAGATCACGGATTACCGCATCGGCTTCAAGTGGTGGGCTCTTCTGGTTGCAGTGGTGTTCGTCATCTCGGAGGCCATTTGCGTGGCAAATGTAAAGGAGAGGGGTGACACAGTAGTGGAGTCCCATGGCATAGGTGAGATGTTCCATTCGCTGGTGACAAATGACCAGGCTCTGGCGGTGGTCATCACCATCGTGCTCGTAAACTCTGCACTCTATATAACAAGCAACCTGCTCATATATTTCTTCACATATGACATAGGAAGTGAGAGCGGATATGCGCTGTTCTCCGCATTTGGTGGTGGTGCGCAGATACTTGCCATGATGCTGTTCCCGCTCTTTAGAAAGAAGATGTCCAAGCGAAAGCTGTTCGTACATTCAGTAGTATATGAGATCGTTGGATATGTGATGCTGCTTGCCTGCAGCTTTGCTGGTGTTACCCGCATGACGGTGGGCGGAGTACCTTGCTGGTACATCCTGTTCATACCGGGACTTCTGGTATTTGCGGGAAGCGGACTTCTCAACGTGCTGATAACTGTGTGCCTTGCCGACAGCATAGACTACGGAGAGTACAAGAATGGGCAGAGAGATGAGAGCGTCATATGCTCCATGCAGACATTTGTAGTAAAGCTTGCATCGGGAGTTGCAGTGTTCTTTGCCGGACTTGCGATCAAATGGGTCGGACTTATCCAGCCGGCAGATGGAACATCGGAAGTCATAGAGCAGAGCACAGGAACTCTCATGGGACTTTCCATGATGATGACAGTCGTTCCGATAGTTCTTCTCATCATAGGACTTGTATTCTTCATCAGGAAATACAAGCTGACCGAGGAGAGGATGCAGGAGATCATGACGAAACTTAGATAGGAGGAACCGCTATGAACGAAGTTCATACTTGGAATCGGTTCCGACGACCTGCCCCGCTCGCTTATGCGAGAGGGGCGATACATATTAGATAGGAGGAACCGCTATGAATGAAGTTCATACTCGGAATCGGTTCCGACGACCTGCCCCGCTCGCATGTGCGAGAGGGGCAATACATATTATTAGGAGGAACCGCTATGATCAGATATATAGAAGAACATCAGGTATTCATACTGGAGACAAAGTCGACGCAGTATGCCATGTGCGTGCGCCCGGATGGACACCTTGAGCACCTGTACTACGGTGGCAGGAGTCTGGACTGCGGAGATCAGAATATTGTGGGACTTTGGGATGTGGCACATGACCGCAGTCTGTTCGAGACCGGCAATGCCATAGCGCTGGATGATGGACTTACCTTAGAAAGTCTGCTGCAGGAACTGTCGTCAACCGGCAAGGGGGATGTCAGCGAACCATTTGTCTGTATGACCCATGCAAATGGCAGTACGACCTGCGACTTTGTGTACGAATCATACGAGATAAAAAACGGCAGGGATGAGCTTGAAGGACTTCCGTGTGCGGTGGAATATCATAGGGGGACAGATGGCAGATTCAACACAGTAAATGAGCAGCAAGGCACAGAAGTGGGAAGCGGTGTGGCTGGTGGATTGCAGAGCATACAAGCATATGAGCGACAGAATACAGCGGGCGAGGTAACACAGCTCACCATAACCCTCCGGGACAAATTCTATAGACAGAAGCTTGAGCTAATATATGTCACATGGGATGACTGCGACGTGATAACCAGAAGTGCCCGCCTGACAAATGAAAGCGATGACGTGGAGCGGGTGGACAGACTTATGTCCATGCAGTTTGATATGAGAATGTATCAGGAATATGACATGATACATTTCGGAGGAGCCTGGGCGAGGGAAATGCACAGATCGGTGCACCCTGTAAGGCAGGGAAGAGTTTCTGTCTCATCGTCGACCGGAACCTCGGGCAGCAGGGCCAATCCATTCTTCATGGTGGTTGAGCACGGCAGTTCAGAGGAACACGGTGAGTGTTACGGCTTCAATCTCATATATTCAGGAGACCATATGGAGAGCTGTGAACAGAATTCATATGGACGTATGCGTATACTCAGCGGCATCAATCCGGAAGGATTTTCATTTGCGCTTGAGCCGGGACAGTCATTCCAGTCGCCGGAGGCGGTTATGACATATTCAGATTCAGGATTTGGCGGTGTCAGCAGTCATATGCATGCATTTGTCAGAAGACATGTAGTCAGAGGCCACTGGGCGGATCGGGAGAGGCCTGTTCTGCTGAATAGCTGGGAGGCCGCATACTTTGATATAAATGAGAAAAAGCTGCTGAAGCTTGCAAAAGAAGCAAAGAGGTGCGGCATAGAGCTGTTCGTCATGGATGACGGCTGGTTCGGACACAGGGACAATGACACATCCTCACTTGGAGACTGGCAGGAGAACCGCAGCAAGCTTCCGGGCGGAGTGAAGCAGCTTGCGGACAAGATAAATGCACTTGGACTTGACTTTGGCATATGGGTAGAGCCGGAGATGGTGAACGAGGACAGTGATCTCTACAGGGCACACCCGGAGTGGGCGGTCAGAGTGCCGGGACAGAGCCACGCCGAGGGGCGTCATCAGATGCTTCTGGATCTCACCAATAAGGATGTGAGAGACCATATAGTGGAAGCCATGACAAATGTGTTCTCATCTGCCAATATATCGTATGTTAAGTGGGATATGAACAGGATTATGTCTGACAGGTACAGCCAGACGCTGCCGCCTGACAGGCAGAGTGAATTTGGACACAGGTATGTGCTTGGACTCTACGACATCATGGGAAGACTCACGGAGCGTTTCCCTGAGATATTGTTTGAGGGATGTGCCGCCGGGGGAAACAGATTCGATCTCGGTATACTGTGTTACATGCCGCAGATATGGGCGAGTGATGACACGGATGCCAGGGAGAGGCTTGAGATACAGACGGGTTACAGCTATGGCTACCCTATGTCGGTAGTCAGCAGTCACGTGTCCGGATGCCCGAATCACCAGACACTCAGAGTCACCCCGCTTGAGACGAGATTCGGAGTGGCGGCATTTGGCGTGCTGGGCTATGAGTGCAATCTGTGCGATATGAAGAAGAAAGATCTGGAGGCAATAGAAGAGCAGGTGGAGTTCTACAAGAGACACAGGCGCACATTTCAGTTCGGCGAATATCACAGGATCGAGAATGGCACAGTGTCAGATCTCCGGAGGAATGAGTACCAGTTCATGACGGTTTCCCAGGATGGCTCCGAGGCGGTGTCCTGCTATTATGAGGGACAGGTGATACCGAATTACACTTACAAGCATATGCGGACTAAGGGACTTGACGAGAATGCAGTTTATGTCATGGAGGGCAGAAGCCTGCAGTACAGCGTAAAGCTCATGGGAGATCTCATCAACACTGTTACGCCGGTGCATGTGAAACCTGATTCCCTGACCCAGAGTGCGATAGACAAGGTGGTAAAGCTTCAGGGCGAGAAGGAATATGTAAAGGCGTCCGGTGCAGTGTTTAACCGCGTTGGGGTGAACCTTGCTCCGAACTTTGCGGGAACTGGCTACAACGACCAGACCGCTCTCTGGACAGAGCATGGACTGAGGTTATATACCTTCACCAGACAGTGATATATATGATCACAAGCAGATGTATATATAGAATTGGGGCTCTGGAACATAGTACATTATAAAAATAGTGGAAATAATATCTGAAATGTGTTATCTTGCTCTTATAGAGAACTGTTCCTATTTGAAATGCTAAAAGAAAAATAGTTAGTTAGAACAGCTTTAAATATCTGCATAATAATACCAGAAGGAGGACTATACAATGAGTGAGAAGCGTAACACATGGCAGAAACAGGTCATATACTCTGTTATAAAGGAGCTCAAGACTCATCCTACAGTCCAGAGCCTGATAGATGAACTGGAAAAGAGAGGATATAAGATAGGCAAATCAACTGTGTACAGGGTGCTCTCTGATGCGGTTGATGAGGGAATTGTCATGAATGTGTATTCAGGGGACAAGATGGAGCATTTTGATGGCAATACCGAGAATCACTATCACATACGCTGCAAGGTATGTGACAGGATATTTGACAGTGAGCTTCCATACCAGGATTCCATCACACAGATGGGCGTGGAGGCGGACAGCGATTTCGTCATACTGTCACACAACCTAGAATTCATCGGGATATGTCCATCCTGTAAGGACAGCCTGAAAAGTCTGTGATGGGGAAATGCAAAAGACCGGTACACATAAACGCATATTGTATGCGGTGTATGTGTACCGGCCTTTTTGTATGTGCAGGCAATGCCAAGAGCCTGTATCTTATCTGCTCTGTCAGTCTCTCTTTTTCTGTGAAATGATATTTGCAGATTTTATTTCCTTCTTTATAAATTCAGGAATCGCGGAATTGTCTTTCTGGTCAGATTCAGGTGTGTCCGGCTGCGCCTCAACTGTATGTGAGTTTACACTTATAGGATCCACGCGTGGATTACTGATAAATGTCTTGTTGGCCGAAGGCTTTACAACTGTCATTCCGAGGATGGACTTCTTGTTGCGAAACTCTCTTTCCTCCTCTGGTGTGCGCTCAGGGGCGGCATCCACCAGATTGCCGTCTCCGAAAAGGTCTATCTCAAAGCTGCTGTCATTTTCCTCCTGCTCATCATCCGTATCGTCATCCAGCGCATCTGTAATTATTGGTTCTGCGTGGATGGAAGTATCCGTATCGTCGTCTGCAAATGCACTGTCGAGATCAGGATCGTATTCATCAGCAAATGCGCTGTCAAGATCAGGGTCATATTTTTCATCTGATTCAGTGTCGCCAAATTCAGAATCGGAGTCGACATACTCCTCAGGCTTCTCAAAAAATGTAGGATCTATATCGAGCTTGAAGTCGACCTCTGAGTGACCCACTTCAATGCCGCAGTCGTTGAACAGCTTGGTCGTGTAGCAGTTTTTCAGCTTCTCGATGAGTTCAGTGTTTTCGTACTTGAGCTGTTCGAGTATGTTTGCGATTATCATTCCCTGATATTCATCCGTCCATCCGTCCTCAAGCTTTACTGCGATACCGAGCTTCATGCTCTTTATCGCCATACAGATAACACCCCTGGAGCCGTCCTTCATTATGAGGTCAGGATTCTGGTTGATATAATATGAAGGTGTTCCGTAATCGTTGATCTTCTCAGGATATTTGTGGATGCATGAGAAGTTGTAGTCTATAGTCTCCCGGAGTTCGTTTGACAGGCTGAATGGATCCATGAGCTTTGCGTAGGACATGGCGATGCTTCTAAGTGGCAGTGCAAATACCGGAACTCCACAGCCGTCTATGCCGAGCCCGATCTTGAATGTAGGGGTCTGGCTGAGCATGGATATGAAATTGATTATCTGCTGCTGTACAGGGGAATCCTTGAGCTGATAGCCGTCCGGCTTACCGGTGAGCTCTCTCTGGAGCAACATAAGGCTGAAATGTTTTCCCGAGCAGCAGTGCTGAAGTTTGCTTTGTCCCTGCCTTGGGTGGAGCTTTGACCTGTCGGTGAGCTTTGCCGCCAGCGCTGAAGCTGATGTGGAAGCGCATGGCTTCATGATCATGTCATCGGGATTCAATCCTGTCTTGCGCGAGATCTCCTCCAGCACAAATATATGATGGTTGCTTCCCCAGTGGGAAGAGTTGAACATGGCAACATCCTCGTCGGTGAGGTTGAACCTTCTGTGAAGTCCTGCCAGCAGTGTAGGCAGCACCTGTATAGGCTTGCTTGCGGAACGCATGAAAGTCTGTTTCTCTATGTCGCCAAGGTAGGCGATTGTATCTCCTGTGGATGACACAACTGCGATGGAGCCGCGGTGTGCATTCTCAACAATATTTCCACGGTATTCTTTTACTAATATCTCTGACATATATTCAACACCTCATTTGTATTTTGTATGATTTTCTTCCGATATAGTCATTATATGAAAAAGATATCCGTTTGCAAAATGAAAATTACATAATATATAAGAAAAATATGAGAAATGTAATTGAGTGTAAGTAAGTAATAACTAAAAAATATCGCCTGATACTGACAAAATACATCATTTGTCATATATACCCTGAGTAAAAAATGTTTAAAAAAATCGAAAAATGCGCATTTTTTTTGTGAAAATGCATAAAAAACTTTGATTATTATAAAAAGGATGGTATAATGTCTTTATAATTTTGCATGGAGAGGTGACTTACATGATTAAAAAAGAAATGATCGCCATGCTCCTTGCTGGTGGACAGGGCAGCCGTCTTGGGGTTCTTACATCCAAGCTTGCCAAGCCAGCGGTAGCATTTGGCGGCAAATACAAGATAATCGATTTCCCACTGAGCAACTGTATCAACTCGGGGATTGACACAGTAGGTGTACTTACACAGTACAGACCACTCAGACTTAACCAGCATATCGGAATCGGTATTCCTTGGGATCTCGATAGAAACATTGGTGGTGTCACAGTTCTTCCACCATACGAGAAGAGCAACAACAGCGAGTGGTACACAGGTACTGCCAACGCTATCTACCAGAACATAGAGTTCATAGATTATTACAATCCAGACTATGTTCTCATACTTTCCGGTGATCATATCTACAAGATGGATTATGAACACATGCTTGACTATCACAAGTCCATGAATGCGGATGTGACACTTGCCACATACCAGGTTCCATGGGAGGAGGCAAGCAGATTCGGAGTAGTTATAACGAATGATGACGGCATTATCTCAGAGTTTGAGGAGAAGCCGGAGAACCCAAGAAGCAACAAGGCTTCCATGGGTATATACATATTCAACTGGAAGATCCTCCGCGAGGCACTTGTTACCATGAAGGATCAGCCGGGATGCGATTTCGGTAAGCATATTATTCCATACTGCCATGAGAACGGCAACAAGATATGTGCATACGATTTCAAGGGATACTGGAAGGATGTAGGAACTCTCGGTTCATACTGGGAGGCCAACATGGAGCTTGTCGACATAGTTCCTGAGTTCAATCTGTATGAGGAATTCTGGAAGATATATACGAAGACAGACGCCATACCACCTCAGTACATAGATGAAGCGGCAAAGGTATCCAAGTGTATCATCGGAGAGGGAACCGAGATATACGGAACCGTTGAGAATTCAGTTATAGGCTCTTGTGTAACCATAGGAGAGGGTGCGGTCGTTAAGGATTCGATTATAATGAATGGGGTTACGATCGAAGCTGGTGCCTATGTTGAAAAGGGAATCATTGCCGAGAATGTCAAGGTTGGTGCAAATGCCAAGCTTGGAGTTGGTGAGGAAGCTGTCAATGAGATGAAGCCTAATATCTACGCATTTGGCCTTGTTACTATAGGTGAGAACTCAGTTATACCTGAGGGCGTAACAATAGGTAAGAACACTGCAATATTCGGTGACACAGATCCTTCGGATTATCCGGACGGAACACTTCCGAGTGGCGGTAGTATTATAAAGGCAGGTGAGTAGACATGAGAGCATTAGGAATTATTCTGGCAGGTGGTAACAGCAATAAGCTGGGAGATCTTTCAGCAAAGAGAGCCGTTGCAGCCATGCCTATCACAGGAAGCTACAGAGCAATTGATTTCGCACTTTCCAATATGACTAATTCTCATATTCAGAAGGTAGCGGTATTCACACAGTACAACACAAGATCACTGAATGAGCATCTGAACTCAAGCAAGTGGTGGGATTTCGGAAGAAAGCAGGGAGGTCTGTTCATCTTCACACCTACCATCACAGCAGCTAACAGCTACTGGTACAAGGGAACAGCAGATGCACTTTATCAGAATATCAAGTTCCTCAAGGAGAGCCATGAGCCATATGTAGTTATCGCTTCAGGAGACGGTATCTACAAGCTCGACTACAACAAGGTTCTTGAGGAGCATATAAGCAATGGTGCAGATATCACGGTTGTATGCAAGGATATGGCACCGGGCGAGGATGACATCAACAGATTTGGTGTTATCAAGATGAACGAGGATGGCAGGATCATAGACTTCGAGGAGAAGCCTCTTGTGGCAGGAACCAACACGGTTTCCATAGGTGTATATGTCATAAGAAGAAGACAGCTCATCGAACTCCTTGAGACATGTGCCAACGAGGGAAGAAATGATTTCGTAAGAGATATTCTCGTGAGATATAAGGGTGTCAAGAGAATTTACGGATACAAGATGGACAGTTACTGGAGAAACATAGGAACAAAGGAGTCATATTACAGAGCTAATATGGATTTCCTCAAGAAGGACGTAAGAGACTTCTTCTTCAAACAGCATCCGGATATCTACTCAAGAGTGGATGATCTCCCACCAGCAAAGTACAATGCAGATGCGGTGGTAAATAACAGCTTGATAGCAAGCGGTTGTATCATCAACGGAACCGTTGAGAACTCAGTTATATTCAAGAAGGTATACATTGGAAATAACTGTGTGATCAGGAACTCGATCATACTTAACGATGTCAACATCGGTGATAATTCCATCATCGAGAATTGTATCGTGGAGAGCAGGGATACACTCCGCGCGAACACAGTACATCAGGGAACACCTGAGGACATCAAGGTAATAGTGGAGAAGGATTTCAGATATGCGTTGTAGGATGCATACGGTATAAGTAGTACAAATGACAGTTGCGTGTGGGATCGCAATGTGTGTCAGGGTTAAGGGGGTAATTCAGATGCAGATAACTGATATCAGGATCAGAAGTGTTGAGAAGGAAGGCAAGATGAAGGCGGTTGTTTCTATTACGATCGATGACGAGTTTGTTGTGCATGACATCAAGATCATCGAGGGTGAGAAGGGCATGTTCATCGCGATGCCGAGTAGAAAGGCAGCGGATGGAGAATATAGAGATATCGCTCATCCGATCAATACAGCTACAAGAGAGCGTCTGCAGAGTATGATTCTTTCAAAGTATCAGGAATCTTTGGAAGAGTAATACCAGTCTCAAATAGACATTCAGAGCCAGTGCTAGAGGCGTAAGTCACCAAGCTGATAGCATTGGCTCTTTTTATATGGTCTTGTAAAAAAATATAGTATAAAGTAGAATGTATCTGTTTAGATCCAGATAGAATATGGAGGATATAATAATGGTAAAATCAGTTATACTTGCGGCAGGCAAGGGAACAAGAATGAAGTCAGATAAGCCAAAGGTAGTTCATCAGGTGATGGGAAAACCGATGGTATATTATTCTATAGAAGCGGCGCGCCAGGCGGGTGCAGACGAGGTGTGTGTGATCGTTGGATACAAGGCAGACGAGGTGAAGTCAGCCATAGCTGCCAGTGTCAACGATGTGAAGGTTGACTATGCGCTTCAGGAGGAGCAGCTCGGAACAGGCCATGCGGTAAAGTGTGCTGCAGATTTTATTGGACGTGATGGGGATGTGATCATACTCTGTGGAGATACACCGCTTGTGACAGGGGATACACTCAGAAAAGCACTTGATTTCCACAAGGAGAGCGGGAATGGTGTAACTGTAATATCGGCGATGCTTGATGATCCATTTGGATATGGAAGGATCATAAGGGACGGTGACAGCCTGGCAAAGATCGTGGAGCAGAAGGATGCTGACGAAGCGGAGCAGGCTGTGAAGGAAGTTAACTCGGGCATGTATATATTTGACTGCGCAGCACTTCAGGACGCACTGTCACAGATATCAAATGACAACGCCCAGGGAGAGTATTATCTTCCGGATGCGATAGAGATAATAAAGAAAATGGGGCTTCCGGCTTCCGCTGTTCCGATGGACGATGCTGACCAGATAAGAGGAGTCAACACTCTGGAGCAGCTTGCAGATGCTGAGAAGATCATGGAGAACAGATAACAATAGAACGATCCACCTGGGTGGAGGAAAATGGAGAGACCAAATGAAGATCATAGTTGGACTTGGCAATCCCGGTGCGAAATATGCCGGAACAAGACACAATGTAGGATTTGCGGTTCTGGATGAGCTGGCAGAGAGATATAATATAAGGATAGACACTGCAAAGCATAAGGCACTTATAGGAAAGGGTATAATAGACGGAGAGAAGGTCATACTCGCCATGCCTCAGACATTTATGAATCTCAGCGGAGAGAGCGTAAGGGCGATAATGGACTTCTACAAATGCACGGTTGAAGATCTGATAGTCGTGTACGATGACATAGATCTTGATGTCGGCAAGCTCAGAATCAGACAGAAGGGAAGCGCCGGCGGTCATAACGGTATGAAGAATATCATACAGCACGTTGGCAGCCAGGAATTTGTCAGGATCAGAGTGGGTGTTGGCAAAAAGCCGGATCACATGGATCTGGCTGATTATGTGTTGTCGAGATTTGGAAAGGAAGATCTGGCGAATATAAGAGAGAGCTGCGGTAATGCCTGCGATGCGGTGGAGACCATACTGGCGGATGGCACAGTTGCAGCTATGAATAAGTTTAATTGAGAGTGATGGAGAATGATACGTGTACTTGGTGAGCCATTTGAAAAACTGAATATATATACAGAGTTGAAGGAGTGGCTTGCATCCGGAGATGGATTTGTCAATGTGACAGGTATGACGGGCGAGGGCACGGACAGAGTATTCATGATGCAGGGCTTCGGTGATGACGCATCGGTGCGACTGATACTGACATATAACGACAGGCGTGCGGAGGAGCTGTACAGCGATATGAAGTTCTACGGAAGGGATGTATATATGTATCCTGCAAAGGATATTCTGTTCTTCAGTGCAGATGTCCACGGCAATGCCATAACCAGACGGCGCATGGAGGTCCTTCGGCGTCTGGCAACGGGAGAACCATGTACGATCATAGCCACGGTAGATGCAATGTATGACAAGATACCTGCACTGTCCTATATGAAAAAATACGTGATAAATATCCATGCGGCACAGTCTCTTGATCTGGATGAGCTCAAGGGCAAGTTGGTGGACCTTGGTTATGAAAAAACTGACAGTGTGGAGGAGCCGGGACAATTTGCCATACGAGGCGGTATCGTGGACATATTTCCGCTGACTGAGGAATGTCCATACAGAATAGACATGTGGGACGATGAAGTCGATACCATCAAGACATTTGATGCGGAGAGCCAGAGATCCATAGAGAATGTGGATGAACTTGTAATTTATCCCGCGGGAGAGATGGTGCTTTCAAAGGAGAGGATCGACAGAGGTATACACAGGCTGGAGGCAGAGCTGAAGCCGTATGCGAAGAAGCTTAAGGATTCATTTCAGACGGAGGCGTATGCCAGGATAAAGGGCGAGATAGCCACGCTGAAGGAACAGCTCACGGAGTTCAGTGCGATATACGGAGTGGACAGCTATGTTGATTATTTCTACAGTGACACGGTGTCTCTGGTGGACTGCCTGCCGGAGGATGCGTACATTTTCATAGATGAGACGAAGAAGGTCACGGAGAAGGCGGATGGCAGTGAGAAGAGTTTTCTTAGCAGCCTGACGCACAGGCTGGAGGGGGGATATATCCTCCCGGGGCAGATGAAGGTTCTGTTCACTTATGATGATGTTCTGGAAAAATGCAGACGCTACAAGGTTGTGGGCTTTGACTCATTTGTGGGTGAGGATGACCGTGTAAAGTATGCTCACCGCGTGGAGATCGAGAGCAGGGAGGTTCACAGCTACAGGAACAATTTTGATGCGCTGGTTACTGATATCAAGAAATGGAAGAAGGACAAATACAGCGTCCTGTTCGTATCGCCATCATCGGTCGGTGCGAAGAGAATGGTCGATAACCTCATGGACAATGACGTCATATGTCATTACCTGAACGACCCAGACAAAGCTCTGGCTGCCAGAGAGATGGCGGTCATGCCGGGAAGGCTCAGAGCCGGTTTTATGATACCGGAGATGAAGCTCATCGTGGTCAGTGAGGGAGATGTGTTCTCCAGCAAGACATCACATTCGCAGGCTTCGAGGAAGAAGCTGCCGCGTGCCGGGGAGATAGTAAAGTCATTCTCGGATGTGAGCGTGGGCGATTATGTGGTCCATGAGAAGTACGGAATAGGTATCTATCGTGGGCTTGAGAAGATAGAGGTCGACGGCGCCTTGAAGGACTATCTGGTTATCGAGTATGCTGAGGGCGGCAAATTATATGTCCTGGCTTCCGAGACGGACAGGATCCAGAAGTACAGGAGCAAGGAGAGCCGAGCCCCGAAGATCAACAGACTCGGTGGCAGTGAGTGGCAGAAGGTAAGAAACAAGGTTAAGGGCCATGTCAGCGAGGTGGCTCAGCATCTTGTAAAGCTGTACTCAGAGAGACAGGCGAGGGAAGGCTTTGCCTATTCTCCTGATTCCGAGTGGCAGAAGGAGTTCGAGGAGACATTTCCTTATACTGAGACTGACGATCAGTTAAAGGCCATAGAGGATGTCAAGGCGGACATGGAGAGCCATAAGATCATGGATAGACTGGTGTGCGGAGACGTTGGATTTGGCAAGACTGAGGTGGCGATCCGTGCTGCGTTCAAGGCTGTCGGTGACAGCAAACAGGTTGCGTATCTTGTGCCGACCACGATCCTTGCCGAGCAGCATTATGAGACGTTCACAGAGCGAATGAAGGATTATCCAGTGACGGTGAGACTGTTGTGCAGATTCTGTACCCAGAAGGAGATAAAATCTACACTCAGAGAGCTGAAAGAGGGCAAGGTGGACATAGTCATAGGAACCCACAGGCTGCTCTCAAAGGATGTGGAGTTCAAGAATCTGGGACTTCTCATAATAGATGAGGAACAGAGATTCGGTGTAAATCACAAAGAGAAGATAAAAGAGATGAAGACCAATGTGGATGTTCTGACACTGACGGCGACGCCTATCCCGAGAACACTCCATATGAGTCTTGTTGGAATCAGAGACATGAGCCTGCTTGAGGAGCCTCCGGTGGACAGGAGGCCGATACAGACCTATGTCATGGAATATGACAGGGAGCTTGCCAGGGAGGCGATTGCCAGAGAGCTTGCAAGGCATGGTCAGGTATACTATGTGTACAACAGGGTCGAAGGCATAGAGAGATTTGCGGATGATGTGAGAAGCCTCGTGCCATATGCAAATGTAGAGTTTGCCCATGGACAGATGGATGGCCGCACGCTGGAGGACATCATGTACCGGTTCAACAAAAAGGAGATAGACGTGCTTGTGTGCACGACCATCATAGAGACCGGACTTGATATACCGAATGCAAATACCATAATCATACACGACGCTAACCTGTTTGGTCTGGCACAGCTCTACCAGTTACGCGGAAGAGTTGGTCGCTCGGACAGAAGTGCATTTGCATTTATGTTCTACAGGCGCAACAAGATGATATCCGAGGTCGCTGAGAAGAGACTTAGAGCGATAAAAGAATATACGGATCTCGGCTCGGGAGTCAAGGTGTCCAAGGCGGATCTCAACATCAGAGGTGCGGGAAGCGTCCTGGGCGAGAGTCAGTCGGGCAACTATGAGGTCGTGGGCTATGACCTTTACTGCAAGATGCTTAATGATGCGGTCAGGGAGCTCCGCGGCGAGAAGGTTTTCCATGAATACGAGACGGAGATAGACCTTCCGGTGGATTCGTTCATCCCTGAGACGTACGTCAAAAACGACTTTGTCAAGCTGGAGCTTTGTAAGAGAATATCCCTCATCAAGAATGAGGATGAGTACAATGACATAGTGGATGAGCTCATTGACAGATTTGGCGACATCCCTGACGAGACAATGAATCTTCTTGATGTGGCACTGTTAAGGGCAAATGCAAATATCTGCTTCATAACCCGTATATGGTACAAGGACGGAGACCTGAGATTTGTCATGTACAACAGGGCTGACATAAATGTAGATGGGATAGATGAGCTCGTTAAGAGTTATTCAGGCAGGATGAAATTTGTCATGGGGGCAAAGCCTGAGTTTATATTGAAGCTTGGACGGGAGGAGAAAAATGATCTTCTCAGAAAGGCGGAATTTGTCGTGGCGGATATGTCCCAGATGTTGATAATGACCCACAGTGAAGAAGACAGTGTGGATAACAAAGCATAGATAATGAGTTAGAAATATACAGACAGGAGAATACAAAGATAAGGAGGTGCGGTTCAGGTGAAGAGATGGTTGTGTGTGCTGCTGGCGCTCATATGTGCATTTGCCGTGACTGGATGTGGCAGTGATGCCACTGAGGAGACTGGCAAGGAGGTAGTTCTCAGATACAACGGGCAGAACATAGAGATAGACGAGGTGTATATTTATGCCCAGACTGTGAAGGAGGAGTACGAATCAAAGTATGGCAGTGACGTGTGGAAACAGAGCATAGTGACTGATGATGGTCTGGAGATGGATGCCGTGGATGCAGCAAGGCGCCAGGCGATATCAAAGCTCATAAAGACCAAGACTCTTATAACTAAATCCGGGGAGTACGGCATAAGCCTGACTGCAAGCGAGCAGAAGGATCAGGATACGGCGGCGCAAGAGTTCTATGACAAATTGACTGATGCCCAGATCGCAGAGGTTGGACTTGAACTCGATACGGTGAAGAGAGTTTTGCGTGAGAGCGCACTGGCAGACAAGATATATGATTATGTGATGAAGCAGAGCTCCACGGAGATATCCGATGAGCAGGCCAGGATGAGTACATTTTATGACATGTTCTTTGAGTGCTACTCGGAGGACGATTATGGAAATATCACCCTGTACTCACAGGACAAGATAGATGAGCAGAAGAAAAAGGCGGATGCGGCATATGAATCCATAGTGGAAGCCTCGGATGGCACAGATATGGATATATCATTCCTTGGAAGCGCAAAGGAGCTTAAGTATGCGGGAACACATACGATGAGCAGGGATGATATATTGAGCACCTATGGCCAGGATACGCTGGACATACTGTACAGCATGTCGGATGGCGAGGTCTCCACGGTGGTGGAGACTGAGTATGGTTATCATATATTCCAGATGATAAGCATTACGGATGAGAAGGCCACGGCCGAGAACAAGAAGAAGCTCACGGATGCCGCTGATGCGGAATACTATGACAACCTTATGAAGGACTGGATAGATGAGCTGGACAGCGGATATTCATACAGTAAGAGTGTGGATATGGATGTGTACAACAAGATAAAATTTGACGAATAAGAGGAGAAGAAAGATGGCAACAGTATACGATATCAATATTAAGAAGCTGGATGAAAAGGCAGTCATACCGACATACGGTTCAGAGTACGCAGCGGGGGCGGATCTGTATGCGTGTCTTGATGAGGCGATTACTATAGAGCCGGGACAGACGGTGATGGTTCACACGGGTATAGCAATGGAGATACCTGAGGGATTTGCAGGACTTGTGTATGCGAGAAGCGGTCTGGCATCCAAGAAGGGGCTTGCACCGGCCAATAAGGTTGGAGTTGTGGATGCGGATTACAGAGGGGAAATCATGGTTGCACTCCACAATCACGGAACCCAGGCACAGACGGTTGAGCCTGAGGAGAGAATAGCACAGCTTGTGATCGCTCCTTATATCGTTGGAGCATTCCATCAGGTGGACGAGCTCAGCGATACAGTCAGAGGAGCCGGCGGATTCGGTTCAACAGGAAAGTAACAAAAAAGCGGCCGGGCATCATCATTTTAATGGTGTGCCAGACCGCTTTTCTTTTATTTAAAATACTTTCCGCTTTCATCCCACAGGACTGTGGTGCCTGTCTTCAAGGACTTTGGTACATCTATGATACGCTGGTTCCTTGAGCCCTTGAATCTCAGTGACAGATCCTTCTGTTCGTCTATGAATTCTCCGTCCACAAGGACGTCAATGTAGGAGAGAAGTTCTTTTGTATACTCCCATTCATTACACATGCGGTCTAAGAGATCGGTTTCAAATGTATAACCGGTGTAGCACCAGATGGTCTTGTCAGGGTAGGTCTCCTTGAACTTTCTTGCCAGAGGAAGAAGCCCCTGCTGGTTCACATATTCCATAGGTTCTCCGCCGAGCAGGGAGAGACCTGCTATATAGTCCTCCTTGCAACTATCTATTATGTGGTTGATCTCCACATCCGTGAACGGCTTGCCGTAGCCGAAATCCCATGTGTCAGGGTTGAAACAGTTCTTGCAGTGGTGTGTGCAGCCGGATACAAATACAGACACTCTGACGCCGGTTCCGTTTGCCACATCAAATAGTTTGATATCTGCGTAATTCATAATGTGATCCCTTCTAAATTTATCTTAAAACAAAAGTATGGCCTGCGTTGCCCTCTACGACATGCAGACCATACAATTGAAATTATTAATGCATACTGTTATTTTATATCAGTTGCCTGAATATATCAAGTGTTTTTCTATAAAAGACTATAGATGAAGCACTCTTGCCTTTATCTCTTTGGTCTTGCCCACGTTCCAGAAGTTCTCGCCCAGATAACCGCAGGTTCTTCTGGTAACATTCATCTTGTTGTGATCCTTGTTGCCACACTGTGGACATTCCCATTCGCCGTCATCGTTGATGAGGATCTCACCATCGTATCCACATACATGACAGTAGTCAGACTTGGTGTTGAACTCAGCATACTGTATGTTGTCGTATATATATCTTACGACCTCTGCCAGAGCATCCAGGTTGTTGCGCATGTTTGGTATCTCAACATATGAGATGGCACCACCTGATGATATGGTCTGGAACTGGCTCTCAAATCTGAACTTGCTGAATGCATCGATCTTCTCACGGACATCAACGTGGTAAGAGTTGGTGTAGTAGCCCTTGTCTGTGACATCCTTTATGGTTCCGAAACGCTCTTTGTCGATACGTGCAAATCTGTAGCAAAGGCTCTCGGCCGGAGTTCCGTAGAGTCCGAAGCCAAGTCCCGTATCTGCCTTCCATTTGTCGCAGGCTGCGCGGAGCTTGTGCATAAGCTTCAGTGCAAATTCCTCGCCAACAGGATCTGTGTGGCTCACACCACGCATGAGCTTGGTGGCCTCATATACACCGATGTATCCCAGTGATATGGTTGAGTAACCGTTGTGGAGCAGTGGATCGATGACCTCGCCCTTCTTAAGTCTGGCGATGGCACCGTACTGCCAGTGGACTGGGCTGACGTCAGAGGTTACACCCTCGAGGGCTCTGTGGCGGCACATGAGTGCGTCGTAGCAGAGCTGCAGTCTTTCATCCAGAAGACTCCAGAACTTGTCATCGTCTCCCTTTGCAAGTATAGCTATCTGTGGAAGATTAAGACTGACAACTCCCTGGTTGAAACGGCCTTCCCATTTATATTCTCCGTTCTCATCCTTCCATGGGGAGAGGAATGAACGGCATCCCATGCATGAGAATACATTTCCCTCGTAGTTCTCACGCATCTTCTTGGCTGATATGTAATCAGGGTACATTCTCTTGGCAGAACACTTGATGGCGAGCTCTGTGATATAGTCGTACTCACCGCCCTTGAGGCAGTTGTGCTCGTCAAGAACATATATGAGCTTAGGGAATGCAGGTGTAACATACACGCCTGCCTCGTTCTTGATTCCCTCAAGTCTCTGTCTGAGGATCTCCTCGATGATCATGGCGTTCTCCTTGATGTATTCGTCGTCCTCTCTGAGGTTGAGGAAGAGAGTGACAAATGGAGACTGGCCGTTGGTGGTCATCAGAGTATTTATCTGATACTGGATAGTCTGGACTCCTGACTTCAGCTCGTCCTTGAGTCTCTCTGTGATGAGCTTCTCAAGTGTGTCAGGGTCTATCTTGTCGCCGAACTCTTCGGTGTATCTCTTTTTATATTTGTTGTAGCTCTTTCTGAGGTACTTTCCAAGGTGACGGACATCGACTGACTGGCCGCCGTACTGGCTGGATGCGACAGATGCGATGATCTGAGTCACGATGGTACATGCCACCTGGAAGCTCTTCGGGCTCTCTATGAGCTTGCCGTTCATGACTGTGCCGTTGTCAAGCATATCCCCAATGTTGATAAGGCAGCAGTTGAATATAGGCTGGAGGAAATAATCTGCGTCGTGGAAGTGGATGGCGCCCTCCTCATGAGCCTTGGAGATCTTCTCAGGGAGGAGCATTCTCTTGGTAAGATCCTTCGATACCTCTCCTGCGATAAGATCACGCTGTGTGGATGCGACGGTGGCATTCTTGTTGGAATTCTCCTCCATGACATCCTTATTCCTGTTCTGGATAAGACTGAGGATAGAATCATCAGTCGTATTTGCCTTTCTGATGAGCTCGCGGCTGTATCTGTATATAATGTAGGTCTTGGCAAGGACAAACTTGCCGTCGGCCATAAGCCCCTGCTCGATGATATCCTGGATATCTTCAACGAGCATTCTCTTTCTGTTCTTGGCTTCGATGCTTCCGACGATCTCCTCGATCTTCTCGTCAGAGATCTTCTCACAAGGCTCAACCTCCGAGTTAGCCTTCTGGATAGCCAATATGATCTTGCTTCGGTCGTAAGTAACAGCACGACCGTCTCTCTTGATAACTTGCATTTCCCATTCTCCCTGTGTGTGATGTGAATGGGCGTTAAAAAAAGTACGCCCCCTAAATATTGTATACTACCATACAGGAGACATCAATATATGGTATGCCGACTGAAAAAGCCGCAAAAAAATTAGCGACAAATAAGGTGCCTCGTCGCAAATCTCACACTGATGTCTCAACATGGTCGATTATATCATTCCCAATTTTGTTTGTCTACAGGTTATTTGCAAAAAGTACAAAATATAGAAAAATAAAAAATATGTAGACACAACATATTGTGGATTTGCCTTTGAATAATGTGGGACAGATAAAATACATCACAAAAACAGATGTAAAACTGCCTGTTATAGGAATGTGAAATCATTTGTGAGAATTCTATGAATTATTTCAAATTGCTTTATTTTTACAGGAAAATATGGTATAAGTTTACTCGTTGAAGTTTATCATGAAGATGGTTACACTTCTAATAAAAAGTAAAAGAGGTATGATTATGCGAAAATTTAATAAGGGATGTGCAGTTGTTCTTGCACTCGCTCTGTCCATGTCATTTATGACAGGCTGTGGCGACAGTAATGGTACGAGTGGAAAGCTGGATAATACAGCGAGTAAGGCAACATCTTCTGATGCTACAGAGAGTGCTGACAATTCATCAGAAGAATTTGCTTCTATAGAGGATATGGTGGATCAGTATGCGGCAGATGTCACACTCGGTGAATACAAGGGCATGGAGTATGAGGAGAAGGGCACTGATGTCACGGATGATGAGGTTCAGGCCAAGGTTGATTCATTTGTGAACGGACTTGCTACATTTGATAAGGACACAACCAGCGAGGCGAAGAACGGAGATACAGTAAATATTGACTTTGTCGGAACTGTAGATGGTGAGGAGTTCGATGGAGGCAATACCAATGGCAGCGGATATGATCTCGTCCTTGGTTCTGGTTCATTCATAGATAACTTTGAGGATCAGATAGTTGGACATAAGCCGGGAGAGACATTTACCGTGAATGTAACCTTTCCTGAGAATTATGGCAAGGATGAGTTAAATGGCAAGGCGGCCAAGTTCGAGACGACACTTAACTATATAAAGATAGATAAACCGGCTACATACAATGATGAGCTGGTTGCAAACAATACTTCATATAAGACAACTGCTGAGTATGAGGCATCTGTACGTGAGCAGCTCAAGCAGGACAAGGAGGATTCAGCTCTTGCAAGTGCTCAGAATGAGGTCATGGTTGCCGTTATAAACAACAGTACAATAGAGAACATATCAGCAGATGATGTTCAGGCGAATGCTGACAAGATCATAACATCCATAAAGACTCAGGCAGAGACAAACGGAATAGAGTATGACACATATATCTACTATTACTATGGATATGATGACAGCGCTGCATTTGAACAGTATGTACAGCAGGTTTGTGAGGAATCACAGAAGGAGAGAATGGTCGTATGTGCCATTGCCAAGAAGGAGAATATCAGTGTCACAGATGACGAGGCTGATAAGTATATAGCTGATTATGCAACGAAGAACAGTGTTGATGAGTCTACGCTCAGACAGAATCTTACAGACGTTGAGATAAAGTACAACGCTCTGGCAGAGAAGGTCATGAACTTCCTTATGGACAATGCAAAGGCGACAACTGGAGCAACAACTGAGGCTGCAGAGACCACAGAGTCAACAGAGGCGGCTGACGCAGAGCAGGCTGAAGAGTAAGTAAAGGGGTACGGAGAAAGATATGAGAGTAAAGAAGATATTTGCAGCAGGAATGGTGGCAGTCATGTGCGCAGGCCTGATGACAGGCTGTGGCAGCAATGACACAAAGAGCCAGTTTAAGAAGTTTTCAAAGTGTGCGACCATAGACAAGGCGGCATACACTGATATCGAATATGTTCCGGCATCGAGAGAGGTGTCCGAGGACGATGTAAACAGTGCGATAAGCAGTTTTTGCAGTGACAATTCTGAGACTACAGAGGATAAGACCAGCACAGTGGCAGATGGCGACAAGATCAATGTGGACTATGTTGAGACTGTCTCAGGAACAGAGAAGGACAGCAAGACAGATTACACACTGACCATGGGAAATAACACTCTTGGTGATGGCAGTGACGATCAGCTCATAGGAAGCAAGCCGGGTGATGTCAAGACGATCACAGTGACATATCCTGATGATTACAGCGACACAACAGTTGCCGGACTTACAGCAGAGTACAAGGTTACGATCAATTATATATCAGTTACCACGGTGCCTGAGTACACAGACGCACTGGTCAAGAAGGCTACTGATGGTGAGTACACAACAACCGATGACTACACAGCACATCTGAAGGAAGATGTTCAGAAGGACAAGGACGATTCCGCGGACGAGACAGACAGAACTTCTGTTCTCAAGGCTGTTGAGGAGAAGGTTACATTTGACAAGTATCCTGAGGATGAGGTAGCTTCCTACGTTCAGTCCATGGTGTCAAATGTGAGAAGTGCCGCAGACAACTACGGAATCGACTTCGAGGCATATATGAAGTATTTCTATGGATATGAGGACGAGGCATCATTCCTTGAGTACCTTCACACCACAGTTGAGAACGTCATGAAGGAGAAGATCGTTGTGTCATGCATAGCAATGGACAATGACCTCATCGCCGATAACGCAGACATAAAGGCGTACAGACAGAAGGTTATGGACAAGAACAATCTGGAGAATGACTCAGACGTGGACAAGTATTACTCAGAGTCAGACCTGATGTTCTATGCCACAGAGGAGAACGTGCTTGACTATCTCATGAACAGATCAGTTCAGGTGGAGGCAACTGCAACAGATGCATCTGAGGCAGCCACAGAGGAGTAAGCTGCACGCGATATATTTGAATATGGATAAGCTGATAGAGACCGAGGTTTTATGCCCGGTCTCTATTGTCGTCTATAGACAAATGAATCTGTGGTTTATCCACATTGACTAAGGGGCTCCGGGAATTTAAAATAAAAGAGAACATGTCTTTATTTTAAAGATAGAAAAGGAAAGGGGATATTATGAGAAAGAACATTGCGAGAAAATGTCTGTGCATTGCTCTGGCTTCAGCCATGATGCTCGGTGAGGCGGGCACGGCTATGGCAGCCAGTGTGGAAAATGCGGCAGACGGAAGAACTGCTGCCACAGTGGCGGCGGAGGAACAGGCTGATGTGGCGGCAGCCAATGTCAGCATATGGTATGCGGGAGCTTATAAGAACTCAAAGACCATAACGATCAATGCAAGCGGCCGGGCTTACAGAGTTGAGGTCTGGGTCAATGGAGTAAAGTGCGGGGAACAGTACAACGGAGAGGACCAGCAGTCCTTTAGTATTAACTGTGAGATCCCGGCGCTGCTTGATTCCACCTACAACGCAGAGGTCAGAGCCTACGATTCAAATGGAGAGGTGACTGTACAGAAGGTTTCACCGGTCAAAACTGACAAGGTGAGCTTTGATGGTGATCCTAGTGTTAGTGTAGGATATACAGTCGGAAGCACTGGCTATGCAAAACCAGGCTATGTGTCTGTCAGCGTATATCTTGATAGCAGGCATTCAGATGAGGTCAAGTATGAGGTTCAGAGAGCGACCAAGTCAGGTGGGCCATTTACCACGATTGCAACGGGAAGTGAATCTTACACGTCAAGACTTGCATATCTTGACAGCACTGCGAAGACCGGAACTACATATTATTACAGATTCAGGATCGTGAGCGGTTCAGATCAGTATGTGAAGACGAGCAAGGTCATAGCTACAAGTAAGACAGCTTCAGTAAAGGTGGGCATTCCAGAGGTGGATCAGCTCTATGCTTCAAGCATGAATGTATCAGAAAAGATAAGTAAGCCGGGAGTATTCCTGTGGATGACCAGCAATTTTGCAAATCAGTACGATGTGTACCGCTCAACAAACAAGAGCAAGGGCTACAGAAAGATAAAGACTATATATTCTGCTGATTTCACGGACACAGCGGTCAAGAGTGGAACGGTATACTACTACAAGGTAGTGCCAAAGTATTACGACTCACAGACACGAAAGATAACAACAGGAAAGACATCTGGTGTTGTCGGCGTAAAGTTTATCATGAATGCAGCAGGTGCACCTAGCCTTATACAGACAGGCAACAGATCACTGAAGTGTACATGGGCTGCGGACAATACCGCAGACGTATCATACGAGGTATGGGCAAAGAGAACCGATATAACCGGTGATGCATACAAGCGTATGGTGGTCACCAAGAAAAACTCATGCACCCTTACAAAGCTTGATCCGAACGGAACATACAAGGTGATGATAAGGACAGTCAAGAAATCAGGAGCTGCCGTGAGATATGAGACGACAGATACATCTGAGAGGACCATGGGTTACACCAAGAGAGTCCAGGATCTGACTGCGGGAGCTGTATCTTCATCACTGAACGGCAGGAAGGATGTCCTGTCTGTAAGATATTCTCTCACATGGTACAGAGACTGGGGCGCATCAGGATATGTTATATCAGGCCTCAACAGCAGTACAGGCAAGATAGAGACCATCAAGAAGATAAAATCGGGAAAAAAGACATCATATACATTTACAAACACAAGTGCCAAGGGCAAGGAGCGCAAATACTCTCAGATATATGTGAGACCATATAAGGGAAAGGCAAGAGGCGAGGATAACACTCTGTGGAATTCAGAGATGCCAAGTGCAAAGCGTGTTAAGGCTGTAAAGAAGAGCACAACATCGACCAAGATAACATGGTCTGCTGTAAGCGGGGCAAAGGAATACTATGTATACAGAACTACAGAGCTCGGTGTACGCCAGTACATAGGATCGACAAAGGCAACTAACTTCACGGATGTGAACGTGACAGACGGAATGAAGTATACATACTCTGTTGTTGTAGGCACAGACTTTGGATTCAGCAGCGGATATGATTTGTATAGCAGTGACTATACACATAAGCTTGCATCACCGGCCATAACAAAGGTTGTAAACGGTTCCAAGGGTACAGCGACTGTAACATGGAAGAAGGTTACAAATGCAACCAGATACTATGTATATCGTTCAACCAGCAAGAATGGAACATACAAGCTGGTCGGCAAGACTGGAGCTACAAAGCTTTCATACATGAACAAGAAGCTCAAGAAGGGAACGACCTATTACTACAAGGTTGTGGCTTCAACAGTTAATGATGGAGGAAAGACAGTCAAGTCAGTTGCATCACATGCAAAGGGAATAAAGATCCGCAAATAGATGAAAAGGGGTAAACTATGAAGAATAGATTGATAAAGAAAGCTTTATGCGTGGCGCTTGCTTCAACCATGGTGTTTGGTGAGGCATTGCCAGCAATGGCAGCAGACGGCAGTGCAGATGTACAGTCCGCTCAGGCTGAGGTGGCATTTGCTGAAGAAGCATCCATAACATATTTTAGTGTAGGAGGTCAGGATACCGTAAGCAGCGGTTCTGTACATATAAGTGCCGCGGGATATGGAACAGAGGCTGTTCTCTATGTAAATGGAGCATGGTATGACTCGTGGACAGGCAGTGACTATGACGGAAGCTGGCATGTGGATACGGAATTCAGAGGAGTTGCCGGTTCGACATATCAGTTTAAGCTGGTAGTCAGTGATGACAATGGACAGACGGTGTCGCAGGAGTCGGGAAAGATATATTTTGAAGCACCTAAGTTCAGCCGCAGCAGGAAGCCTTCAGAATACGTATCATATTCTACGGGAGATACCGGATATAGAGAATTAGGTGGAGTATCTGTGTCGTTCCCATTTGACAGCTACGTACAGAATGATATCTGGTATGAGGTGTACAGATCCACAAAGCCATCAGGAGGCTTTACGAAGATTTTGTCAGGCGTCGGTTACATGTATGGAGCTTCTGAAGTGAGGTATTATGATAATAATGTAAAAGTAGGAAATACCTATTACTATATGGCGAAGATAGTAACCGGAACTGACTCATACAATAAGACATCCAGGGTTGTAGAGACATCAGCCGTTGCAAAGGTGGACTGCAGGCTTGGGACAGCGGAGCTTTCAGTCGATAGAGGCGCAAAGGGTGCTGATATAACGGTAAGCGATTACGGCGCTGCTAACCAGTTCGATCTGTACCGTTCAACTTCAAAGACAAAGGGCTTTAAGAAGATAAAGACGATATACACACCGGAGTATACAGATACAACAGTTAAGGCTGGAAAGACATACTACTACAAGGTAGTTCCAAAGTATTATGATGCCTCTACCAGAGCGGTTTCAAAGGGAACTGCAAGTGAGGTCCGCGGCGTAAAGATACTCATGGGTACCACGGAGCTCACAGCGGTTCAGAACACAAAGAGCTCAGTAAAGCTCACATGGGATAAGGCAGCCGGAGCAAATATGTATGAAGTCTGGTATATGAGATCCGATATATCGGGAGACAGATATAAGAGAGCTGTTGCGACAAAGGGAACATCATGCACCATCAAGGGACTTGCATCTGGCGCTGAGTATTCATTCAAGCTTAAGAGCCAGAGTGTTTCAGGCGGAAAGGTCATTTGTGAGAACGTGACATACAAATGGCTCCAGACCGGATACACAGAGAGCGTGAGAGAGCTTGAGGCTGTCTCATCCACGGTATCTGCAAGCAAAGACAAGAAAAACCTGACGATATACACCAATCTCAAGTGGAACAGAGTCTGGGGAGCTTCAGGCTACAAGATATTTGCGAGAAATAACTACACAAATAAGCTTGAGCAGGTTGCAGTGATCAAATCTGCAGCCAGAAATACATACAAGTTCAAGAATACAGGAAGCAGCAGTAAGGGTATTAAGTATTACTCTGCATACGTAGTGCCATACAAGGGTAAGAAGCAGGGCGAGATGACATCCGTCAGCGTCAACTATATCCCTCTTGCTAAGAATGTAAAGGCTGTGAGAAAGTCCACATCCGAGGTCAGAGTTACATGGTCAGCGGTGCCTGGTGCAGATTCTTACACAGTATACAGAATGAACCCTGTTCTCGGCACAACCCAGTGGCTGGGACAGACAACGTCAACAAACTTCAGTGACCGCAAGCTCACGACCAAGCTTGAGTATACATATTTTATACAGCCATCGACAATTGTCAGCGGGGTTAACTGCAGCATTGACTATGAAGCTGCAAAGCAGTATAAGGCAGTGTATACACATGCTGTAGGTACACCAAAGATGTCAGGTGCATCTAACACCGGAGCCAAGAAGATCACAGTAAAGTGGAGTAGCGTTACAGGAGCGAAGAACTACGTAGTATATCGCGCAACAAAGAAGAATGGTAAGTACTCTAAGATCGGTACAACATCATCATGCAGCTTTACAGACAAGAAGGCTGCAAAGGGCAAGACATACTATTACAAGGTCGCTGCAGTGGCAGTTAACGACGGTGGATGTGCTGCTCAGTCAGCATACTCCAAGACCGCCAGTGCCAAGAGCAAAAAGTAATGGCATATGTTAGGTAATAACAAGCAGTAGATATATTTGCGGGAAAACATATATACATGCATTGAAATGTGGTATATATGTTTTTCCTTTTTTATGGGAAAATGCTTGCGGAAATGCAAAAAAAGTGGTTGACATACCAAGGCAAACAGTATATTATATTAACGTTCGTTGTGAACATGCGGAAGTGGCGGAATTGGCAGACGCGCAGGCTTCAGGTGCCTGTGGTAGCAATACCGTGTGGGTTCAAGTCCCATCTTCCGCATTTTTTTATACCATAGTATGCGGAAATGCTGAGCTGTGGAGTCAATAATTTATGATATTTAGGAGGTATGTGCGGCAATGGCAGAGAAGAAGAATGTGGTTACTTATTCAGGTCTCAAGAAGATAGAGGAAGAGCTTCAGAATCTGAAGGTTAATAAACGTAGAGAGATCGCAGCTAAGATCAAAGAGGCCAGAGAACAGGGAGATCTGTCAGAGAATGCAGAGTACGATGCAGCCAAGGACGAGCAGAGAGACATCGAGGCAAGAATCGAGCAGCTCGAGGCCATGCTCAAGAATATAGAAGTAGTCGACGAAGATGAGGTCGATACAGGAGTTGTAGGTATCGGATGTAAGGTAGTTGTATATGACTACGAGTTCGATGAGAAGATCGAGTACGATATTGTTGGTTCATCACAGGCGGATATCATGAACAACAAGATCTCAGATGAGTCACCTGTTGGAATGGCACTCAAGGGTGCAAAGGTTGGCGAAGAGGTTCTGGTGGAGGCACCGGACGGAGAGTTTAAGTACAGGGTACTTGATATTAAGAGACAGGAGCTGTAAGAGAAGATGGCAGAGCAGAATAACAAGGGAAAAGATCAGGATCTTAATAAGCTGCAGATGGTGCGCCGCGAGAAGCTGGCAGACCTTCAGGCGGCAGGCAATGATCCATTTGTCATAACAAAGTATGATGTGCAGCAGCACAGTGCAGATGTGAAGGAGATGTACACAGCACATGAGGCAGAGCTTCTGGCTGGTAGACAGACACCTTCAGTTGAGGACCTTGAAGAGGCAGAGAAGAGAGAAGTTTTAAACAACGATTACAATGAGAGAAGAGCCATCATGGATGCTTCACCTATCAATGTGAGCATCGCAGGACGTATGATGTTCAAGCGTGTCATGGGTAAGGCTTCTTTCTGTAACATTCAGGATCTTAAGGGCAACATTCAGGTGTATGTTGCAAGAGATCAGATCGGTGAGGAGTCATACGCTGACTTCAAGAAGTCAGATATCGGTGATATATATGGAGTTAAGGGATATGCATTCAGAACAAAGACTGGTGAGATATCCATACATGCAGAGGAGATCACACTTCTCTCTAAGTCACTCCAGATCCTTCCTGAGAAGTTCCACGGACTGACAGATACAGATATGAGATATCGTCAGAGATATGTGGATCTCATCATGAACCAGGACAGCAAGGAAGTATTTATCAAGAGATCACAGATATTAAAGGAGATCCGTAACTTCCTGGCAGGACGTGACTTCATGGAGGTTGAGACACCTATGTTGGTCAGCAATGCCGGTGGTGCCGCAGCCAGACCATTTGAGACACATTACAATGCACTCAATGAGGATGTAAAGCTCCGTATATCACTTGAGCTCTACCTGAAGAGACTTATCGTCGGCGGTCTTGAGAGAGTATACGAGATCGGACGAGTATTCCGTAACGAGGGTGTTGACACACGTCACAACCCTGAGTTCACTCTGATGGAGCTGTACCAGGCATACACAGATTACTATGGTATGATGGAGCTCACAGAGTCCATGTTCCGTTACCTCGCAGAGAAGGTATGTGGAAGCACCAAGATCTCATACAACGGAATCGAGATCGACTTTGGCAAGCCATTTGAGCGTCTGACTATGGTTGACGCTATCAAGAAATATACAGGTGTTGATTTTGACCAGGTTGCTGATGACGCTGAGGCGAAGAAGATCGCTGACGAGCATCACGTAGAGTACGAGGAGCGCCACAAGAAGGGCGACATCGTGAACCTGTTCTTCGAGGAGTTCTGTGAGGAGAAGCTGATCCAGCCTACATTCATCATGGATCATCCAATCGAGATCTCACCACTTACGAAGAAGAAGCCTTCAGACCCTACAAAGGTTGAGCGTTTCGAGCTCTTCATCAACACATGGGAGATGTGTAACGCATACTCAGAGCTGAACGATCCTATCGATCAGCGTGAGAGATTTGCCGCTCAGGATGCGAATGCCGCAGCCGGAGATGACGAGGCTGAGCACACAGATGAGGATTTCCTCAATGCGCTTGAGATCGGTATGCCTCCAACAGGCGGTATCGGTTATGGTATAGACAGACTGGTTATGCTCCTTACAGATTCACAGGCGATCAGAGATGTTCTTCTGTTCCCGACTATGAAGAGTGAGGGTGGTTCAGATTCTGATTCAGTATCTGAGACAGCCGGTGACAACAACGGATTCTTCACACCAAACGAGAAGATCGATTTCTCCAAGGTAGATATAGAGCCACTTTTTGCTGATGAGGTTGATTTCGAGACATTTTCAAGATCAGACTTCAGAGCGGTAAAGGTTAAGGAATGTTCAGCAGTGCCAAAGAGCAAGAAGCTCCTTCAGTTCACACTGGATGACGGCACAGGCACAGACAGAACCATCCTCTCAGGAATCCATGCATTCTATGAGCCAGAGGAGTTAGTCGGCAAGACACTTATTGCAATAACAAACCTTCCACCTAGAAAGATGATGGGAATCGATTCATGCGGTATGCTTCTTTCAGCTATCCATGAGGAAGAGGGCGAGGAGAAGCTTCACCTTCTGATGGTTGACAACCATATTCCTGCAGGTGCGAAGCTCTATTAAGATGAGAAAACTGAGCCTTGCGGCGGTGTGCGCTTGCGAACACCGACATAAGGCGAAAAACACACGGAGACGTCAGTCGACGTGATGTAAAGATGTACCGTTTTACCAAATAGACGGGACATACTTCATTTGATAAAAATGAAAAACAGCGATTTACATCATTTGATGCAGAAATCGGTGTAAGTAAGAAAAAATTGCATGATTAGTACGATGAATGGGCAATTCCAATTGGAATTGCCCATTTTTGAAAAGAGGGAAAATATGAATATTAAGGTATATCTTGGTGCAAACGAAGGTAATAATCCCTCTGCAATTTCTTTACTTCCGTGATACAAAATCAAAACTTTTCTCCTTCATCCTATACTTCCTCGGTGTCACTCCATACTTCTGTTTAAACGCCTTGATAAAATGGCTGCAGTCACAAAATCCTGTCTCCTGGCTGATATAAGTTAGGTCAAAATCTGTGAATTGCAATAAGTCCTCCGCTTTTTGCAGTCTTACCGTGAGAATCATCTCCTTGCAGGTCTGTCCATAGTACTCCTTGAATATTGCGGCAAAATACGAATAACTCATATGAAATTTTTCTGCCAGCTCCGCCACCGAGAGATCTTCCTGGTAGTGCTGTGAAATGTACTCAGATACCTCTGTAAATTTTTCGCTTAATACAGTTTCCTTTTTCCTTTTTTTTATCTGAAAGCCTTCCTGCTTCCAGACACGAAGAATTTCTGCCATAAGAAGACAATAATTCGAATGCATAATAATGTCATAACCAAATTGCTTTTCTTCTAACGTCTTCACTGATCCCTGAATCAGCTGCTTCATTTTTTCCTGATTAAATTTCTCTTTCGAAAAATAAACCGATAGCTTCTGCTCCACTGCGGCCATGGCGATCAGACTCGAAATCGATGGAAGTGCCGAACCGGATATATTCAGATGTGCAGGATCGAATTTCAGGACATAGTAACGGATTGGAAGCTGTCCTGTTGAATAAATTGCATGTGCCATCTGTGGATAAAATACGATCAGATCTCCCGGTTCCAATACATAATTCTCTTCTCCTGCCTCTACATACGCCTTTCCCTCCACCATGTAAAGAATCTCCACAAAATAATGCCAATGTGGAAGAATTGGGAACATCTCAGATGTCTGTGCATCAAATAAAAAGGCTTCATATGGTTTGTTTAATTTGTCTAAACATTCAAAATAAGGTTTCACAGATTATCTCCATCATAGATTTTTACAATTTTATAATAGATTCATTATATCATATCTTTTTTCTACATGATATACTTCCAGCAGAAAATAGAAACTATATAATTCGAAAGACAGGAGGTTTTTACCAAAATGAAAATTCAAAATCAATTTGGATATATTAAAGGAATTACATTTGCCCCATTTCACAAACGTGGTTCTCTTTCTACACAGACTGCCCGTGACAGTTTTGATTATATGATAGAACACACTGCTGCTGATTTCGTAATCCTTGCTCCTGTAGGGCTACAGGACCACGCACACTCAGAAGAGATCTGTTACACTTCCAGTGCCACATTCTCAGATGAAGAATTAATCAATATGATCCGCTATGCAAAAAGCAAGCGCATCCGTGTTGCCTTGAAACCTACCGTTAATTGTAAAAATGGTGTCTGGCGTGCTTACATCAGTTTCTTTGAAAAAGATGTTCCATGTGAACCGAAATGGGAAAACTGGTTTGCCTCTTACACAGAATTCCAGACACACTATGCCAAAATTGCAGAAGCCGAACAATGTGATCTTTTTATTGCAGGATGTGAGATGGTAATGACGGAACACCGCAGTGAAGAATGGAGAAACGTAATCGCTGCGATCCGAAACTATTACCACGGACCTGTTTCCTATAATACCGATAAATATCAGGAAGAAAATGTAACCTGGTGGGACTGTGTCGACATGATTTCTTCCAGCGGATATTATCCGATTGATCAGTGGGAACAGGAACTTGACCGTATTGAAAAAGTCGTTCAGAAATTCAAGAAACCATTCTTCTTCGCCGAAGCAGGATGCATGTCCAGAAAAGGATCCTCACTGGTGCCTAACAACTGGGCAATTCAGGGAGATTTACGTCTGGAGGAACAGCCAGACTGGTATCGTGCTATGTTTGAGGCCTGTGCAAAGCGCTCATGGGTCAATGGTTTTGCCATGTGGGAATGGGCCCCGGTTATTCCGTCCAGAAGTATTGCATCAAGAGATACCAGCTACGAAATCTGCAACAAACCGATACAGGAGGTTATTAAAGACTACTATGGGAGAGACACAAGAAAATAGCATACAACAAACTTCAGAACAGGATCTCTGGCAGGAAGAAGCTGCCGTGATGCACATCTTCAGCCGGAACAGAAAAAATAACCTGCGCACGCTTCTTTCTCTTTTCAAGGGACACTATGGCGCGCTGGTTGGTTCCATTTTCTTTTTCATTATCAAGCATTCCCCAACCTGGGTTCTTCCAATCGTCACAGCTAATATTATCAATGCAGTGACAGACCACAACGGGAATATTACCAAAATTCTGATTCTGAATACCATCCTTATGATTGCATTTCTGGTACAGAACATACCAACCAACTACATCCATACCTGGCTCTATGCTAAAACGGTACGAACAGTAGAGAAAGAACTGCGAGAAGCCCTAGTCTGCAAGCTTCAGCAATTGTCGATTACCTATCACAAGGAAATGCAGTCCGGAAGGCTTCAGTCGAAGATCATGCGAGATGTAGAACAGATACAAAATCTTGCATCTCAGATTTTTATCTCTCTTTTGACTATCATTCTGAACATTGGTGTATCCTTCGGAGTGGTCATCTTCAAAAGTCGGATCGTATTTCTTTTCTTCCTCTGCACGATACCGGTTTCTGTTTTGATCATTGTTGGTTTTAAAGGAAAAATCAAAAACCATAACCGTGCTTTCCGTAAAGAAATGGAAGAAACTTCTGCAAAAGTAATGGAAATGGTTGAAATGATTCCTGTAACTAAAGCTCACGCTCTGGAAGATCAGGAAGCCCGTAAAATGAGTGAACAGCTTCGTAAAGTTGCTGAAAAAGGGCTTCAGCTTGATATGATTCAGACATACTTTTCTTCAATCAGCTGGGTTGCATTTCAGATCTTTCAGGTATTCTGTCTTGCATTTACAGCCTACATTGCATGGAAAGGAATCATCGGTGTCGGAGATATCACCTTATACCAGACTTATTTTTCCAGCATCGTCGCTCAGATTGCAAGTATTGTGACTTTGCTGCCAATCATTGCGAAAGGCCTGGAATCCGTTGAATCGATTGGTGATGTGCTTTGTGCAAATGATATTGAGGACAACTGTAGGAAGAAAAAAGTAGTTGATCTGAAAGGTGAGATTACATTTCAGGATGTATCTTTTACTTATAAAGGCAATGAAAAACCGGTATTAAGTCATCTGAACTTCAAGATTCAGCCGGGGGAAACAGTTGCCTTTGCCGGTGGTTCCGGCTCTGGAAAAACAACAATCCTCAATCTTGCCATCGGTTTCCTGAAAGCTGACAGCGGACAGGTATTGGTTGATGGAAATGACCTGATGGAACTGGATCTGCACAGCTACCGAAAGCAGATTGCCGTCGTTCCACAACAGTCCATTCTCTTCACCGGAACTCTCCGCGAGAATATCACCTATGGATCTGAATCTATCTCCGAGGAACAGTTATGGAATGTCATACGTGCAGCCAACCTGGAAGAAGTTGTCCAGAAACTGCCTGATGGTCTGGACACGATGATCACAGAACATGGGGAAAATCTTTCCGGCGGACAACGGCAGCGCATCTCCATTGCCCGTGCATTTTTACGGAATCCGAAGATCCTGATTCTGGATGAGGCAACTTCTGCGCTTGACAGCATCTCTGAAAAGAAGATTCAGGATTCAATCCAGAAACTTGTGAAAGGACGTACCACACTGATCGTAGCCCACCGTCTGTCTACCATTCGCAATGCTGACCGGATTGCTGTGATTGAAAAAGGAAATGTTCTGGAATGTGGCTCTTACGAAGAATTGCTAGAGAAAAAAGGCGCATTTTATCGGATGGAGAAAATGTAAAAAATCATTAGGATATTTGAGTCCTATAGAGTACAGACATAGACTTGGATTGGTCACTTATATAGTCCAAGAAAATGTCTGCACCCTCCACTCATCACATATATGGAGTTAGCAATCGCAGTTTTCACTTCTTCTTCTTTTTTTGCACCAAAACAGTTAGAAACGATTACGCCTATGCCGGAGGAAAGTCCCATACATAATGAGAAAAATAAGAAACTTATCATGCCTACAGAACCAACAGCTCCATAATAGTAGTTATTCCTATTATAGATGGGCTTTAGTTTTATATTTCCGAATTTCTGGTTTTCCGATATTCCCTCGGAGAAAATCCCTTCAGCTTATGAAATAATCGGCTGAAATAGAGCTGGTTATCGTAGCCTACAATCTTAGATATTTCATTGATGGAATAGTTGGTTGTCTCAAGCAAGACCTGTGCGTTGTTGACACGGAGCGCAACAATAAACTGCATAGGAGTAGAACCCGTGAACTTCTTGAAGCTTCGTATGAACCAACTGACGCTCATCCCCTTGGATGTCGCATACTCTTCTATATTGATATCACGGTTATAATTTTCGTTAAAATATGTCATGGCGGTATCCATCTCGTGGTCGAGATATTCATTTTTTAAAACTTGCTCTCTGGTAAGCTCACGTTGGAATATGATCAGAAGATGACGGAGCAATAATGTGAGCATTTCTTCGTAGTTATCCTGACAACGTTGTAATTCTATAATAATTCTCTTAAATATACGCTCATATTCCATGGATGTACCAACCGGGAATATTCTCTCGTTATCTGGGAAACCATATTTTCTTAGGATATTTTTTACATCACTTCCAGTAAAATGAATCCAGTAGACTTCTGTCTTATCTTCCCCATAGTATTCATATTTCTGAAGCTCTTTTGGACGGAATATGACAATGTTACCAGCGGGAACAATTGTTTCGTTATCAACAGTATCAAAATGAAAATGTCCGCATCCGGCTGCAATATATATAATCTGAAAATCAACACGTCCTCTTGGGCGATAGGTTGGCATCTTTGGGTGCTCAGACAAACGATAGATTCCGCAGCTACCGACAATCAGTGGTCGGCTTTTATCCTTAAAATCCATATGTGAATGTTTCAAATAACCGGTGTTCATGTACATAGGGCAGCACTCCTTTCACTCGATACAATAATCACGATTTCTTCGTTCTTCGAACTCTCGAAATCGTGCCAGCCATGCGCACTCCGGACTATCGTCCTGCGTGCTTATGACTGTTTACCCATCAAATAGAAAAGTGTCCGATGCTGCAAGCAGTTCGTCCACTTTTCTGCTTGATGGGATTATTGTATCATTTTGTGCATATTTTGTCCATTCTAGTTTATAGACATAAGAAATGGATTAAGGTAATATAAATCTAACAAAAGCGAGAAGGAAAAAAAGCAGACAGTAAGGAGAAAACTGTTAGCAGGGGTACAAGCAACAAAAAAAGTGTATAAACTGTATGAATGAAGGAGGATTATTTATGATCGTGCCACGTTACTATGAGGACTTAAGTGTATTACATGACAATACGATGCCGGCGAGAGCTTATTACATGCCGGCTTCCAAGCGGATGGATGACCTGGTAGAGCACAGAGAGCTGTCAGACAGAATGCAGCTTTTGAATGGTACATGGAAGTTTCAGTATTTTGACAGCATCTATGATATGAAGGATGCCTTTTATGAGGATGGTTATTTGGTTGAGGGCTTTGACGAGATCAAAGTTCCGAGTGTATGGCAGATGGCAGGTTATGATACACACCAATACACAAATATCCGTTATCCATTTCCGTTTGATCCGCCATATGTGCCACAGGATATTCCATGTGGAGCTTATGTGCATACCTTTGACTATGCAAAGGATGCTGCAGCACCAAAGGCATATCTTAACTTTGAAGGTGTGGATAGCTGCTTTTATGTATGGTTAAACGGCACCTATGTAGGCTACAGTCAAGTGAGCCACATGACCAGTGAGTTTGATGTGACAGACGTATTGCGGGAAGGAGAGAACCGGATTTCCGTGCTTGTGATGAAGTGGTGCGACGGTTCGTACCTTGAAGATCAGGACAAGTTCCGTATGAGCGGAATCTTCCGTGATGTGTATCTCTTAAAACGTCCGGAAAAGGGAATCCGTGATTATCGCATTACAACACAATTAGATTCAGACATTGCAAGGATAAATCTTACAGCAGCATTTTACGAGCCGACAGAGGTTCGGGTAAAGCTCGAGGATAAGAATGGAGCAGTTGTTTCCGAGGGTGTTATTTCCGAGAGTGGAGAAGCGACTTTTGAGATTGTAGATTATACACTCTGGAATACAGAGAATCCGTATCTGTATACGATTATTCTGGAGACGGAGCAGGAGGTAATCGTAGACCATATAGCACTCCGCAAGATTGAGATCAAGAATCAGGTAATCTACTTAAATGGACAGAAGATTAAATTCCGTGGTGTGAACCGCCATGACTCCGATCCGGTCACCGGATTTACAATTAGCATGGAGCAGATCAAGACAGACCTTACCCTGATGAAGCAGCACAACTTCAATGCCATTCGTTCCAGCCATTATCCAAATGCACCATTTTTCTATGAAATGTGCGACCGCTATGGATTTATGGTGATTGACGAGGCAGATATCGAAGCACACGGACCATTTATGCTGTATCGAAAAGAGGATACGGATTACAACCGCTTTAAGCGTTGGAATGAGAAGATAGCAGATGATCCGGTATGGGAAGCTGCGATTGTTGACCGTGTGAAGCTGATGGTGGAGCGTGACAAGAACCGGTTTTGTATCGTGATGTGGTCTATGGGAAATGAAAGCGCTTATGGCTGCAACTTTGAGAAGGCACTGGCATGGACAAAGGGATTTGACCCGGAACGTATCACGCAGTATGAGAGTGCCAGATACCGCAATTACGATGTAACCTATGATTACGGGAATCTTGACTTATACAGCCGTATGTATCCGGCACTTACTGAGATAGAGGAATATTTGGAAAAGGATGGCAGCAAACCATTTCTTCTGGTGGAATACTGCCACAGTATGGGAAATGGTCCCGGAGATTTTGAAGATTATTTCCAGATGATACAGGCAGAGGATAAGATGTGCGGTGGTTTCGTATGGGAGTGGTGCGATCATGCAATCGCCCATGGTGTAGCCGAAAATGGCAAGACGATCTATGCCTATGGCGGCGATCATGGAGAAGTAATCCATGACAGCAACTTCTGTATGGATGGTCTGGTATATCCGGACAGAAGGATACACACCGGACTTTTGGAGTACAAGAATGTATATCGCCCGGCAAGAGTAGTATCGTATGATGCAGCAAGTGGAGAATTAGTGCTTCACAACTATATGGATTTTGATGATCTGAAGGATTATGCAGAGATTACCTATGAGCTGTCACAGGATGGGCTTGTAATCGGGAAGGGGAAGCTTTCCGAAGTATCCATTTTACCGCATTGTGATGGAAGCACAACTTTAAAGCTTTCAATTCCGGAGAATGGGAAGGTATATCTGAAGCTGTTCTATAAGCTGAAGAAGGACATCCCGCTTCTTTCCAAGGCGTATGTCTTAGGCTTTGATGAGATAGATGTAAGCAGTAAGGGTGCAAAGAATCAGCAGGCAGTAAGCTGGCTTACAAAGGAAGTGCCGAATACCGGTATTCAGGTACAGGAAAATGATACAGAGATCATCATAAAGGGACGGGATTTCTCCTATACGGTCAACAAGCGGACAGCACTTTTTGACAGCCTGACATTTGCAGGCAGAGAATATATGAATCATCCGATGGAACTGAACATCTGGAGAGCACCGACGGATAACGATATGTATATCAAGGCAGAGTGGAAGAAAGCCCACTACAACGAAGCCTATACAAGAGCATACAAGTCAGAGGTGATTCAGGGAAAGCACGGAGTAACTGTGACAAGTCAGGCTTCGGTCGTGGCAGCAACCGTGCAGAAAATTATAGATGTGACAATCACTTGGACGATTGACGCAGCCGGAAGAATTGGAGCGGATATCGCAGTGAAAAAGGATGAGGAGTTCCCGGATCTTCCAAGATTTGGTGTGCGGATGTTCTTAGATAAGAAGCTTACAGATGCAGGGTTCTTCGGTATGGGACCGCAGGAAAGCTACCGGGACAAGCATAGAGCAGCAAGCCACGGATTGTATCGTCTGAAGGTTTCCGATATGCATGAGGACTATATCCGCCCACAGGAAAACGGAAGTCACTACGACTGCGATTATGTGGAGCTTGGCAACAGCCAGTACGGTATCACTGCCGTTGCAGAGGAAGATACATTTTCATTCAATGCGTCCTTCTATACACAGGAGGAGCTGGAAGAAAAGGCACATAACTATGAATTGATAGAATCGGACAGTACGGTATTCTGTCTTGATTATGCACAGAATGGAATAGGCTCTAACAGCTGCGGACCAGACGTGTTAGAAGCATACAGATTTGATGATAGATTATTCCGGTTCCGGTTTACACTGGTTCCGTATGTGAAAGGATAATGATATAACTCGTTTCCCGAATATCGACGTATAAGTCCGGACATACGGGGATATTCGGGATACAAGAGAACAAAAGTAAAAGCATTTAGAATAATATAGGCATCAGACTGTTTGACACATGAAATTCTAAACATGATTAAGATGAGGAGTGATTCTATGGAAGAAAAAAAGTATTTAAAATGGTATAACAAAGTTGGATACGGATCCGGCGATATAGCAGGAAATGTAGTATATGCATTTTTAACGTCCTTTGTGATGATTTATCTGACGGATTCAGTCGGACTTGCAGCAGGTATAGTAGGTACGTTGATCGCAGTTTCCAAACTGTTTGACGGATTTACAGACATTTTCTTTGGCTCGATGATTGACAAGACACACAGCAAGATGGGTAAGGCGAAACCGTGGATGCTTTACGGCTACATTGGATGTGCGATTACACTGGTATGTTGTTTTGCGGTTCCTACAAGCTGGGGAAATACAGCAAAATATGCATGGTTCTTTATTGCATATACATTGTTAAATGGTGTGTTCTATACAGCAAATAATATTGCGTATTCTGCACTTACTTCTTTGATTACGAAGAACAGTAAAGAGCGTGTGCAGATGGGATCTTATCGTTTCATCTTCGCATTTTCTACAAGCCTTTTGATCCAGTCTGTAACCGTAAAATTTGTTGATTACTGCGGTGGAGATGCAGCAGCATGGAGAACGGTAGCAATCATCTATGCAATTATCGGTCTGATTGTAAATACAATCTCAGCGCTCTCCGTAAAAGAGCTTCCGGAGGAGGAGCTTAACGATGGAGAAGTAAAAGGAGATGAAGAAAAGTATGGACTGGTTCAGGCATTTAAGCTTCTTGTAAAGAACAAGTATTATATGATGATCTGTGGAACATATATTTTACAGCAGCTTTATAGTGCCATGATCGGTGCTGGTATCTACTACATGACATGGGTATTGAAGGACAAGAATCTTTTTGGTCAGTTCGCCTGGGCGGTGAATATCCCGCTTATTATAGCTCTTATCTTTACTCCGACACTCGTTGGCAAGTGGAATGGTATGTACAAGCTGAATCTCAGAGGATATATCATTGCCGTTATTGGTAGAGCGTTGGTTGTTGTAGCAGGATATATGGGAAGTATTCCTCTTATGCTGGCATTTACAGCCCTTGCAGCACTTGGACAGGGCCCATGGCAGGGAGATATGAACGCAGTGATTGCTTCTTGTTCAGAGTATACTTATCTGACACAGGGAAAGAGAATTGACGGAACTATGTATTCTTGTACATCACTGGGTGTAAAGATTGGTGGAGGAATCGGAACTGCAGTATGTGGCTGGTTATTAGAGCTTAGTGGTTATGTCGGAACAAATGCAACACAGCCGCAGTCAGCACTTGATATGATGCAGTTTATGTATTTATGGTTGCCATTGATCCTTGATGTGTTAATTATGATTGTTCTTTCCAGAATGAACGTGGAAGCTGTAAATGAAAAATTGAAAGCTGAAAAGGGAATTAAGTCTGATGAAGTAACAGACGCAACAGAGTATTAAGGTTTATATGTAATGAAAAGCATTGTCTAATTGAACATTCGAGAAAGGCAATGCTTTTTGTGCAAGCTAGGTATTCAGTTTTCACAAAGTAGTCCTTTTAGTATTTTATGCATGATATACATGTTCAAAGTAATCAGCGTAGAATACTAAAAGGTTGTTCATATAATTCTTAAACTTGTTCATAATGCGTACCTCCTTTCCTTATTTACAAGCTGATTATAGAATAAATACAATGTGATTGCTTGCCAAATCGAAAGAAAAAGTAGACAAATCTTGCAAAGGGGGCGTAACCAATGCATTTATCATTTGTTGATACAAAAGAAGAAATATTAGCTTTAAAAAGAAAATCGAAGCATGTTGCTCCGCATTTACATAATGCATTGGAGATCGTATGTGTGACAAATGGAACACTGGAGCTGGGAGTTGGACAAGAGTTATACCATATGGAAAAGGGAGATATTGGTTTTGTATTTCCTGATATTATCCATCATTATCAGGTTTTCTCTTCGGGAGTGAATAAGGCGGTTTACATTATTTCTCCACCATTTGCGATTGGGAAATATGCTGATATTATACAGACGATGGCACCGGATTACCCAATCATAAAGGCAGAAATGGTGGAGCCGGAAGTATACCGGGCAATTAATGCCATCTTAGATACAGACCACATGGATATAGCAGTTATACAGGCATACCTGCAGATTTTGCTTGCAAGATGCATTGGAAAGCTGAAACTGGTCGAGAAAGGAGATGTGGGAAGTAAAGATCTTGTCTATCAGGCAGTATCGTACGTGTCTGGTAATTTTAGAAAGAATTTCTCGTTAGATGATATGGCAAGAGATTTGGGAGTGAGCAAGTATGTTTTATCACGAACATTCTCCAAAACATTCCATCGTAATTTCAATCAATATCTGAATGATGCAAGACTAAATTATGCTTGCCATCGCTTGGAAAATACCAATGATGCCATTACAAATATATGCTATGATAGCGGATTTGAAAGTCAGAGAACATTCAATCGGGTATTTAAGGAACGATACAAAGTTACACCGAGCGAATACAGAAATACAAGCCGTACAGATATAATATCGTGACTATCAAACATAGAGGCAGAGAATGGAAAAGTTGTGGCTGTGATTGGATATAGGCAGTAAATGTGGCAATTCTACCTTTGAGAGGTGTACTTTTTTGCTGTGATAAGATAAGATTGTCATGATGAAAGGAGGAATGACCTATGGATATTGCTAAGATTGGAAGATATATCGCAGAAAAAAGAAAAAGAGCTAGGCTGACACAGAGACAGCTTGCAGATAAGCTCGGGAAGAGTGATAAGTCTGTTTCAAAATGGGAACGTGGAATTTGCCTTCCAGACGTTTCAGTATATATGGAACTGTGTGAAATATTGGAAATCAGCGTCAATGAATTTTTAGCCGGTGAAGATATCAGCGAAGATAGTGTAAGAGAAAAGTCTGATGAAACGCTATTGCAGGTGTCAAAGGAAGGAAAGAATAAACAGAAATTTCTGCGACGAATCATTGTAGCACTTTGTATTATTCTGACAGGATTTATCACTGTAATCGCTGTTATAGCGTGTAAGAAGATGAGACAACCCCGAAATTTCATAGAAGAAGTATCGCCGGATAGTGCGGAAATGAAAACTGCGGAACTGATGTCTGGAGCAGATGGGGTAATGATGTTTCGGTATAAGACAAAGGATAACTATAAATGCCTTTTTGTTTACTTGTCTGAATATCAATCCGGAAAAAGAGTATCGCATGAGAAAATTGCAGAAATATCTTTTAATGGTACAGAATCTACCGAAACTGGAATGATAGTGGTTGTTCCTAATTTTGAAAAATTTTCTGCAAGTCTAATTGTGGCAGATAACTATACGAAATACACAACAGAAAATCCAATTTTAAATGATGTTGAAGATCGGAAATATTATGGAAGATCGGCGACAAGCATAAACCATATATGTCCGATAGATTTTGGAACAGAGCAGGGGCTAGCGGCTTTGGTTTATGGTAAAAATGGATTAAGTATGTTACCGATACAGGATATTTCCGGAGATTATCTAAATACAGAGAATGATTATATGTATTATTACTCCGTAGAGTTTACGAAATGAGAATATGGATGATCTTCCTATAAAATCTTTACTGATAAGCATGAGGACTAAATATCCTCATGCTTTTTCCCTAGATAGGTGTCAATTTCCTTCTGGTAGTGTTGCAACTCCTTCAGGTCACGCTCATTTTGCCGCTGTTGTTCTTCAAGGTTATGCATGTTCTGTTTAGCCTGTTCCAGTAGTTTTTGTAGGATTTGGATGTTGGAATTCTCGGTATACCGGATGCCGTACCTATCGTGCAGGTTCTTTTGTATCTCCTGCATGCGTCTGGCGTTCTGCACATTTTACCATTTCTGCAAGCCAACGGTATCCCGTGATACATCACCAGAGAAGTCACACATGGACGAGATTTTCAATCGACTTTTATCCAGTTTTTTTCACCGGGCGACATGGCATCATAAGCAGCTTTTCGCTTTTCTTTTCGTTCTTCCGCTTTTTTCTTTTGTGTTTTCAGATAGTCCTGTCGTCTCGAAATTCTCTTTTTTATGTTGTCATCGGTATAGAATGAACCGAGAGAGTAGCCACGATGAAAACGTTGTTCAACCGAAAATCGGTATTTTGTAACCGTTCCGTATTTCTTTGAGTTTCCGGTTTCAATTATAATATTCTGTGCTTTTAGTCGATTGATATAATCCTCAAATGAAACAGCTTCCATAAGAAGCTCCTTCAGTTCACACTGGATGACGGCACAGGCACAGACAGAACCATCCTCTCAGGAATCCATGCATTCTATGAGCCAGAGGAGTTAGTCGGCAAGACACTTATTGCAATAACAAACCTTCCACCTAGAAAGATGATGGGAATCGATTCATGCGGTATATATGAAAAAGGACCCCAGATTAGAAGTACACACTTCAGATTTGGGGTTCTCTTTTTGTGTGAGAGACGGATCAAAATCCATGATCGCAGGCATGAACAAGTCCGGTAAGTATGGTGCAGAGCTCAAGTTTTCCGTGAAGTCCATGGACGTAATGAAGGTCATGGTGAAGAGCGATTCCAAGAGCTCCAACGATGCACTCAAGGGAACGATGGCGCAGATAAAAGGTGAGGACTACACCGATCTGCAGGCGGATGCCCCCGATATCAAGGAGACAAATACGATAATGGAGAGTCTGGATGCGATAGAGAATCTTAAGGCGGATTTCACGGTATCGGATTACTACAGCGTGTATTATTATACTGAGAGACGGCATTTCTCAGCTTTTGCTGGGAGTGCCGTCTTTCTGCATATAAGCCGCAGTTAATTCACAAAACACTTTCACAGAAAGTCAAATTCAGTCCGCAGAATATCAAATGTAATTGATATTCTGCGAACTGGAGGGTATAATATGCGGTATCTTTGGGGTAGATGCTTGCGGTATGTTGATGCAAGCATGTGTGTATTAAAAGCGAAATGACAGGGGGGAAGGGTAGATGAGAAGATTAAAGTATGTTTTACAGAGTGCGATCGCCTGCTTTGTCGTGGCCGGGGCCATGCTGGTGCTGTTCTGGGGAGCAGGAATATACAATATATATCAAGAGTCACATGGAAATATATCGGATCTGTCAGAGCTGTGGTCGTATATTTCGGAACAGGGATTGATGTTTCTGATCGGATTGCTGGCTTTTGTGTCGTTCCTAGTATCCGGATTTCAGGCGAAGAAGGCCAGCGAGGCGGATAGAGCAGCTAACGGTGGGAACGAGTATGATGGTGTAGGATATGGTGATGCTGATTATTCTGGCACGATAAATGCTGGTGGCGGATATACATATGATTCAATGGACACATCTATAAAGTTAGATGAAGGTTCAGGTATGGAAAATGATAGGAATGTATATGGAAAAAACGGTATGCCATATGCGGACATCTATGGGATGACTGGAGATGCACAATTAACCAATACATATTCATTGCATTTAGGTGCCAGAAAGATAAGCTTTGACCTGCCTCAGAGGTATAGACTGATAGATGGCGATGACAGTGATCCGGCATTTGCGGGGTTTAATGAGGAGCTTAAGCCGGAACTTGTCTATTGTTCACTTCAGGAGGCTATCGATGATGAGACGGCTGAGGATTACGTGCTGGATGAGCTGGTGGAGGATGAAGCCTGCCCGGAGGAACTGCGGACAAGGGCATATCTGAAACATGAAGTGATAGAGGGAAGACTTTATTACTATTATATATTCAAGTATAAGAAGTCCAGAAAGCAGAGACAGAAGTTTGCGGCGGCATGTGACATAGGCGGCGGGCTGTTCTATACGATAGAGACAGAGTGGATATGGCGCAAGGAGGAATTGACGCTGGAAGCACTCATAGACTTTTTGAAGATACGGGTAGAGTGATTTATGACATCTACAGAACATGAGGTGATAATATGTGGACAATAAAGAGAATAGATGAGGCCGATTTCGGTTGTGAGGAGAGACTTCCCGGGGAGCCGCTTATGGTGCTGGTGAGTCTGGAGTGTGATGATGGAAGGATGCTTCAGCTTGAGGTGGCTGACAACTGGCTGACCATGCAGGAGCTTGACGAGGGCGATGAGTGGCCGGATGATCCGGACGAACCGGATGAAGAAGATGCGAAAAGCGCAAAGCAGGTGCAGTGGATGGAGAGTTATCTGGATGCTCTGGAGGAGCTGGAATAAGAATATCGACAAAACCGCCATATCATAAGCGATATTGGCGGTTTTTGTGCGTCTGGAATTACTTTTTGCCATATACTTTAGGATAATATGTTGTTATAACGAAAAGAATGGTCGTGTGAATTTTGTCGATGTTTGGTTTGCAGGCAACTGCGTATGGGAGAGAATTAATGTTTGGATTGTTTGAAATGAAATATATGAATATATGCCTTGTGGCAGGAGTTATACTGGAACTTATAGCTCTTGTCGCAATACTTAATCTTTATATTAATATAAGGAGAAGGGAAAGAAGGTAGAAGAATAGAGAAGATGGAGCAGGACTTTATGATCGTGCGGTATGTGCCGGAACGGATGAGGCGCATATGCTGGTGCGGCGGGAGGACATAAGTGCGGTAAGCCAGCTTATGGATCAGAAGGTATACAGACAGTTGAGAAAGAAATATGAGGGCTGGGACAGACAGGAGAATCTGGAGTTTGATGCACGTGTTGCAGGCAGAGACGGCAGATGGCTCCGCATAATAGTAGTCCCAGATGGCACGGACGGCTGTGATCTCTTTATATTCAGAGATATAACGGAGGACAGAGGCAGGCTTGAAAGTCCATATTCTTTATGATGGAATTATATGGATGCAAGGCCGGGCAGAGCTCAGAACCCTGTATATATTTGCCGATAAGCTATACAATGCGAGAAAATCTGTGGGATTTGTCAAGAGACTAAGGATCAGGTATGGCGTGTAAGCCGTGCCGGGAAAACAAATATTTATACATTTGTCAGCGACAGATATGTCCGTGGATGGACATGTCTGCCGCTGTTTTTTGTTTTACTTAAAGATATCTTAAAGATTCGCCTCATTGAAACTTAAAGGGATGGCGGCTATAATCAGCAGGTGTAGTGAGAAGCTGCAGTGCGGATTACGCTGATGGATTGAGGAAGTGTAACCATATTGTAATAACTCTTACATATAATTAAGTCTGTTGAATGTATATTAAGTTGAACTGGCAGAAAGGCTTGGCATATAATATATTCGATTTTGGAAGAAAGAAAAAGGTGGTTAAACGAGGTGGTAAATATTGAAAAATATATTGGAATTTATAGAGAATTCGGCTTTAAAATATCCAGACAAGCTGGCAGTTGCAGATGAGGAAGGCGGACTCACATATGGTCAGATGGAGAGGCTTTCCAGACAGATCGGTGCATGGATATATGAGAAGACAGATGGCGTGAGGAATAAGCCTGTTGCCGTGTTGCTGGACAAAAAGCCTGGGAGTGTGGCTGCCTATATGGGAGTTGTCTACAGTGGCAATTTCTATGTGGTACTGGATGCGGAGATGCCGGCGTCTAGAGCCGAGTCGATACTCGGAACGCTGAATCCGGTTGCAGTCGTGACTGACATCGGGCATATGGAGAAGGCGCTGGAGCTTTACAGAAATGGCGTGGATGAAGATGGATGCCAGGGACAGGAAGGCGAGAACAAAGAGGTATTCAGGATATTAAATCTTGACGAGCTGGACACAAGTGCAGATCAGTCGGTGTTGGATGCGGTCAGAAGCAGGGCGATAGACACGGATCCCGTGTATGCGCTTTTCACATCGGGCTCGACCGGAGTTCCAAAGGGCGCTGTGGTATCACACAGGAATGTAATATCCTACACCTACTGGTACACGGAGGCATTTGGTATAGACGAGAGTACGATATTCGGAAGCCAGACACCGTTCTACTTCAGCATGTCGGTGTCAGATCTCTACAGCACTCTTAAAAATGGTGCCACGCTGTACATCATACCGAAGGCGTATTTCACCTTCCCTATGAAGCTGATGGAGTTCATGAATACATACAGGATCAACACGATATACTGGGTGCCATCGGCACTGCAGATCGTTGCAAATTACAAGCTGTTCCAGTACGCCCAGCTTCCCGAGCTGAAGAAGGTGCTGTTTGCCGGAGAGGTGATGCCGACAAAGCCGCTGAATTACTGGATACAGAATCTTCCGGATGCCATGTATGCAAATCTGTTCGGCCCAACAGAGACGACCGACATATGTACGTATTACGTGGTGGACAGAGTATTTGCCGATGACGAGCCGCTGCCGATGGGACATGCGTGCAACAACTGTGATGTGTTTGTTCTTGATGAGAACGGCAGGGAGGTGTCACCGGAGATCGATCCTGAGACGGGCTTCAGCCGTGAGGGTGAGCTCTATGCCAGAGGTTCATTTGTGGCGCTGGGCTACTTCGGAAATGCGGAGAAGACGAGAGAGGCATTTGTCCAGAATCCGCTCAATCCGAACTATCCAGAGCTGGTATACAAGACCGGTGATCTGGTGAAGTACAACAGATACGGCGAGCTGGTCTATGTGTGCCGTAAGGATTACCAGATTAAGCACATGGGTTACCGCATAGAGCTCGGCGAGATCGAGGCGGCAGCGGGAGCCATAGACGGTATCAGAAGCTATGCCTGCATATATGATGATGCGGCGGACAAGATCGTGTTCATCTACGAGGGCAAGAAGAAGGACGAGACGGGGCTGCTTAAGGCGTTTCAGGAGAGGGTCCCACACTACATGGAGCCGAACCGTTTTGTCAGGGTGACAAGCATGCCCCACAATGCAAATGGCAAGATAGACAGGAAGAGGCTGAAGGCGGAATACGCGCAGCATGTGTGACATTAGTACTGTCTTAACATACCAATCAGTGGTCGTTTCCACTTATTTCGACCTGCAGCGGTATTGCCGTGAAAATTATAATATGTAGAAAATTTTTATTATAAGGAGATATGGGATTATGGAAGAATTATTAAAGATTTTGAATGATGTAAAACCTGGAGTTGATTATGAGAATGAGACAGATCTTATAGGACACGGCGTGCTGGATTCCATCACGATGGTTACGCTGGTGCTTCAGCTCAGCGATGAGTTTGACGTAGACATTTCTCCTGTTGATATCACACCGGAGAACTTCAAGACAGTCCAGACCATATACGATATGATCCAGAGACTTGAAGACGAGTAAGAGCAGATATAGATATTGGAAGATGGCGGGGACTGACTGCCGTCAAAAAATACTGGAGGAGTGAGAAATATGTCATATACGTCGATATCGTATCTGGTATTTATATTGCTCGGAGCGTTTATAGTGTACAATATAGTGCCGCTGAAGCACAGATGGAAGGTGCTGCTGGCATTCAGCTATCTGTTTTATTTTATCAATTCAGGCAGATATATCATATTTATCCTGTTCGGGTCGTTGACCATATATGTGGGCGGCCTGCTGATAAACAAGATAGATGATGGCTGCAGCATGGCAAGGAAAGCTCTGCCAAAGGAAAACAAAAAAGAGTACAAGGCACTTATCGGATGGCAGAAAAAGTGCGTGTGCGTATGCGTGGTGCTTGTGAATGTAGGAATCCTGATATTCCTGAAATATTCGGTATTCCTTGGACAGGTATTTACAGATGTGCTTGGACTCATACACATAAATGTAGAGAATCCGATGTATCAGAGGATGATGCCGCTTGGAATCTCGTTCTACACACTGTCTGCGGTGAGTTACATAGTGGACGTGTACAGAGGCAAATACAGGGCATCGGACAAGTTTGGCAAGGTTGCACTTTTCCTTGCATTTTTCCCGCACATTGTTGAGGGACCTATAGCCAGGTTCGATCTTGTTGGAGAGCAGATGTATGAGGGGCACAGGTTCAGTTATGAGAACATGACCATGGGACTCCAGCTTATGCTGTGGGGCTTCTTCAAGAAGATAGTTATTGCAGATCGCGCAAATATGTATGTGAACCAGATATTTGACAATTACGCAAGCTACACAGGACTTCCGGTAGTAGTGGGAATGCTGCTCTACACATTACAGCTCTATGCGGAATTCTCAGGCTGTATGGATATAGTAAGGGGAAGTGCCCAGATGTTTGGAATAGGACTCTCAGAGAACTTCAATCAGCCGTTTATGTCAAAGACGGTCAGTGAGTTCTGGAGAAGGTGGCATATGACTCTCGGTGCATGGTTCAAGGACTATGTGTTCTATTCAGTTTCACTGTCCAAGCCATTTGTGAAGCTGAGTAAGAAGACCAGGGAACATATGAATACTTTCTTCGCGACATTTGTTCCTATGTCTATAGCGATGTTCATAGTGTGGTTTGGAACGGGTATTTGGCACGGCGCAAGCTGGAAGTACGTCATGTATGGTCTTTATTACTGGGCTATCATGGTAATCGGACTTCTCATGGAGCCTCTTTTCAAGAAGCTGTATGGGAAAATGAATGTTGACCGCCAGGGAAAGGTATACAGACTGCTTCAGGTTGTCAGGACCTTCATTTTTGTGAATGTGGGAATGCTCATGTTCAGGGCTGATGATCTTACAGCATTTGGACACATGTTTGTGTCCATGTTCAGGGGATTTACATTTGCGGATCTGACAAATGGAACTTTGCTTGGAATGAAGCTTGACATGGCAGATTTTGCAGTGCTGGCAGTGGGCGCGCTCATTCTGTTCCTGGTTGGACTTTACAAGGAGAAGGGACACCAGATAAGAGCAGAGCTTGCAACGAAGAATATAGCCCTCAGATGGGCAGTTTACTATGTGCTGCTGTTTGGAGTGATCATACTCGGAGCATATGGCAAGGGCTATGAGGTGGCTGGATTTATATATGCACAGTTTTAGAGGTGATTTATCTATGAAGAAAAGTGGACGTAATATAATAAAATCCATAGCATTTGCCCTGGTGGCCGTGATGATCATGGGAGTGCTGGGAGCTGCATTTACTCCGAAGCGGAGCGATCCGGGAAGCGGAATAACCAACTCGAATGCAAGGGGCTTTTATGGAGAACCGAAGAATTCGATAGACGTACTGGTGCTTGGAGACAGCAATGCCTACAGCGCATGTTCTCCGATGTATATATGGAACAAATATGGAATTCCAACATATGTGGCGGCTGAGGGGTTCCAGAATGTGACCGGGGCATCCAACCTTCTGGATGAAGTGCTCACATGTCAGAAGCCAAAGCTGGTGGTGTTTGATGTGAATATGCTCTGGACAGGCAAGACGACATTGAAAAAGGTTGAGAACAACCTGAAGAATCTGGCATATAAGTATCTGCCTCTTGCACAGTACCACAACAGGTGGAAGAGCATGAGTGTTTCGGACATGTTCGGTGCCAGGGACTACACATACAGATCAGCCTCAAGAGGACAGTATCTCAGCATGGAGGTCAAGCCGTTTTCAGGCCAGAGCAAGATGGTGGAAACCAAGGCTGTTGAGGACATACCGGAGGTATCAAAGATACTGCTCGATAAGCTGATGGACAAGTGTGAGAAGAATGGAATCAAGATCATGTTCATAGAGACTCCGACGGCGAAGTCATGGAATTATGCAAGACACAATGCCATGGTTAAGTATGCTAAAGCCAAGAATATTGATTTTGTCGATATGAATACGCTCAAGGGCGATTATGTGATCGACTGGAGCACCGACACGAGGGATGGCGGAAGACATCTCAACTGTAAGGGCGCAGAGAAGGTAAGCGCCTATCTTGGAAAATATATTTCAGAGAATTATTCTTTTAAGGATAAGAGACATTCAGAAAAGTATGCGGATTGGAATAATGACTATCTGGATTATGTGAAGTATATGTCCGGAGAGACTGTGTCGTTGGAGGCACAGCAGTCCGACGGAACGGTATCTAACAACTAAATATAAAATATATAAGTGGACGGAGGATTGAATCCCCCGTCCACTTTATTTTTTATTTTACTGTAACTTTGCATCTGGCAGATATATTGCCGGAAGTATATGTCTTTTTCTCAGTGCTGTTTGAAGGTGTGAGAACCGGTTTCAGCAGATAGCTCTTGCCGCGCTTCAATGTGATGGCTGTCACATTGACACGCATTGTCGCGGTGACCTTTTTCCCGTATTTGCGGGTCTCGGTTATCATCCTCTGCGGCATAGACAGAGACAGGGATCGTCAAAGTCGGTGCTGCAGCCATTATAAATGCTGGCAATAATTTTCTTATCCTCATAGACATAGGCTCCTCTCTTTCATTAAAGGTCAATCTGTTTATAAAAAACATGCAAAAGGATACAAAAAGGATATAAGTTTGAAGTATACTGTGTTCAGAATCTTAGATATCGATGATTTACATAGAGTGGCACGGCGCTGTGAGGTATACAGAATCAAAGCTGCCACGGGGAGGGAATATGAAGTATAGCATATTGCTTGTCGAGGACGAGCAGAAGATAGCAGAGGGGATAATGGACTATATGAACGGCAAGGAAGCAGAATATGAGACCTGTTTCACCTGGGCTGATGATGGAGACAAGGCACTGGAGCTTGTGTATGAGAACGAATACGATCTGGTGCTGCTGGACGTCATGCTTCCGGGGGCAGATGGATTTGAGATATGCAGGGCCATCAGGGCAAAGAGTTATGTGCCTGTCATTTTCCTGACTGCAAGGGGCAGGGAGGAGGATCGGCTGTATGGCTATGACATAGGTTGCGATGACTATGTGGTGAAGCCGTTTTCCATGGCGGAGCTTTCTGCAAAGATCATGTCATTCCTCAGAAGAAGCAAGGGGCTGTGGGAGAAGAAGAGCAGCATAGAGGCATATGACATCGTGATCTATCCGGACAGGCTTCAGGTATTTGCCGCTGGGAACGAGGTAAGGCTTGCACCGAAGGAATATGCCATGCTGAAGTATTTTATGGAGCACAGAGGAATGCTTATCACAAGGGATGATCTTCTGGTCAGGCTGTGGGGCTATGATTATGAGGGCAGCGACAGGGTAGTGGACAATCATATCAAGAAGCTTCGACAGGCACTTGGAGAGTCGGGTAAAAAGATCAAGACAGTATTTGCAAAGGGATACAGGATGGATTGAGACTGTGTGAAACGGTGCAAAGTGTAGATATAATTAATGGATGTGTCAGTACACAGACCCCATGACTCGGAGGTTATTAAAAGGGAAAGGATGTTTTATAATATGAAGAAAAATAAAAATATGTTATATGGGAAAAAACAAAGATTCGGCTCATTTTTTCTGAGAATATTTGTGCCGTTTATATTGGTGGCAGCATTGCTGGGAGGGATCGTGACCTATCTGTTGGTATCTATATATAATACTAGTGTAGACAACGGTGTAGCGAGTGCTGAGGAACGAATCAGGTCAAATGTAAATGAAGCAGTTACAGAATATCAAGATGCACTGGCAGGAGCCTATGTGGATGGGATCAATTATGATTTTGAGACTGCGGATAACAAATTCACCAGTGATGTTGAATATACGTGCGAAATGCTAAGTGCGATTGCAGTGGATGGCGGTGCTGCTGCAAGTCTGTACTATAAGGACTCAGATGGCACTTTGACATTGGTTGCCGGGCATGACTACCGTATGTTTTTTGTTGTCACAGATGATAACAATAAAAAGTTTAGATTGTCATGTACATATGAGGATTATCAGAAGATGATGGCGGAGGCTCCAAGATACGGAAGTGCCGATGGTTTGCCTGCTTTATCCAGGATAGAAGAGATATATGTAAAGGGAACCAGTTTCTGGATAAGTAAATATAGTTACTATGACTACGGTGATGACGTTAAGGTCATAGGAATTCATGAGGCTCAAATGGACTATGGCGAATCTGATGAGAATAGTGTCACAGTAACAGAGATCCCCGATGGTTATGTGAAGCTTGACACAAGCAAAGGATACCATTTTTATAATAGCAGTCTTATCGGTTCGGGAGCAGCTTCCCGTAATATGGATTATGAAGGAAATATAGAGCCTCTTGTGGCAGATCTGGGGGACTCCGGTGTTGGAAGTTTATCAAGAGTCAGTAGGAATTGTGATCAGGGAAAGCACAACACCGATGTGGTAGCGATTGGAAATAGTTATTATCTGGTGATGGATTATCACACCGACCTCGTAAAGTCTTCATTTGGAAAAGTGATAATTGCCACGTGGATAGGAATAGCACTGCTGAGCACGCTTGTCTCACTTGCAATAGCCTATGTATTGTACAGATCATACAAATCTGTCTATGACATGGAGCAGTACAGGCGTACCACATCAAATGCTATGGCGCACGATCTGAAGAGTCCACTGGCGATCATCTCACTTTACGCTGAAAATCTCAAGGCTGGCACAAATCCTGAGAAGAACCAGTATTATATGGACGGCATACTGGATGAGGTCAGACAGATGAATACGCAGGTTGCGACTATACTGGATATGGCTAAGGCAGAGGACGTGGATACAAAGCTCAAAAAGACAGAAGTGGATCTGACAGGCATAGTTGACACTGTGGCACAGATATATAATGAGAAAATATCGGAAAAAAACGTGCAGATCGATATATCGGGGGCATGCACGGTCTCTGCGGATGAAGCTCTGATGTATCAGGCTGTTGTCAACATCATGGATAACGCTGTCAAGTATGTGACTGATGGCGGACACATCGATGTGAAGCTATCGGATAAAGAAGTGTCATTTGTCAATTCCAGCGAACCACTTGATAAGGACACGCTGGAAGGTGCATGGAAGCCATTTGTCAAGGGGGACAATAGCCGTCACGGACACAAGGGCACCGGACTTGGACTCTCGATCGTCAAGGCCATTATGGACAGGCATGGATTTGACTGTGAGATGAAGAATGTCGATGGGGGAGTGGAAGTGAGATTGATATTCAAATAAGAAGGAGTGGGATTTATGCATTTGTCGGTATCACAGGAAAAATTAAATGAAGAAATAGGTGATGAATATCGCATGGAGCAGCTCACGGCGAAAATCCGGGATATAGAGAATTTGATCTCTGAGTCCGAGAAAAAGATAGCTGCCTGTGAGTTAAAATACTCGGAGCTGCTGAAAAATTTCAAGATCACTATGATCCTGATTCTGGTTGTCGTGGGAATATTTGCTTATATAGCGGCAAATGCGGCGCTTATAGCGTACAGGTTCGTTGCACAGACGTATTTGTTTATCTTTGTTGGGGCTATGGTGGTTTCGTTCATAGCCTATGTGATAAGGCGTGCCGCAAAAGAGATTCCTATGTACGTTCATTGTCGCCAGGAGGAGAAAGGAACTTCCCAGGATACCAGAAATTATGTTTATAGGATAAAGCAGGAGAAGAGACATCTGGCAGACTATAAGGCAGAGCTTGAGAAGGTTAAGCGGAAAGGCGCACAGGCTGGATGATCAGAAGCTGTGGATCGACAGGATATTTGCGGAGAATCCATCTATGAACAGTGTGTACCCGGATGACAGCAGATATGTGCTTGAGCCGTTCTATTGATACAGGATGAATACCTGACACAGGTAAATGATGAGAAAGGCATAGTAAACGCTGCAAACAGCGGTATGACTGGATGTTATGTGCCATGCCACAATTGTATCGATAACTGTATCCACGCTGTCCTGTCTGCGGAGGCTCGATGGACATGAACCTCCGTAAGGACGGTTATTTTGTTCAGGACAGTGCCTGGTATGAGGCAGAGCGACGCTTCGGTGATTTTGTCTCCAGATCCCTGGACAGGAAGCTTGTGCTCCTTGAGCTGGGGGTTGGATTTAACACGCCAACCATAATCCGATTTCCTTTTGAGAAGCTGACACGAGAACACGATAACATAACCCTTGTCAGGTTAAATCTCGATCAGGCTGTGATTCCGGAAAGTCTTGGAAACAGAGCTATAGGGATAAATGCGGATATGGCGGAGAGTATAAGTGATATACTCAACGTTTCAGTATCGCATCCATATCCTGCTCAGGAGCAGTGATCGGGTTTAGCTTATAATTTTCCACCAGATATTTAATCACGGTCTCAGACATGAACGCAGGCAGTGTCGGGCCGATATACATGTTGCGCACACCCAGTGACAGCAGGGTGAGAAGTATGCAGACAGCCTTCTGCTCATACCATGACAGGACAAGGGTGAGTGGGAGGTCGTTTATGCTGCAATGAAATGCATCTGCCAGAGCCAAAGCAACCTTGATGGCACTGTAGGAGTCATTGCACTGACCCATGTCGAGTATTCTTGGAATCCCGTCGATTTCGCCGAGGTCGAGATCGTTGAAACGGTATTTGCCGCAGGCGAGGGTGAGGACAAGGGTGTCCATCGGAGTCTGCTTTACGAATTCGGTGTAATAGTTGCGTCCCGGATGTGCGCCGTCACAGCCTCCAACGAGGAAAATGTGCTTGACATGTCCTGCATTGATGGCGTCTATGATCTTACCAGCCTGTGACAGAACCGCGCTGTGTCCAAATCCGGTTGTCAACATATGACCGCCGTTTATGCCGCTCATGCTCCTGTCGTGTTCGTAGCCGCCGAGCTTCTGGGCATGTTTTATGATCGGAGTGAAATCCTTTTTGCCTGCTCTTGTACATGAGATGTGAACCATGCCGTCATAACCCACGACTGATGTGGTGTAGATCCTGTCCTTGTAGCTCGGCCTTGGCGGCATGAGACAGTTGGTGGTAAAGAGCACCGGCGCGGGTATATTTTCGAATTCTGTCTGCTGGCTCTGCCATGCGGTTCCGAAATTGCCCGCCAGATTATGGTATTTGTTAAGCTCCGGATAGCCGTGCGCAGGCAGCATCTCGCAGTGGGTATATACATTTACTCCTGTCTTTTCAGTCTGCTCAAGGAGCTGTGACAGGTCGTTCAGGTCGTGACCGGAGACCACGATAAATGGCCCTTTTTTGATGTCAACATTTACTCTCGTAGGCACAGGATTGCCAAATGATTCAGTGTTGGCTTTGTCCAGCAGCTCCATGCATTTGAAATTGACCTGGCCCAATTCCATGATGAGTTCTATCCATTCGGTGACGCTGTGCTCCCTGTTAACCTCGCACAGTCCCTTGTAGAACCACTTCAGAACCTCATTATCTGTGTAGCCGAGATTCATGGCGTGATGGGCGTATGCCGCCATACCCTTGAGTCCAAACAGCAGGGTGGAACGCAAGGACACTATATCCGTGTCACCATCCCATAGGTCGATCACCTGTATCTTTTCAGCCTCAGGTCTGCTGATCTTGTTCTGCTCGTTTTTAACCCTTCCCATAAATTCTTTTATTGCATTGTCGTCAAAGTTTACATTTGTCAGGGTTGTGAAAAGACCGTCTATGATAAGTCTGTCGGCGACCGCGCTGTGTTTATTCTCATTTTTTGAGAGTCCTGCAAGTTTTATAAGCTCACACACAAGCTCGTCCTGTAGATTAGATGTGGATGGCTGCTTGCCGCACACTCCAGTATTGATACATGCGGATCCCCCCGCTGTCTGCTGACACTGAAAACAAAACATATTTGACATGTACTGTATACCTCCTGAAATTATGAATCTATCTGAAAAAACTGGTGACTGCCTGGCAGTCTGTGGATTTTCTTCTAAATAGAGTATGGACAGTGAACAGGAGTTTTATACGCAAATTTGCTAAAGTATATCTGTGAAATAACATTTAGGGGGATAAAAAACTTTCGTTGCTCAGATAGAGGCGCCCTGAGAAAAAATGGAGACAGAGGTGGGGACGGAGGTACCTGTCCCCTCCGTCCCCACCTTCATTTGATACTGCGGAGTCGCCGGTTATATTGAGCAGATAAGTGCCGTCTTGCACGCATTTGACTGAAATTTTACATGGCGCTGATAGTGGGCAGATGTGAAAAAGTTTTATAGTAAATCAAATAACAGTTGATCTGGACGGGGATAAAGGAGAAATCACGGATGAAAAAGGAACACGGGGATAGACTGGCTCGCGCGCTTGAATTTGCAAATGAATCAGCCAAGTATCATGTCAGAAACTATGCGGATGGGACGCTTATGTCCAGAGATGCATATGCCGATCTGCCGATAGATGAGAGAGACCGAATGTATCTTGGACCGGATGCCGGAGCGCCCAACATGTATTCCAGAATATACCGCAGCCAAAGAGAGAAAGAGATGCGGGAGCAGGGCATGACAAATGAGCAGATAAAGCTGAGATGGGAAGCACTTGATGCCATGTGGCGCCAGGAGATAGAGGAGAGGCTCTACGGGGAAGCCAGACAGAATGATCGGTCAGAGGATGTTATATCAAGATACGAGAATGGAGGCTTGCCCGGTGATTTTCAGAGAAGGAGCGATCAGGCGGATGCGAAGAGAAGGACAAAATGGCTCGGGATACGAATAGTGCTCATAACCGTAGTAGTGGTGATCATGGCGTTCACGATACTTAATGAGGCCGGGCTGATAAATGGCATGAGTATAACAGAGCGGATATTTGACATGGTAGAGCAGATATTTGGCGGTATGGACAACATATCATCAGGCGGTGCGGGAGCTGGTGGCGGAACAGATTCAGAAAATCCCGGCGGACTGGTGATCGTATACGGAGTAGTTATCTTCCTTATATTCAGATGGGTGAGTAAGAGCAAAAAGAAAAAAGAGAATATTTCAGATTCCAGTGTGATTTACACGGAGCTGATCCCACAGATTATCAGGAGACGTTATGGAGAGGGTAGCGTATACAGACATCAGGGCGGACTTCCTGATGAACAGATGAGAAGACTGAACTGCTTTGCTGGCAGACCATTTACACTGGATGGCAAGCCTTTGCTGGTTAACGGCCGCGACATGGTGGAGGGAACATACAAGGGTGTTCATTTCAGGTGCAGTTATGAATACATGGAGTACGAGTATTATCACGAGGACAGTGATGGTGATAAAGAGAAAAAAATAGACAAATTATTTGGCGGGCTGGTTGTTGAGATACCATATAGAAAAAGTTCATCGGCTTTGCTGGGAGTCATGGGAAACTCCGAACTGGAGATGAAGAATATATTGAAGTGCGGTCTGGAGCGTGGCGCAGTGGGAAGAATAGAAAAGACAGAAAACGAGAACTTTAATCTGCTGTTCACTATAAACTGCAATGACGAGGAGAATATATTTTATATGCTTACACCGGATGTCATGGAGAGGCTGGCGGCACTTTATCCAAAGGAGAAGGCGTCTCTCCATGTGACATTCGATGGGGACAGATTGTACATGTGTATAAGCAAGAGTGATAAATACATGGTATTTGACGAGGAGAAAAATATAAAAAGTATGAGTGATGTGGAGGCTTATCTGGACAAATACCTGCGCATGCTGCAGGAGACGATGGATGCGGCTCTGTTACTATAGAAGAGAAATTGTGAAAATGAGCAAAAGTACACGGAGGGAAATGTATGTTTACAATATTATTTAGCAAAGGTGTGTTCGTATTTTGTGTGTTGGTGGTAATAGTTTTGATACTTTTAGCGTATGCGATAAAGACTGCAAATGCTCTGAAAGCAGCGGAAAATAAGGTGAGAGAGCTGGACTCGGATGTGGATATTGCTCTTGCAAAGAGATATGATCTGCTCACAAAACAGTATGCGATGGTAAAGACTTATATGTCGTATGAGAGCGAGAATCTGATAACAGCGATAAAGCTCAGAAAAGGCATGACACCTGATGAGAAGACCGGGGTAGAGAAACTTATGAAAAATGCCTCGGATCAGATAAATGCAGTTGTGGAGGCGTATCCGGAATTGGCGGCGGGCAAGAATATAGAGGTCCTTCAGAACAGCTGCACAAATGCGGAGGAGCACATCCAGGCGGCAAGAAGACTGTACAATGCAGGTGTGACAAATTATAACAATCTGTGCAGCCAGTTTCCTTCTTCGGTGGTTGCGGCCATAACGGGTCACAATATGGTGGAGTATTTCAAGACTGATGCGGATAAGAGATCAGATGTGATATTTTAGCAGGGAATCCAGATGCTTTTGTGCATAAAAAAATCGGTGCGACGGGATTCGAACCCACGACCTCTTCGTCCCGAACGAAGCGCTCTACCAAGCTGAGCCACGCACCGAGTGTGTTTATCAACACTGCCATAATAGTATAAGAAGATTCTGGAAAAAATGCAAGGAGTTTTCTAAATAAATTGTCAAGAAATTCACCCAGGAATATCCGAGAAACTTTTGTGAAACTGATAATCAATCAATGACAGATAACTATCCGTTTATGGGGGGACCGTAGATACATTTTTGGGGTGCCCATAGATACAATTTATATAATATTTAGATTTGTTACAACGAAAATTTATAAGTGTATGGCAGAGTAATAACCAGAAAGTAGTTGATATGAGGATAAGGTGCAGGTGGTGATGGACAGAATGAAAGCCGCCTGAAATAGAAGGAGACGATAGATCATGAAGATACTTATTACTACGGACTGGTATGAACCTGTTATAAATGGAGTTGTGACATCGGTTGTAAATCTGTCAAATGAACTTAAGAAAAGAGGACATGAGGTAAAGATACTTACACTCTCGAGAAATCACCACACATATATAGTTGGAGATGTGATATATGCGGCGTCAGTAGGTGCCGGAAAGATTTATCCGGAGGCGAGGCTTAAGATGCCTGTTATCAAGGCGGTCATAGACAAACTCATAGAATGGAAACCAGATGTCATACATTCCCAATGCGAGTTCTCAACCTTCTTCATGGCGAAGAAGATAGCAGATGAGACAAATGCGCCGATAGTGCACACATACCACACGATATACGAGGATTACACTCATTACTTTTCGCCAAATGCAGCGTGGGGACGCAAAGTTGTGCAGAAACTTACCAGGATGTTATCATCGAGGGTCGATGCCATGATAGCACCAAGCAGGAAGATAGAGGATGTGCTTGAAAAGTATGATGTGTTATGTCCTGTTGAGGTGATCCCCTCTGGAATCGACATGAATAAATTCGGAAAATACATTGGAACGGACAGCAGACACAGAATCAGAGAGCAGTACGGACTCAGTGATGACCAGACAGTTCTTCTCTATGTTGGCAGATTGGCGAAGGAGAAGAATATCCAGGAGATACTTAGATGCCAGAAGAGAGTGCACGGGTATGGTACAATCCTCATGATAGTTGGAGACGGACCATATAGGGCGGAGGTAGAGGAACAGGTAAGAGCGCTTGGAATCTCAGAGAGTGTGATATTTACAGGCATGATCGAGCCTGATAAGGTGGCTGAGTATTATCAGGTTGGTGACTTCTTCGTAAGTGCATCCACGAGCGAGACTCAGGGGCTTACATATGTAGAAGCTCTGGCAGCGGGAGTGCCGCTTCTGTGCAGAGAGGATCCGTGCCTTGTAGATGTGGTTGATCCGGGAAAGAATGGCTGGAAATTTACTGATGAGGAAACATTTGAAACTGCGCTGGTGAAGTGGCTTGATATGAGTCCTGCTTTAAGGCATCAGCTCAGACGAAATGCAGTGCAGTCGGCATATGAATTCTCCACATCGACATTTGCAGACAGAGTTGAGAAGCTTTATATGAATGTGTGCGAGCTGCAAGCACTGGTGCTGAGGGCTTGTTAGAAATTTAATTTGTATGAATTCTCTAGTGGCTGTTGGGATAACCAGGGAAAAGATATAAAATTATCTCCAAATAGATGAAAAAGCTCTAAAAAAGAAAAAATTTTAAAAAATTATCCGTAGGACACAGAATAATGTGTTTTATGGATAATTTTTTATCTTTTAAGTGAAAACATTGTATATGAGATAAAATGTAGGTAATAAGCAAAGATGGCGAGATGACCTGATGCATGAGTTACTATCTAGATGACAAAAAACTAAAAAAATATGCTTTATTTAAAAATACAGTTGACAACACCATGATACTAGTGTACTATTCAACTAGTACAGCAGTACAGAAGAGCTAGACAACATACAAGGAGGAGGTGTGTGATGGAATTTAAGACGAATATCCCCATATATCTTCAGGTCATAGAGGATATAAAGCAGAAGATCATAGCGGGCACACTGCCTTTGGGATCTAAGCTTCCGTCATCAAGAGAACTTGCCATAGAATACCAGATAAATCCGAATACTGCAGCGAGGATTTACAGCGAGATGGAGTCTATGGGGTTGTCCTATACCAGACGTGGAATAGGAACATTTGTGACGGAGGATGACAGGGTCATAGACGACCTGAAAAAGGAAAGAATAGAGGAAATCATACAGAGCTTTGATGAACAGCTCACCGGTATGGGATTTTCACAGGACGAGATCCTTGAACTGCTAAAAGAACACTTTGGAAAGTAAGAAGTAATAAAAAAGAAGGGAAATGATACAATGTTAAAATGCGAACATCTTGTTAAGAAGTATATCACCACCACAGCGATATCCGACCTGTCGCTGGAGATAGAGCCGGGACACATATATGCGCTGCTCGGTCCAAATGGAAGTGGAAAGTCAACACTTATGAAGATCATAGCCGGCCTGGTCAAGCCGGACTCAGGAACTATCACAATAGATGGAGTGCCTATGACATACAGGTCAAAGAAGGACATAGCTTATATGCCGACGGAGGCGTTCTTCTTCGGATATATGAACTGTAAGGACATAGGAAAGTATTACAAAGATTTCTTTGATGACTTTGACTATGACAAATACATGGGACTGCTTGCTGAGATGGAGCTGAATCCGGATCAGAAGGCGAAGAGCATGTCTTCAGGAATGCTGGCAAAGCTCAAGATAGCGGTTACTCTGTCCAGAGACAGCAGGATCGTCATGCTGGACGAGCCACTGAACGGAATAGACATCATAGCTAGGGAGAAGATTATCAGCACGATTGTCCGGAATATATCGGATGACACAGCCGTGCTCATGTCAAGCCACCTTGTGGATGAACTTGAGAGGATCGTGGATCACGCATTCTTTATCAAGAATGGCACCTGTGTGCTTCAGGGTGATGCAGAGGAGCTGCGAGTGAACAGGGGCAAGTCGATAGTTGATATGTATAAGGAAATATATGCATAGTTAGATGAAGGAGAGATAGATATTATGTTAAAGATGATGAAATATGAATACAGACGTGGAGTATTTCCACTTCTGGTGGTTATAACGGCTCTTGCGGCAGCAGAATTGCTGTTCGTGATTGGAATATTTGCAGAAAAGGATTTGTTAGCTGGACTTGGTATCATCTTCCTTGTGATGGGAGGCTGGGCTTCGTTTATGTTCGTCTTGATATATGGTGTGATAATATACAGTCAGGATCTGAAGAACAAGACGGGGTATATGGTGTTTATGACGCCAATTTCAAATTACAAGATTATCGGTGCAAAGCTGCTTTCAATCCTGCTCACCGGTGCGACACTTGTGGCCTTTCTTGGACTGCTTATAGTTGTTGATTATAACCTGCTTAAGTCACATAACGGCGGTGTAGCTGGCGTTGAGCTTGTGCTGGATGATATTCTGGGAACAAGAGGGTTGTCAATAGGAAGTGTCATTGCAAATGTTGCAGGGTTCATAGTAGTAGCACTTATTCAATTCTATACAATGATCACCATAGCGTACCTCGCAGTGTCACTGTCTTCCACAGTACTTCAGAACAAGAAGATAAAGGGTGTTGTCAGCTTTATACTTTTTGTGGCTCTTTATGTGCTGGTGAGCTACATAGCATACAAGCTTCCGCACCTTGGGAAGAACGTGCAGGTGGAGACTATGCTTGACGCGATGTATAAGAACATACCGCAGCTTATTCTCTATGTTGTATGCATGATCGGCAGTTATATAGGAAGTGCGACACTGCTGTCTAAGAAGATCAGTTTATAATGTAATGAGAGGAATGCATTAAGATGGCAGTAGATATGAGGAATGGTGATGTGATGAAATGGTTTAGATACCTGGTTACAGGAGTCTGCACAGGAGTCATAGTAGTGCTCCTTGTACCTGTGGCTGTGTGTGGGATCTGTGCATATGGTGTGTGGCGGCTGCTCAATATGGTAACAGGCGGAAATAAAGAGCCACGCAGGACGATGATAAAGCAGAATTTATAAATGTATATTTTTAATCAACAAGATAACCCGGAGTGAGAAAATGTCTCACTCCGGGTTATTGACGTTCGGGGAGGAATCATGTAGTATTTTCACTAGAGTTAGACAAGGCTAACCAAACCTATTTGTCACAAGGAGGTTTTGTATGAGTGAAAATACATGGGAGATCATGAAGGGCATGGAGCTCGGTGACGTGGAACTTCAGATGGCACTTCAATGTGCACCGGTGATAACGGGTGTCAAGGTGTCAAATCTGCTGAACATAGAACTCAGCGGATATCGTCAGATGGTGGAGATACTGAAGGACAGTGATATATGTATGTACACACTGGGAGCAACCTGTGGCAGGGTAAATGTATTTATCTACAATGCGGCAAAGCTCAGGGCATTTGTTCAGAGGGATGATGTGCAAAGACTTATGTCTGAGCTGGGATATGCGGACATGGAGCTTTCTGATATTCTCGCTGAGTTCCGTGAAAAATATCAGCAGTACTTAAAGAGCAGAGGAAGATTTACCTCAAAACAACCGGCACATGAAGATCAGGCTTGTGGCGATGGATCTCTTGGCAAGGAGTGGTTCCCACACGAGATGGGCTTACTGCTGGGATACCCGCCAGAGGATGTGGAGGGATTTATTCTGCAGAACGGAAGAAATGCACTTTGCTCCGGTTATTGGAAGGTATATGAGGATGCTGAATCAAAGCGGAGAACATTTCATATATTTGAATGTGCGGAAGAGAGACTTATTCAATTTCTTTCAAATGGACTGCATATGAGGGATATCATGGGGATGTACACGGCGAGCAGAAACGCGGCGTAGAAGTATATGGAAAGATGCAGATAAACACAGTTTACAAGGATGTATAGGGAAAGCCCCCTTTTACATATAATTTCATAAGGAGGATTATTATGAGCAAAATTAATATCGTATTCTGGACACAGGGCGGAAATACACAGATGATGGCGGAGGCTATTGCGGATGGCGTGAGAGATGCCGGAAAGGAAGCGGAGGTAGTATTTGTAAGCAGCATCACACCGGATGCACTCAAGGATGAACCAGTATTTGCACTTGGATGCCCGGCTATGGGAGCTGAGGTGCTTGAGGAGGCTGAGATGGAGCCATTTGTTGCTGAGGTTGAGGGATTTGCTTCAGGCAAGAAGATCGCACTCTTCGGTTCATACGGCTGGGGAGATGGCGAGTGGATGCGCGACTGGGAGGCGAGAATGCAGTCAGCAGGCGCAGAACTCGTAGGCGGCGCCGGACTTATGTGCCATGAGACACCTGACGCAGAAGGCCTTGAGGAGTGTAAGGAGCTTGGACGCCAGCTGGCAAATGCGTAGGTGACGGACGGCACGGACGAAAAAAAATAACCATATGTATGCAGTCACGTTCGGCAACTGTCGCTTTAACTTGCTTCTATCTGCACGCATCTCCGACCGCGATAAGGACGTTGCGGATCTCCGATGCGGCAAGAAGCGTTGAAGCTCGGTTGCCGTCACTACCGACTGGCATATATATGGTTATTTTTTATCTACGTGCCTGGTCGTGGGGATATAAAAAGAGCCGCTTGAGAAAATCTGTAATTTGAATGTGATTCTCTCAGGCGGTTCTTTTTTGTGTTGAAATTGTTCTTAGTGTCCTGCATACTGGGCCTTGTGGCTGCCGTGGCGCTTAATGTGTGCTGTTATGTATGGAGCTATTGTAACATGTTTGTCCATGGCATTTCCAACTATGGCGATTCCCTTGCCCATGGTGAATGCAGCAAGAACTGTTCCGATTCCCAGGCCGTAGATATGACCGAGGATAAAACCTGTCATGGCAGCTGTCGTTGCAAGGCAGATTACATCAAACGAAATCTTAACCTTGGAATATTTTGCCGATATAATCTCAGACAGCTCTCTTGGGAAAAGGTCTGTCGGGATGATTGGAAGTCCACATCAGTCGGTCATTTTTTGCGGACAGTTCAATACATGCCTGTCTGTTTCGCTCCCTGCTCCTGCGTTTGCTCTCGTTTGATTTCTCCCTCTGTATCTTCTTGGCACAAGCAGGACAATACTTCGATATGCCAGAGCGGGGAACATATTCAACACCGCACACCGTACAATTCTTAGGCTTTAACGCAGTCCACCGCTTTGTCGGTGTGATATGTAATTCACCGACAAAGCCGATGAATTTATAATAAATCTTGATTTCCTGCCGCACCATTCCGTCTGTAAGTTTCTCACGTTCCGAAACAAGTATCTTGTCTATAAGTGCGTTTATGATGGTTGCGTCCAGTTCCTTAATGCCTTGATAGTTGCGGATTAGGGAGAGGAAATCACGGACACCCTGCGTCTTCTCATAGCTGTCGCTGAGCGTTTCCGTTACCTCTTTCAGCCTTGCTTCAATTTCAAGCTGTTCTTTCTGGTATTTTCCCGACATCATCTCAAAATTCCGCTCGGTAATACGCTCCATCACCTTATCTTCATAGAGTGAGGAAAACAGCCTGTCCAGTTCTGCAAGGCGTTTGTTCAGTTTTCTTTGCTCCTTTTCCAGTGCCTTTGCCTTGCTCTGGTCTGTTTCCGTGAGCCGCTTTTCAATCGCCCTCACTGCCTTTTCATCATTGACTGCCATATCCGCAAATCGGTTGATGTCGGTGAGGACAGCGTTGAACAAGTCCCTCGCTTCAATGCTGTGTGCGGTACACATGATATTACCGTATCTGCCATAATTATTGCAGGAATATTGTACGCAGTCGATGATGTCGGGGCGTTTCCTCCTGTGTACGTTCATTGCCCGCAGAGCACATCCGCAGTCCACACACTTGATAACGCCTGCAAAAATATTTACAAATCCTCCCTTGTTCTGTGGAAGCCTACGACTTGTAATAAGCTGTTGGACAATATCAAATTCCTCCTGCGTGACTATTCCCTCATGGGTATTGGGTATCACTTCCCATTCTTCGGGCAGCTTAGAGGGGCGTTTCTTGCTTTTCATATTGGCGGCAATCCGTTTGTAGCCTACAAGATTTCCCGCATATATCGGGCTTCTTAAAATGCTCCTCACGCTGTTCCCACTCCAAATATAGCGTTTGTCCTCGTTCCCCTCAAAATGACGTTCAAAGCCTGTTTCGCCACGCTCCGCCGCATAAGCGGCAGGGCGTAGGATATGCTGTTTATTAAGATGTCTGCAAATTTTGGCAACTCCATTCCCTTTTAATGCAAGGTCGAATATCTCTTTTACAACATGTGCCACTTTATCATCTATCAGCAGATGGTTGTGGTCGGCAGGGTCTTTGATATAGCCATAAGGGGCGGTAGTTCCCATGAATTTCCCCTGTTGAAACCTCGCCCGATATGCCGATTTTATCTTAACAGATATGTCAGCGGCATACATTTCGTTTAAAATGTTGCGGAAAGGCGTGATGTCCATAGCAGATTTATTCAAGGTATCTACGCCGTCATTGACCGCTATATACCTCACGTTATGCTCTGGGAAGAAAACTTCCAGATATAACCCACAATCAAGATAGTTTCTCCCCAGACGGGATAAATCTTTCGTAATCACGCAGTTTATCAGACCGCTTTCAATGTCTTTTATCATATTCTGGAAACTTGGTCTTTGGAAATTTGTACCAGAATAACCATCGTCCACATACGTTTTTGCTATGTGCCATCCCTGCTTTTTCACATAATCCGTGAGGATGGATTTCTGTGTCGCAATGCTCGCACTCTCGTTATCCGTACCATCGTCTTTAGATAAGCGGCAATAAATGCCGACTAAATAGATTTTCTTTTCTTCTTTGATTCCTGCCATACTGTAAAACCTCCGTATCTGTCCTATCTGTTTTCATGTCCCATTGCGTACATTCTAAGCGGACAGCCCCTCATTGTCGAAGGTGTCGCCCTCGGCAATCTTCTTCCGAATATCCTCGGAGATAATCGGGACAAACGCTTCTGTAACGGTCTGTGTGCCGACATATTCACGGCTGATTATCATCTGCACTGGTGCTTTTGGCACGATACGCTTTCTCTTTTTATCTGCTTTCTTATCCTCGCCCATACTTAAATCTTCCTTTCCAGACAGGGCAGGGAAGAGTTTGGAAATGTCCCCGCCCTGCCAATCAGATACCATTAATCCTCGCTGTTTAATTCTTTCTGTAATGCTTTAAGGAGTGCCGCCGCTTCATCAGCGTTCAGCGTGATTCCCTTGCCGCACTTTTCACGGTTCGGGGAAAAGCTGCGGATGTCATACTTCGGCTCTTTCCCATTCCATGAAATGAGATTGATTTCCTTTGTGTAGCCACTGTCGCCCGTAGACAATACTGCGATTTCCTTTACGATTTCATACTGGATTTCTCTCATTCTCCATACCTCAACTCTCTGTATTTACTTCCCGAAAAAAGAAGATTAGCGGCTGTCACGGTTGCGTTTCCTCTGCAACTCACGCTCCAAAAGTTTGATGATGGTTTCCTCCATCTGCTTCGGCGTTGTGTTCTTCGGAAAGTATTTTTTCAGCTTGCTTGTGTTGATTTTCAAGGTTTCTTTCTGGTTGCCCTTTTCCTCCGTCATAATCGCAAATATCGTATCCATGTCAAGCCGCCCGCTCTGGCTTAACTGTTTCATCCGCTGTGCCTGTGAGAGTGAGGGCGTTGCTTCTTCGCTCTCCATCGTGGCAAAGAGGTTTTCCTGCTCGTCTTTCTTCAAGAAGGACAGTTCCACCGCAGGCGTGAGGGCGATTTTCCCCTCGTCCACCATCTGCAAAATCGGCGGTATCAGTTCCGTCAGGCGGATAAAACGCTGCACGGTCATCCTGCCCACGCCGAAGCCCTGTGCCACCTTGTCGTCCGTCCGCAACTTCGTCACAACTTGTGACGAGGTTAAGTCTGTGCGGAAACCCTGCCGCTTCATGGCTTCGGATTTCATCTTGTAAGCAAACGCCCGCTCCGATGGCAGGATATTCTCACGCTGCAAATTGCTGTCTACAAGGGTGATGATGGCTCGGTCACGGTCTAAGGGCAGGACAAACGCAGGCACGGTATTTATCCCTGCAAGTTCAGAAGCACGGACACGCCGCTGTCCTGCAATCACTTCATAACCGTCCCCGTCCTCTTTCGGGCGTGTGATTATCGGCGTGACAATGCCAAATTCCTTGATGCTTTCCGCTAACTCTGACAGTGTTTCATCTTCTGCCACATGAAACGGATTGTCGGGGAACGGGTACAAGTCTTTGGTCTTTAACACCTTAAAATCCTGTTTCTTCATTCACATATCTACCTTTCTTTCGCTCTGCTTCTATGATTTTTCTGCAATTCTTCCAACACTTCGGGCGGTATTTTTGACAGCAGCCGCCCCATCTGCTCGTTGGTTCTCTGCAATTCAAATATCTTCTGATTCGCTTTCTGCACCTTTAGTTCCTGCTCGTACTTTTCATCACGCATACGCCCCGCATAGTCTGATTCCTGCCCAATTCTCTCTTTCAAACTGTCGATATACGCCTGCTGTTTCCCGATTTCCTTAGAGAATTTCTCCACGTCTGGCAGCCATGCAGAGAGTAAATCTAACGCTTTATCCCTTTTCTTCCCTGCGTTAAAGGCGTTGATGTCGGATAGGGCAGACACGATTTCTTCATACTGTTTATCAAGCCTGCCGCCTAATTTATAGAGCCATGTGGGGACGTGTTTCCGCTTGGTTTCCATTGAGGACTGCCCCCGTTCAAGCTGATTCCACCGTGAGGACATCCGCTCATGGTAGGCGGTCTGCCACTCGGATAATGATTTCTGGTTGCCTAAGATAGCTTTCGCTGACAGCTTATTGTCTGGCGTAATCGGCACAAAGCAGAGGTGCATATGGGGCGTTCTCTCGTCCATATGGACGACAGCGGAGAGGATATTCTGCTTTCCAACACGCTCCGAAATGAAGTCAAGAGCCGTCTGGAAATACGCTTTTTGTTCTTCGGGCGGTAACTGGTTCATAAATTCTGGTGAAGCTGTGATGAGCGTTTCCACCATCATCACGCTGTCTTTCCTTGTCCTGCACCCCGCTTCGGCTACCATGCGGTTAATCTCTTTCTTGTAGGTGTACTTTGGTGGTGCTATGAGATGGTAATTGTTTTTAGAGCGTTCCATATCTATATCTGGGTTGCTTTTGTAGGCTTCTTTCTTCCGCTCGTTGTGGCGTTCACAAGCCGCAACGCCGCCCGCTTTTCGTTTCTGGAAACGCAGGATTGCATAAGGCATAGGCGGATTCCTCCTTTCTTTCGGCGGGTGACCGTCCTTTGGGGTGACAGCGGTGACGGTGGTGACAGCAGTTTTGGGATACCCCCTGCCGACTGCCGCAACTGTCACCCTCACCCCCTGCATGACGGTCATGTCGATGATGACGGTGTTTTTGGGATACCCCCCTCGCAAGAGCCGTCACCGTCATGCCGCCATTCTTTTATCCGAAGCCGTAAGGCGTAGGATAGCAGGGCACAGCCCTGCCTTAAGGGAGTCCAGAGGGAACGTCTGGCACACGACTTTGCAGGGCAAAGTGTAGTGTGTTACACCCTGTAAACGCAGTCGGAAAAATCGGAATGATTTTTCTGACCGCAGGGGTGGTTTTACACGACCGAAAAGGGCGAGTAAATCTCACGCCTGCATTTTGCGTTTACGGGGTGTTCTCCCGTAGGGATGACAGCGGCAGGGTATCCTAAAATCACTGTCACCACCGTCACTGCTGTCACCCGCAGGGCAGAGCCGCCAGCTTTACATGGCTTTAAGCGTCAATGACAGTAACAGGGGGGTATCCTAATATCGCTGTCACCACCATCACCGCTGTCACCCGCCCTCCTTGCAAGGGCAATCCGCCTGCCGTCTTTCCTGCGGCTGTACTGGTAGCAGATACGGTTCTCGCTTAAAAATGTGGTGCGGTATTCATTCAGCCATTTCGTAATCACCGTGGGTATGGTTTCCGTTTCCCCCATAGCGGCTAACAGTTCCGTTGCCGTGCCTATCCATTCTTCCTTATCCCTCATAAAATCCACCAACCGAAAAAGGACATCTGGTATCGTTTCTTTCGCAAGCTGCTCCTGCGTTTTCCGCTCCACAAGCTCCCAACGGCAATCACGGAAACGCAGCGTGTATTCCTGATAAGGCGTGTCCCTGCCCGTCACATACAGCTTGGCGGTGTCAGACGCACGTTTCTCCTTTTCCAGAACAAAGGTAGCGTCCGCACTCCCCGTTAATCCTGTCGTCCCAGACACCTTGTTGAACACGTCGCTGTCATTCTGCTTTCGGATGTGGTGTACGACAATGACCGCCAGAGAGTGCCTGTCGGCAAAGTCTTTGATGAGGGAGATGTCCCCATAGTCGCTTGCATAGGCATTGTCTTTTGAAGCTGTACGGACTTTCTGCAAGGTATCAATGACAATGAGCCTGCTGTCTGGGTAATCTTTCAGATAATCTTCAAGCTGCACGATAAGACCGTCTGACAGCTTGCAGCTTGCCACGGCAAAGTGGAGCCGCCCGCTTGCTTCGTCCGTCAAACGAAATAACCTGTCCTGTATGCGGCAGAACGTGTCCTCAAGGCAGAGGTAAAGCACATCGCCCTCCATTGTCGGCATATCCCATAAAGGGATTCCCTGCGACACGCATAAGCATAGCTTCAGCATGAGCCAGCTTTTGCCTATCTTCTGTGAGCCGCAGAACAGCGATAAGCCTGTCGGGATAAGGCTGTCCACCACAAAGGATGGTTTCTCAAGCGGTTCATAAAGGAGCGTTTCGGCGTTGACTGTCTGTAACTTCTGCATGGCTTTCCTCCTTTCGGGCGGTGTCTTTGTTTTCGTTGCACATAGGCGTTGACCTCCTTAAAAATAGATTTACTCCCACGGAAAAAAGTGAGAGTATGTAATGCCGCCAATCCCACACAAATAAAAAACAGATTTCTTTTTCGGGCGGTGTCGGTCACGGTTGGAGATATTTCTTCAATTTCCGCCTTTACTTTCTCCTTTGCAATCGCAACAGATTTCTGTATTGCCGAAGCGGTGCAATGCTCCATAGCGGCGATTTGGTAAAAATTGAACTCATACTCGTAGTAGAGCAGGAAACGCCGCCTTTGTATCTCTGGAAGACTCCCAACCGCCTTATAGAGCGTTTCATTCCGTTCTTCCTCAACCATGCGTTCATCAAGGCTCTTAGGCACACGCAACGCCCGTCTGTAAAGGGTTTCGTCCCATACCTCGTTAAACTCCCTGTGCCGCTCGTCCCATTAGAAAAGATTCCTGTTCCTGCGCTCCATCTGCCGAAACTCCATAAAGAACTGTTCCGACACTTCCAACTCGTGGGATTTGCCCTGCCCGTCCTTAAAGCTGATAAAATACCTTGTGCCGCTTTCCGTGGATTCCTCCCGAAGCGTGTATGCCTTAACCCTGTATGCCATCCTGTTGTCCTCCTGCAAAAAATGAGTGAGGGGATTTCCATCCCTCACCCAGTAGCCCGCAGGATGGCAGGCTGTTTTAGAAGCTATAAAATTTTCCGCAGCTTCTTCCGCAGATGGTCTAACCTCGCATAGATGGCACCAGTCGTCAAATGCACAAGCGGGGCAATCTCCTTTGTGGAATACCCCTGCATTTTCAGCAGGACGATTTTCAAGGTACGCCCGTCCACCGTGACTAATACTTGATAGAGATTTTCGCTCTCAATCTCTTCCAGTAACTCCGCAACCGTACCCACTTCCGCCTGCCGCTCCCTGCCTGCCATGTCCTCAAGATATTCCGCAACGTCATTCGTCCATCGGTAAAACCGCCTGTTGGAATTGAAGTCTGCCCTGTCCGCCATGCGTATCTGCTCAATGGTCGCTTCATCAACGCCGCACTCACGCAGCAGCTTTTCCTCCGCTTCTTTCCAGATACGCCATTTCCTGTCCTCCCGTCCGTGGTTGTATGCCATTCTTACTTCCTCCAATCAGAATTGATTGAGAGGGCAGAGAAAAGCCCCCTCATCTTCCCAAAGGAAAAAACAAGGGGGCTGAACGCCTTAAATTTTAATTTCCTATTATCTTTCTTAGTTTTATTAGGATTCTGGCTTTGCGTTTGTTTACAACGCTCTGGGTTATGCCCAACCTCGCCCCGACTTCACGCTCGGAAAGTCCGTCAAAAAAGATTGCCTGTATCAGCTCCTGTTCACTATCCGACAGCAAAGGCAGGGCGGCTTTCAGCCTGTCCACCATGACCGCATTGACAACGGTTTCTGCAATGTCCACCGCTTCATCAGTGATAAAGTCCAGAGGATTCCCCTCGCTGTCCGTAAATCCGTCGAGAGATAGCAGTCTATTCTTTGTATCTAATTTTTGCAGATAACGCCACCGTTCCTTGTCACGGTAGAAGTCTGTGTATTGCTCCCTCACGACTTCAAGCAGACAGCCTTGAATGGGGATAAACAGCTTGTCCATATAGGTCTGGTCGGATTCCCTGCAACGGCAGAACTCCGTGTAGGATAATTCCACATAGCCGCCACTTTCTCTGATATATACCTTTCTTGGTGCATATTTCACCATAAATACCTCCCATCTGAATTTTTGAAATGTAAAAAATCCAGATGGAGAGGCGGAGAACGACACCGCATATCAGAAACAGCCCTACGGCACTTTCCAACAAAAATCGACAAAAGAAAAACCGCAAAGGCTCTGTGACCTTTACGGTTATAGGAAATAGTAATTCTATTGTATGGAGATTGTACTTCTACTTTCAAGGTGAGAAGTACCGTTGCACTGGCAGAAATTTTTTTAACTGGTTTCCTGCCGTTCTCTGATATGCTATGTATTGATAAATTTTGCTTCGTATGAGCAGATAGATAACTGCCCGAAAAAAGGACATAAAAAAATCCCTCCAAATTTAAAAACAAATTCAGAGGGTAATTTAGGGTATAACAAAATAACCCACCCGAATATCGTTTTTTTTATTTGGTGAGTTTGTTCTTTCAAATACGAAACAAATGCTCATGTACGGTAAAGTATCACAAGAAAATTATGTCGAATTGACAGCCGCCTCCGCTATACCGAATAAGGAAATAAAGAGTCCTCAAATTTTGCGCTACTAAATGAAGACGAGCGGAAGTAATCTCCCGCTCGTCAGTAAACTTAACTATGCCATATCAATCCCGCTTCTTTCCCGCCACCGGCACTAAGAACAGCGCGGGCAACAGCAGGAAAGCGGTACAGACCAGCCCCCAGGGTATGGACACCTGCTGGGCTACCAGCCCCACAATAGGCCCGCCGATGATCTGCCCGAAAGAGTCCAGCTGTCCGCTGGTGGAAAAGACTGTGGCGCGCATTTTCTCATCCACTTGGTCGTTCATCCAGGCGGCCAGCACAGGCTCCTTGATGGTGCGCATAAGCCCCGCCAGCAGGAACACCAACAACATGAACCAAAAGCTCCGCCCCACCGCGAAGAGAACCAGGAACAGGATATACCCGGCGCTGGTGGACATGACCACACTGGTTCGGCTGACAGTCCCTTTTTTCTCCATGCGGGCGATGAGCAACTGAGAAGCCAGAATACCTAAGCCGTTGCCGATAAGACTGATAACACCGAACCAAGTGACGCTGTTCAGCGGCCCGATAACGGGTATTACCGTGTCATCCAGAAAATGAGCGGTGGAGAGCCGGTCAAAGCCTTCACTGGCAAGTCCCCCGCATAGTGTGATTGCTAAGAGCGCCAGCAACACAGGTGCGCCTTTCACAAAGCCCAGGTTGAGCTTGAACAGGCAGACAAAGTCTTTAAGCAAGCCCTGCCGTTCCTCAATAGCAGGGGAGAAGTTGGTTTCTGGCATGATGCGAACCATCACCAGCCCCAACAACAAGCACAAACTGCCCCCCAAGATGAGAGGCATTTGCAGGTTTATGTTTCCCAGCAGTGTGCCCAGCACCACGCCCAGAACGCCGCCGATTTGCCCCATTTGACTGCCCCGCAGGAACACCTTGTCTATGGGTTTGTCCTCTTCCTCCGAGGCAATCCACGCCTCCAGAGCGCCGGTGATGAAGGTATCACCGCAACCCCAGACAACCTGGGCCAGCAGAACCGGCGCGAACCACGGTAGCGCACCCTCCATCAGAAAGCCCAGGCCGTAGAGGAACATTCCAATCAGCACCGAGCGCCGACGGCTATACAAATCCGCCACCACACCGGTGGGCATCTCGAACAGAAAGCAGGAGGTCTCCTGAACCGTCCCTACCAGGACAAGCTGGAAAGCATCCAGCTGCACCACCTCCAGGTGGTACACGATGGAAAGCACTGTGGACATAGAAACCGCCAGGGAACAGACAAATCGGAACAGCAGGTAGACAGAATATGCCTTTGAATTTTTAGCAAACATGAAGTTACATTCTCCTTTCAAATCTCATTTTATATGACTTTTGCAAGCTGTTAAGCTAACTTGTGGAACATATGCCGAACCTTATCTATACGGCTATTCGGGCGGCGGGGTTGGCAAATAAATTTACCAATAGCTGGCTGGTATCCTTTTAACTCTGTCAAGCAGACTCCCTGCCCATTTGTGAAATAAGTTAAATCGTTCCTGTATTCTTGAATACATCTAGCAGGGATTTCTCCTTTCAGAATGACCTCGTCATTCTTTATCTGAGTACTTACAATATCTGCACAATACCTTGGAGCATCATGATACGCCCGTGAGAGATATTCCTGCGGTGCATAAATTTCAAAGTGGAGATATGGCTCTAATAGTTCTGTCCCTGCTTTTTTTAAAGCCTGCTCCAATACGATAGGGGAAAGCAGCCGAAAGTCTGCGGGGGTACTTACAGGACTATAATACAATCCATATTCAAAACAGATTTTACAGTCTGTCACTTTCCATCCATACAGCCCCTGCTCGCAGCCATAAAGAACCCCCTCCATAACCGCATTTTGGAACGATTGATTTAAATATCCAAGTGAAACTCTGCTTTCATACTGCACTCCGCTTCCAATAGGGAGCGGCTCTATGGACAACCCGACAGAAGCCCAGAAAGGATTTGGCGGGACTTCTATGTGGATGGTATATTCTGCTTTTCTAAGCGGTCTTTCCATATATATAACAGTAGGCTCTTTTATTTCTGCCTCCACATGATATTTTTCCTCAAGGATGGCACAAATGACTTCCATCTGCACATTCCCCAAAAAAGATAACATAATCTCATGGGTAACAGTATCAATGTCAAAATGCAAAAGAGGGTCTGTATCAGCAATCTCTGCGAGGGCATTTAACAGGGCTTCCCTTTGCTCCGGCTTTTGCGGCTCTACCGTTGTCCGAAGTAATGGCATGGGATTATCAATCCGTGTTTTGTGAGGCAGGAGTTTTTCATTTCCCAGGATATCGTTCAGTTTCAAAGTATCATCAGCTAAAATAACAATTTCTCCCGGACAGGCATGGTCAGCCGGGACGATTTCACCGTTTGTCGGAACACACATCTCTGTGATTTTTATTTTCTCTTTTTCAGATATTCTAATAACATCCCTCAAATGCAATGTTCCGCTATATATACGCACATAAACAAAACGCCGCCTTTTCTCTGAATATTCAATCTTAAAAACCTGCCCGCATAGTTCAGATTGACCTTCAGGCGTTGATGAATAAAATTTACTGGCAATTACTTCTATAAGCTGCCGAATCCCCAGATTGTTTTTAGCGCTTCCGTGATAAACGGGAAATAACGTTCCGTTTTGGAATCTCCTGTTTTCTTCCTGTTCCAGTTCTGACATTTTAAACGGTTTCCCTGACATATATTTCTCTAATAGTTCATCGTTTCCCATAATTACCGCATCCCACTGTTCCATATCGTCATTGTCCGTTACATTTATATGGGGATGCTGCCCAACCTTTTGCTTCACTATAATTTCCGAAGAAAGCTTTGCTTTCATTTCCCGATATACCATTGGCAAATCAATCCCCTCTTGGTCAATTTTATTGATGAAAAAAATTGTCGGAATCTTCATTGTCTGTAGTGCATGAAACAGTATACGGGTCTGTGCCTGTATGCCATCCTTTGCAGAAACTAATAATACTGCTCCGTCTAATACGGATAAAGAACGGTATACTTCCGCCAAAAAATCCATATGGCCTGGCGTATCTATAATGTTGACTTTTACATCCTCCCACTGAAAAGATGTCACTGCTGTCTGGATAGTGATTCCCCTTTGACGCTCCAAATTCATTGTATCTGTCCTTGTTGTGCCTTCATCTACGCTCCCTAGTTCTGCAATTGCACCACTGGTATACAATAAACTTTCCGTTAATGTTGTCTTTCCTGCGTCAACGTGAGCCAGAATGCCTAAGTTAATTATTTTCATGTGATTTTCCTCCTATCAACACCCAAAAAAGGGCATAAAAATACCCAGTGATAAATACTCCTATCACTGGGTAAATAACTCCAATAGCCCCAAAACACTTATATGTTTTCGGGCATATAAAATTACATGATAAAAGTATTCTTAAACTGGGTACAAAAAACTAAGCCCCATATTAAAAGTGAAACGAGACTGCTACTTTTTGTTCCCACTATCAAATTGACAGTTTATTTAAGAATACCTTGCCGCATATTTATTAACTCCTTGTATAATACTGAATCTAATTATATTCCTTAACCCTTTATTTGTCAAGCTGACAAACTAAAGCAGAAAAAGCGGCAGGATTTCCCCCTGCCACTAATCATCTGTTTATGCAAAAATAATTTCCTTTTCCACAATCTCCCTCGCACAAGCCCTTATGTTATTGAGGCATCCTGTCCATTCTAAGGCGTTTTCTGCCTTTAGCTGTTCCGTTATGCCCTGTGCCTGTTTCATACCCTCTATGAGCCTTTCAAAGCGTTCCTGTGCCTGTCTGTTGATGTCGGCAAGGTAGGCGTTTAGCCTGCCGCTTGTAAGAAGATTGGTGTATGTAACTTTACGGTACTGTTTTAGATAATCTAAATGCCGTTGCCCCCAGATGCCTATTGCCTGTTCTTCTTCGGCGGGTACAGTTAAGCACGGTATCAAATAATCCCCTTGCCTTTCGTATTTGCCGCCCAGTTCCTCAAATAATGATTTTGCCATTGTCTGTTACCTCCACATTCTTTTTTATTTTGAATGTCCGCAAAATCCGTCCTACATCTGTTGGACAGTGCGATTCCGATACATATCAAAATGTAACTTATCACAAAGTAAAGGATTCTCCATGGGAGGGCAGTTGGCAAAGCCCCGATCCACATCTCATGGATATCCAGCATCTTGCCAAATACGAAACCAACTATGAAACTGCACAGGTACTGGGGGACAAATTTCCTTCGCATGATCATGAGAGTGAGAATAAGTACGCCCTGAAATATGTATGTCCAGGTTCCGAGAGTCAGTCTTGGAAGAACCAGCGAGAATGCGTATGGCACGCTGGATATTGCCGATATTCCTGCTGCAGAATAGAGCATGAGAACCACTCCGAAACTGTTGATGGTGACTGCTGTTATCAGGGCGATCTCGCCCCACATGTTATGCAGATGTGCATTTCCTGATTGAGTATTCATTTTCTGCTTTTCCTCATTTCTTTCATATATGATGCGTTTTATAACATATACTTTGATTTCCCCAGCATCAGGGGAGCTTTAATTGTCTAAGACTTCATATATATATCCCTGCGGTTTTTGATTGTAGCACCGACAACACCACATAACAAATAAATAGTTTTTATGGTTTGATAGATTTTGTCTATAAAAAATATTCGGATTGTATTAAAATATGAATAGGATCATGTATAAATAATGAAAAGGGGGAGTTATAAGTGAACCTGTCATATATTAGATATTTTGTTGAACTGGCCCATGTTCAGCATTACACAAATGCAGCCAGAAATCTGAATATAACGCAGCCAAGCCTCAGTCACGCAATATCCCAGCTTGAGGAAGAACTTGGGGTAATGCTTTTTGAAAAGAATGGGCGCAATACGGAGCTCACTGCATTTGGCAGAGAATTCCTTGCATGTGCAGAGCGTTCGCTTGGCACTCTTGATGCGGGGGTAGAGTCCATACAAAAGGAGGCTGCCGGGGATGGCGTGATACGGCTTGGTCTAATAAGACCTCTTGGAATGGAATTTGTACCGCGTCTGGCAGCGGAGTATTTGAAGAAAGCTGAAAACAGAAATGTGTCGTTTACATTTCATACAGGGACCACAGGGCAATTGCTTGATGATCTTGCGGCTAGAAAATATGACATGGTTTTCTGTTCGAGACCGCCTGAGACGATGGGATTTTCCGCCATTCCAGTTGGCAGACAGGATCTTGTTGTCATAGCACCGTCGGGACATTATTTGGCAGATAGGGATTCGGTGACACTCGAGGATACACTGGGATATAAACATGTATATTTTTCGAAGGGATCTGGAATGAGAAGTCTGGTGGATGAGATGTTTGAAGGACTTGGCAAAGCTCCTGAGATAGCATGCGAAACGGAGGAGGATGAGGTCATAGCCGGACTTGTGGCAGCAGGGTTTGGAATAGCGGTAGTCCCTTACATGGATATGCTCAAAAGGCTTGATGTGAAGGTTCTTAGTATAAAACATCAGCCGGTTGACAGGCTTTACTATGTTGTTCATGATAGCCGGACATATATGTCCCCTGTGGCGACAAAATTCCATAAATATGTGTTATCTAGTAATTGACAAATTAAGGTATGATATATAGAATGGTTCTCATATGAACTTATAAATTTGAGAAAATGTTGCACAAATCAGATTGTACAATTGTCACGATGAATCGCCAAGGAAGTATAAGGGGGCGCATAGTTAGTGGATAGGACTGCTGTATTTAATATAGCATTTGAAATGTGGGGAATATTAATTTGTCTGTTTGCATTTGTGGTTATATTCCTTCAGAAGAATAATAATAGAGATAAAAAGAATGTGAGTCTATGTATGGAGGCTGCATGTATCATCCTGCTGGCTGCAGATATGTTGTCATGGTATTATCAGGGAAAAACAGGACAGACAGCCTATTACATGCTGAAGATAAGCAATTTTGCCGTGTTCTTTATCAACTATTTATATATGACTCTGTTTACGTTTTATCTTCTTGTCATTCTCAACAGAGGAGAGACGAAGATGCCAGCGAAAGCAAGGGGCGTGGTAGTTCTGAGTGCTACTGGGATAGTCTTGCTCATTATATCCCAGTTCAGTGACAAGCTGTTCTATTATATAGATGATAACAACTTTTATCACAGGAGCAGCTGTTATCTGTTGTCTCAGCTTATTGCTGCAGCAGGACTTGTTCTAAGCTTTTCGATACTTTTGCAGTATAAAAAACGACTGGAAAAAAGAGTTTTCTGGTCAAGTGTTTTGTATTTTATCCTGCCATGTATATCCACAGTTGTTGTCATATTCTATTATGGGATTTCATTTCAGACGATATCTGTGGTGGCTTCTACACAGATCATGTTTGCAGTTGATATGGTCGAGATGGACAGATCACTTGCGAGATCCAGACAGGAGGTTGAGCGTACAAAGTACGAGGCTGAGCATGATCTTCTGACCGGCATGTACAACAAGACAGCCGGAATGCAGAGGATAAGAGAGTATATAGATAACATGACTGACGAAGATAGTGCTTCTCTTGTATTTGTGGATATAGATGATTTCAAGAGAGTAAATGATACATATGGTCACGCAGTTGGTGATTACTGGATTGAGAAGGTGGCAAAGTTTATCCGGAGTGACTGCTATGAAGAGGACGTTGCCTGCAGGTATGGTGGAGACGAGTATGTTGTGCTTCACAAGGGCTTATCGGATATATCTGTTCTGGAGTCAAAGGTGATAAGATTTGCCAGAAAACTTCAGCGCAAGACAATGGAGAGAGGGCAGAATGTCCATTGCAGTGCTGGTATATGTCAGATTAATGGTTCAGGATTCAGCACAGAAGAGTGTATGAATGTCGCGGACACTGCGCTGTATGAAGCAAAAAAGAAGGGCAAGAATGTCAGCGTGATCCACAGCATCAGCAGGGATGGTACGGACAGAGTGACCGTACTTGACAAGATAGAGTCTGATATAAAAAAGGCTCAATCCAGGGTAGAGGCAAGGATCGCATATATGTATACTGATATTATATATGTTAATTATGAGAACGATAAATACCGTGTTATAAAAGGCGATTCTGAGCTGAACAATGCTGTATCTTGTGCGAATAACTACGATGAAGTAATTGGATTGATAAGTAACCGGTTTGACTCGGATCGGTCAAAAAAAATAGTCAGAGATTTTCTCAGCCGTGAGCGCATGGAGAGTTACACAGGCGGCAATACGGAATATCAGACAGAAAATTTCCTCAGAGGGGTTTTGTCAGTCAGCTGTGCAAACAACCATGGGGGTGCAAGTCTTATACATGCTATCCCAGTGGACGAGGATGGTGACAGAGGCTACTTTGTGGTCGTACAGGATCTTGACATATATGCTGGTTGAAGTATAAAATCATACATAATAATTTTAACGAAAACAAGTTGGTGGATTTTTCCGGATCAGGTCATCTTTTCGCCCCACAACCGCAATGTTGTGGGGCTTTATTTATGCCATCCGGGGATGGAGGTTTTATGAACGAGAATTTTATGAAAGAAAAGCCGGTGTTCCCACTTTTGATGTCCATGGCACTGCCTATGGTTATATCGATGATGGTGAATGCTTTGTACAATATAGTTGACAGTTTCTTTGTGGCTAAGATAAGTGAGGATGCGATGACAGCACTTTCGTATGTATTTCCACTGCAGAATTTTGTAAATGCTGTGGCGATCGGATTTGGTGTTGGAATAAACGCGGTGATAGCCATATATCTTGGAGCCAAGGACAATGAGCGGGCAGATCGTGCAGCTAGTTGGGGGATGTTTCTTGCTGTTATACAGGGGGTAGTGATGACAGTCGTGTGTATTGCCATCATTCCATCATTTCTCAGAGCCTTCAAGGCAAGTGGAGACGTCCTTGACCTTGGCTGTCGTTACGCAGACATAGTATTTGGATTTTCTATAATTATTTCGGTTGATCTTGCATTTGAGAAGGTGTTCCAGTCGGTTGGACGCATGATAGTTACAATGGTTGGACTGATGGGCGGCTGCATTTTGAATATAGTGCTTGATCCGTTGCTGATATTCGGTGTGGGACCATTTCCTGAAATGGGTATAGAAGGCGCTGCACTGGCAACTGGCCTGGGACAGGTGTTTACACTGATCATTTATTTTATTGTGTACTTTGGAAGACCGATAAATGTGAAGTTCGGCATAAAGCATTTGCATGAAGGCGGTCTGATGGTGAAGAAGCTGTATGCCATAGGCATACCTGCTATACTCAATATGGCACTGCCGTCTCTGCTCACAAGCGCACTCAACGCCATACTCAGCATGTATTCGGCAACTTATGTCATGATCCTGGGCGTGTACTACAAGCTTCAGACCTTCCTGTATATGCCGGCAAATGGAATCATTCAGGGAATGCGCCCTATCATAGGATATAACTATGGTGCCGGAGAGCATGCAAGAGTGAAGAAGATATTCACCATAACGCTTGCATTAAATGTTGGAATCATGCTGGCTGGAACAGTTGTGTGCCTGCTCATCCCAGAGAGGCTTATAGGTATGTTCACAGAGAATATGTCTACAATAAATGCAGGTGGAACAGCACTGCGCATCATATGCGCCGGATTTGTAGTGTCGGCTGTGTCGGTAACTGCATCGGGAGCACTTGAGGGATTGGGAAAGGGAACTCCGTCCCTGCTCATATCACTGCTCAGATATGTGGTTGTCATAATCCCGGCTGCATGGATACTTTCAAGGCTTTGTGGTTTCGAACCTGCTGGTGTGTGGAATGCGTTCTGGGTAGCAGAGCTTATAACGGCGGTGTGTGCGGCGTTTATATATAGAGGGGCTGTCAGAGGACAGAGGGAAGTGGTTTAGATAAATTGAAGATGTAATACAAATAAAGTCACGACGTTGATGCTGAGTGGTATCTGTCCGGGAATCCGGGGATATCAGTGCAGATTAGGTCGTGACTTTGTTGTATTTATCACACACTATTTCTAATTCGTTAAAAGGTAAACAATACTTTCTTATTTTGAAAGGTTCATTGCTAATATACTGGTTATATAATGTTATTGCTTTATTCGCTATTTCTCTAGAGTGATCCTCTTCGTTTACATAATCAGATATAAATTTTAAGTCTCGTTTTCTATTTTTCTCCAAACGAGAGTCATTTTTTCTTATAGAATAATCATCCATTGGTAAAAGTTGTTTTTCTGTAACAGGAATCATATCAATAAAATTTATTCCGCTTACAAAACGTCCGGTTTCGGTAATGACTTTTGTATAACCAGCGTTGTTATGTAGTGTTTTCCTTTTCTGAGGCTTGCCGTCATGTCTTGTTATCGGAATGGCATACATTCTACTATTAACCATAACAATGATGCCAATAAAGTGCCTGTTATCTTTGCCTAATTGAGGGCTTACAGATGGTACATGATCACAAACTTTATGTAGTTCTCGTATGTATTTCATATCTATTCGATATAGATGTAAACGATTTTTTGTCATATATTCCTCTTTAAATGAAAAATTTGGATGTAGGGGCTTACTAATAAATAAAAAAGGCTATGCGCATAATGCACATAGCCAATAATTGTAGTTCCACCTCGGTAGAACTAACGCTTTTCGTATTCCACTTAACGGCAGGAGCCTCCGATTGACTATGATTATAACATATACAAAAGAAATGTCAATTTCCCTATTAGGATTACAGTTTTATAAAAGATGTATGTCACTGAGAATACATGAGAGCGGCTTGGAATTCAAGGGACTTGAAAGAGAGTTAATGAAAGCTTTAGAAAAGTATACAAAACGGAGAATTTGAGCTACAAATTGAGCTATTGCCCATCAAACATTTAGTATGTTAGAATAGTTGTGGTTATCCTATAAAAACACTAGGATAACCACGATTGTTTTGTTGGAGGAAAAATCGTGGGAAATATATTCAGAAAGGCATTCATCAAATCAATCCCAATCATGTGCAGTTATTTGTTCGTCAGCATGGCATACGGAATTATGATGGAGAATGCCGGATTCAAATGGTATTATTCACTGCTGGTCAGCCTGACGGTGTACACGGGGGCGTACCAGTTTGTGCTTGTGACGCTGCTTTCAAGCGGAGCATCCATACTCACCATGGCACTCACTGCATTTCTGATGAACAGCAGGCAGAGTTTCTATGCACTGACATTTGTGGATGAATTCAACCGCATGGGAAAGCGGAAATTATATATGATACATACAATGACGGATGAGACTTATGCCGTGAACTGCACCTTGCCGGACACCGGTAAGGAGAAACAGAGCATCATGTTCTGGGTGGCTTTTTTGTCGAGGTGTTACTGGATGATCGGTGCGGTTGCTGGGGGAATCCTGGGGCAGATCATTCCATTTGATATGACGGGGATTGATTTCTGTATGACGGCGCTGTTTGTCATCATATTTATCGATCAGTGGGAGAAGGCGGAAAGTCATATCCCGGCGATTGCGGGAATTGTGAAAGCGGTTGTATGTCTGCTAGTTGTTGGACCGCAGTATTTCCTTCTGCCGTCACTCATCATAGCGTCAGCGGTGCTTGTGGTGTGGAATATGAGGAGAAAGTAGGAAAATATCATGAATACGAAATATATATTGATAGGAATTGCGGTGTCGGCAGTTGTAACATTTGCACTGAGGGCACTTCCATTTGTCATATTTAATGGAAAAAGACAGATGCCGGAGATGCTGGTGAAACTTGGAAGGGTGCTTCCGGCGACCATCATGGCGGTGCTCATAGTGTACTGCCTGAAGGGGGCTGTGTCGGCTCCAGTGGCAACTGGAATACCGAGTCTTGTCGGCGTGCTGGTGACAGGCGGAACGTACAAATGGAAGCACAATACGCTGTTAAGTATTCTGCTGGGGACTGTGAGCTATATGGTTATGCTGCGCATAATGTAGATAATCATTTTTGGTTGATTGTTTTTAGCAGTAATCTCTGCAATCGGATTGCGGATAATTTGTACGCAGAATCCCACTATTGAATGAACGTGCATAATTTGTTAGAATAGCTGTGTGTTTATCGACGTAAGCACATATTATAATATGAAGATATCATCGCGGCAGATTTTGTCTGGGCAGGTGATATTGGGAGATATTATTAGAAAGGATCTGAATAAGTAATGGATAGATCAGATAAACAGAGAATTGAGGGAATCGTGCAGAGGATATTGGATGATTTCGGCGATGACAGAGCCATCAACAAGACGGATCTGTGCAACGAGCCGGATAAGACAGCCATTATCGATGTGATCGACAAACTCATGAAGATTCTGTATCCGGGTTATTACAGCGACAAGCTGTATAAGATATACAGTCTGAAGAATAACATGTCTGTTATCATAGAGGATGTAATATTCCATCTGAAGAAACAGATCATGATAGTTCTCAGGTATTGCAAAAAGTTTCCTGAGCTCACAGATGCTGAGCTTGAGGATAAGGCGATGGATATAACATATGAATTCATGGATAAGATACCTCAGATAAGAGACTATCTTGAGACTGATATCCAGGCGGCATTTGACGGAGATCCTGCTGCGGGCAGCAAGGATGAGGTCATACTTTCATACCCTGGACTGTATGCCATATCTGTATACCGTATGGCACATGAGCTTTGTCTGCTGGATGTGCCGATGATACCAAGGATCATGACTGAGCACGCCCACAGCGTGACCGGAATAGATATTCATCCGGGCGCCACCATAGGAAAGTATTTCTTTATTGACCATGGTACGGGAATCGTTATCGGCGAGACGACTATTATCGGCGAGCATGTGAAGATATATCAGGGCGTGACACTTGGAGGACTCTCTACACAGGGAGGTCAGAAGCTCAAGGGGGCCAAGAGGCATCCAACCATCGGTGACAATGTAACCATCTATTCAGGCGCGTCCATCCTTGGAGGCGAGACTATCATCGAGGACAACGTTGTTGTGGGTGGTAATACATTTATCACCAACTCAGTAGAGAAGGATACAAGGGTTACTGCCAAGAAGCAGGAGCTTCAGTATAAAAATAATTAGAGGACATACAAATGAGTGACATACGAAAGATAGCGGTTCTGACCAGCGGAGGAGATGCTCCGGGCATGAATTCAGCTGTTAGGGCTGTGGTTGTATCGGCCATCAACAGTGGAATAGAGATAGTCGGAGTGATGCGTGGTTACGAGGGACTTATCGACTGGGAGACACAGCCGCTCGGCCTGGCGGACGTCAGGAACATAAACAATCAGGGTGGAACGATACTTTTCACCAGCAGAAGCGAGCGATTCCTACAGAAAAAATACCGCGAGCAGGCGGCAAAGAATCTGCGAGATCACGATGTAGATGCGCTTGTTGCCATCGGTGGGGATGGAACACTCCGTGGAGCCATAGCATTTCAGAATGAGGGTATCAATACCATCTGCATCCCTGGAACAATAGACAGAGATGTTGCATGTTCTGAGTATACGCTGGGATTTGACACAGCGGCGAATACAGCCATGGAGGCCATTGACAGGATAAGAGATTCATCGGTTTCCCACGGACGATGCAGCGTCGTGGAGGTCATGGGACGAAAGAGAGGCTATATAGCGCTCTGGGCAGGCATGGCGACATCAGCTGATGCCATCATAATTCCTGAAAAATGGGATGGTGACTATGACAGTATCATAGATACGATAAAGGCAAAGCATGCTGACGGAAGAAACAGCTATCTGGTGGTTGTGGCCGAGGGTGTTACAGATGCTCCAGAGCTTGCACAGATGATTCTTGATAAGACTGGTATAGAGTCGAGGGTATCGGTGCTTGGCTATATACAGAGAGGCGGACAGCCAACGGCAAAGGACAGGATGTATGGCTCACTCATGGGTGCGTATGCCGTTGATGTACTCAAGAAGGACAAGGCAAATCGTATGATAGCTATCAAGAACGATATACTTATAGACTATGATATAAAAGAGGCAATTGATATACAGAACAATCAGATCGATTCCTTCCAGTATGAGCTGAGTAAGCTGCTGGCCGAGTAATCGGTGAGGCTGGCAGTGGGTAAAAAATAAGCTGACTGATTATAAAAAGATATATAAATGACAGGTATAAAAGATACAATATAAAGGAGAAGGTTATGAAACAGGTAATATTAACAGGCGACCGTCCTACGGGCCGTCTTCATGTGGGACATTATGTAGGATCACTTAAGAGAAGAGTCGATCTTCAGAATTCAGGAAAGTATGATGAGATTTACATCATGGTGGCTGATGCGCAGGCGCTTACAGACAACGCAGAGCATCCTGAGAAGGTCAGACAGAATATTATGCAGGTTGCTTTGGATTATCTTGCCTGTGGCATAGATCCTGAGAAGTCTACTATATTCATCCAGTCAATGGTACCAGAGCTCACAGAGCTCACATTCTACTATATGAACCTTGTAACAGTGGCAAGAGTCCAGAGAAATCCTACCGTTAAGGCAGAGATCAAGATGAGAAACTTCGAGGCAAGTATCCCTGTTGGATTCTTCTGTTATCCTATCAGCCAGGCTGCAGATATCACAGCATTCAAGGCCACAGAGGTTCCTGTTGGAGAGGATCAGATGCCTATGATCGAGCAGTGTAAGGAGATCGTTCACAAGTTCAATTCGGTATACGGTGAGACACTTGTTGATCCAAAGATCGTTCTTCCTGACAATGAGGCATGTCTCAGACTTCCAGGTACAGATGGTAAGGCCAAGATGAGTAAGTCACTTGGAAACTGTATCTACCTGTCAGAGGATCCTGCAGATATCAAGAAGAAGGTTATGTCCATGTACACAGATCCAAACCACATCCGTGTAGAGGATCCTGGTCAGATCGAGGGCAATTCAGTATTTACATATCTTGATGCATTCAGCAAGCCAGAGTACTTTGAGGAGTTCCTTCCAGACTACAGTGGTATGGATGAGCTCAAGGAGCACTACACCAGAGGTGGTCTCGGTGATGTAAAGGTCAAGAAGTTCCTGAACAATGTTCTTCAGGCTGAGCTTGCGCCTATCAGAGAGCGCCGTCAGATGTGGGAGAAGAGACCACAGGATGTATACGACATCTTAAAGAGTGGCAGTGAGGTTGCCAGAGCAAAGGCAGCAGAGACGCTTGCAGATGTGCGCCGTGCTATGAAGATTGACTATTTTGAGAACGACAATCTTTTCAAGTAAGAAATATTATAACTTTTAGCATGATTACATGTGTAAAAAGGATAAAATTCTCGCCAAATGTCCTGAAAAGTGATATTTGGGACAAAGCAAGGGAATTTTATCCTTTTTTCATGCAAATAATCATTTTAGAGATATTTTTGTGCTAATGACGAGCAAATTATCTCAAAATAAGAAAATCCTAGGGAGGTGACATATCACCCGAATGTGGAGTTAAATAACGCTGTCAATCACATATTATATCCTCACAACCACAGCTTCATACGGATACAGTCCTGTCAGTGAAATTACACAGTGCAGATGGGCGTAAATTGCAACAGTCAAAAACATTAATTACCTGAGTCGTTAACTATATAAATAATCCGGATTTCTCCTTGCTGTGCTCCAGCTTGTCAAGAAGCTTTGCGCAAGGCTTTGCGAGCAGTAGTCCGATGACCGCTGAGATCGCAACATATATCAGCAGGGTGGCAAGACATTTGCCGTAGGTGTGTTGATACATTCCGGCGACACATTCCCTGAGGGCGTTCATGCAGTATGAGAACGGCATGAATTTGTAAAGGTACTGGTACACTGATGGGAGCACTTCCACCGGGAAAGTACCGCCTGCTCCGGCAACCTGTATGACCATGATGACAACTGCGATGGCCTCACCGATATTGCCAAATGCCACGGTGAGAGAGTAGATCAGGAATGTAAATACAAAGCTCGTCATCATGGCAGCAAGTGCAAATGCTATCGGATGCTTGCACTGTATTCCCACGTAGAACAGATCGCCCATAACGGTTATGATTGTCTGGACCTGTCCGATGACGAAGAAGTTAAGATATCTTCCGAAGAACTTCTGGTAAGGCTTCACGCCCTCAAGCTCTTCATTGTCCTTGACCTTAACGTGTATGAGTGCCACAAGTATGAGAGCACCGACCCACAGTGCCAGGACCGTGTAGAATGGTGCCATGGCTGATCCGTAGTTGGATATCTCGTATACAGCAACTGTGTTCATCTGTACCGGTGATGAGATGAAATTCACTATCACCTGTGGATTGTCCTTGATGGCATTTATGAAATCCTGGTAGCTGCTGTTAGACGTGATCGTCTGTATGTCGGCCTTGATCTTGTCTATGCTTTCTTTGAGATCCTTCAGACATTTGATCGTTCCCGCGATGTCTGCGGTTCCGTCCTTCAGAATGTCCTGATACTCGGTCAGGGACTTGCTGATATCGTTGAAGTTTCCCGGAACATTTGCCAGCACGGTCTGTGCCTGCGCCAGAGATGACTGGATATTCTCTAACGAAGATTTCAGTTCAGGCGAAAGTTCGTTATTTATGAGATCCTTCACTGAAGCAATGTCATTTGTACACTTCTTTATGTCGGACGATACCGCTTTTTTCAGTGATGCAAATTCTTCGTCCGACAGGCTTGTGTCGGATACAAGCTTTGCTAAGTCTTCGTTCAGATTTTCAAACTGAAGTTTGGCATCCGATACTATAGGTGACTGGGCTTCGATCAATCGGTTTATGGTGTCCAGAACATTGGTGCCAAGGGAACCATTGAGGTCAGTTTCGATTGACACTGATCCGATATCGTGGGTTCTTGAGAGGCTGTCCACGGTTTTACCAAGCTCTGTAAGTCTGTCAGAGATCATGTCGAGACCTGTGTTCAGCAGTGATATCGAGGTGTCTGCAACGTCGCTGCTTATGCCTGCGCTGTCACTCAGATTTCCAAGACTGCTTGAGCCGCTCTGTGCCATGCTGTCTATGCTTGGAAACAGAAGCTGAGTGGTATCGATGGCATCCGATGCAGACTCTGTGAGCAGTGAAAATGTATTCAGCATATAGACGTAATTGTCCAGCGTGGATGAGATCTGTTCCAGTTTGCTCTCAAGACCGGCAACGAGGTCTGAACCGTCTATGTTATTTCCGGAAATGAAATCTCCGGCATTTGCAAATACCTCGGTCAGCGTGCTTATGATCTTTGTGTTTATCTCGTTTTGGACGGTCGTCTTGACCTTACCGGTTATCTTGGTGGCAATGGCGTTCTTCTTGCTGTTCTCGTAGTATTCGATATTGGGATTGACGATGTTGCCATTTAGTATGCTGAGCATGTTCGCCGTGAAGTCCTTTGGTATGATTATTCCGGCATAACATTCCCCGCTGGCGATGAGTTCAAGTGCCTCATCTTTATTATCGGCAAATGTCCAGTCGATAGTGTTGTTGTTTTCAAGACTTTCGATCACCATGTCTCCGATGGTCAGATTTATTCCGCTCATCTCGATTCCCTCATCCTCGGAGTAGACGGAGATCTTCATGAGTGAGGTGGCGGACTCTCCATACGGATCCCAGTTTGACAGGATGTTGAACCACGCATACAGGGAAGGGATTATGCACAGACCCATGACTATGGACAGTGCGACAACATTTGTGGTGATCCTGCGCAGATCAGATATGTATACACGCCAAATGTTTTTCATGATAATTCCTCCTTGTCAGCTTCTGTGTTTTCTGTGGCATCATCCTGTTCATCCGTCTGAACCGAGTCGCCATGTTCATCTGTCTGAACTGTCTCGTTTTGCTCATCAGACTGCACAGACACACTCTGATCATTCTGCACAGCCTCAGCCATCTCAGCCACCTTGTCCTGCACGGCGGTGATCTGTGTCTGAATGTCTGTTTTTACATTTGTGATTATGTCGTCCAGCTTCTTCTTCGGTGCAGCGACTTTTGTATATATGCTGTTGATGTCGATGAGACCGTCAATATTATCTTCCGTATCCTGAAGCGAGTTTACCATCTCCTGTACCTTGTAATCCGAGTATTCCACATGTATCAGATATGCCGCGATTATGAACAGGCTGGCGATCCACAGAACAAGAAATATGATCTTGGAGCTGCCGGTCAGAAAGAGCAGGATAAGGAAGCATGCGGGAACAGTGAATATACACTTAATACCCGCCTTCAGCTTTTTTACATTTGCTGCATGGGCATTGTCTCTGAATGCAAGCACCTGGGACTTTATGTCAGATGGCTCGGTGCTGGTTGTATTTGAATTTGTATCTTCGTTCATGGGTGTTCCTCCTTATTTGCATTACATCATATCCGTATCTTCCATACGTTTCTCGATGAAGTGCATGATATGGATAAATGGTTTTCTGATTATAAGTCCTATGACCAGTGCAACCACAATGAAAATTGACAATTCAAGCAGATATTTGAACAGGTCTGCGTGATACATTCCGCCAATACATTCACGCATTGCATTTATCGCATATGGGAATGGGAAGAATATGTACACCTGTCTGAAGAAGTTCGGAAGAGCCTCTATAGGGTAGGTTCCACCGCTCCCCGCTATCTGCAGCACCATGATCACAACAGCGAGGGCCTTGCCTATGTCGCCAAATGATATGGTGAGTGAATATATCAATATTGAAAATGTCAGCCCTGTGAGTGCCGCGGTTGCCCAGAATGCAAATGGGTGCAGACACTGTATCTTCAGCAGGAACAGATCTCCAAGCACTATGACCAGAACCTGAAGCTGAGACAACAGGAAGAAAATAAGGTATCTTCCAAAGAACAACTGGTGTGGTCTGGCATCCTTCAGATAGTCCGCATCCTTCACATGCACCTTCATGAGGGAGACGAGAATTGTCATTCCGACCCAGATGGCAAGCACTGAGTAAAATGGTGCCATGGACGAGCCGTAGTTGGCAATGCTGTAGTAGTAATGTTCCTCGACAGCAACAGGCTTTGACAGGAATGACGCCAGCGCCTCTGAGTCTCCGTTGAGGAAGGCGATGATCATGTCGGTCACCTCGCTGTCGGCGGCCTTGTTGATCTCGTCTGTGGCGGTCTGGATCTTGTCACGTATACCACTTATGAGATCGGAGAGGTCTGTGAGACTGGTGTTCATTGATGCAATAGTCACCTTATAATTGTCAAATACAGAGCTTGCACTGCTGATGGTAGAATTCAGGGTATTTAACAGATCCTGAGCGTTTTTCAGTGCATTTTTGATGTTCAGGATAATGTTGTCCATGTCAGGAATGACCTGGCTGGTAAATGTGTCATCTATGTCTGAGACAGAGTTGATGATCTGGTCGAGCTTATCTGATACGGCATTTTCTGCATTTGTGATCGCAGATATATCCAGACTATCGATGGTGTCAGCGGTGAGAGAGGAAATCTTCTTAACCTCTGTTTTTAGCTTGTCAAGCTTGTTGAGTGCATCTGAAACCTCATTCGTGTTGCTTATGTCAAGAGATTTGATATATTCGTCGACTGCATCGATCTTTTGCTGAAGTTTGTCTGCATCTGCCTTGATATTCTCAAGATCGGCAGATATGTTCTCTGCATCATCCTTCATATGGATAAGCTTTGCAGAGCTTTTCAGATTCTGTATGTCCTGCGCGATGCTGTCAATCTGATCCTGAAGAGAATTCCTGACAGTGTAGTAGGTTGAGCCCACTGAGTCTATATCGGACATGCTTGAATCAATGGCGGAACCCGCATCGGACAGAAGCTTGCTGCTCTTGTCAGTTGCGTCCTTGAGCTTTGTGCTGGTCTTGAGTTTGTTATTTGCCTTGATTATGGAATCTATGGTTTTCTGGTATCCGGCGAGATTGTCATCGACGGTTTTGAGTGCTGTGATGAAATCCGTTCCCTTGAGATCCTTCGACAGATCTGTGTCGGAGTCGTCAATGGCAGTGATAAGCTTCTGTGATATCGCCTTGACGTAGGTTTCGTTGATGCTTGTCTTGAGCGTTGAGACTGCAGTGTCGGTTATCTTAGGTGCCACGGCATTTTTCTTCTCATTTTCATAGTAGGTGAAGCTTGGATTTACGAAGTTGTCCGTCAGGGCATTGAACATGTTGTAGGAGAAATCCTCATCAATGACGACGGCGGCATAGTAGGTGCCTGATTTCACACCGCCGATGGCGGACTTTTCAGATTCTGGAAATACCCAGCCGATACTGGTCTGGCTTTTCAGCTTATCGACCACTGACTGGCCCATGTTCATCTCGTTGCCGTCCGCATCTGTGTAGCCCTTGTCCAGGTTGACGACGGCGATATTGATATTGCCGGTATTGGCATATGGATCCCAGTTTGCAAATATGTTGAACCATGCATACAGCGCAGGCAGTATGCACAGTCCAACGGCGAGAACTATTGTGAGTATACTTTTTTTGATACCGATCAGGTCGTTTTTGAATATTTTCAGTATTGTTTTCATTTTTATGTAATTCCTATTTATATAGTAAATGCATCAGCGAGGACTGATGTACATGAGAGAGTCCCCGCTGATGATCGTTTATTATTCTACAGGTCTTTGAAATGGAACTGCTTCTTTCCGGTTGCGTAGTCATTAACTATCTGTCCATGTCCGTAAAGCTTGTATTTGTAGGTTACAAGTCCCTCAAGTCCTACAGGGCCTCTTGCATGGATCTTGCTTGTGCTGATTCCGACCTCTGCGCCAAATCCGTATCTGAATCCATCGGCAAATCTTGTGGAGCAGTTCTGGTATACTCCGGCCGAATCGACAAGCTGCATGAAGAGGGCGGCGGTCTCGTTATTCTCAGTCACGATACAGTCAGTGTGATGTGAACCAAAGTGGTTGATGTGTGAGATCGCCTCCTGCACATCGTTCACGATCTTGACTGAGAGCACCAGGTCAAGATACTCGGTATTGAAATCGTCGTCTCCCATGATCTCAATACCGTTCGGGCTGCTCATGTTGCGTTCAGCCTGATTGATGATCTCCGCTGCCTCGGCGGTTCCGCGGAGCTTTACACCGTGTTTCTTAAGTGCTTTTGCCATGACCGGAAGCATTTCTTTTGCCACATCTCTGTGGACGAGAAGTGTCTCCGTTGCATTGCAGGCGGCGGTGTACTGTGTCTTGGCGTCTATGATGATAGGGATTGCCTTTTCAATATCCGCATCCCTGTCTATGTATGTGTGGCAGATTCCGTCTGCGTGTCCCATGACAGGGATCTTGGTGTTGTTCATTATATACTGCACAAATGCATTTGAGCCTCTAGGTATGAGCAGGTCAACGGACTTGTTGCATGACAGAAGCTCATCGATCTCGTTGTGCTGGCTTGCCTGGAGCATGCAGCCCTCTGGTGCTCCGTTTGCAACGGCTGTGCTGTAGATCACATCGAAGAGAGCCTTGTTGGTGTTGGCAGTTTCCTTGCCCCCCTTGAGTACTGCGCAGTTGCCGCTCTTGATGCACAATGATGATATCTGGACCAGCGCATCCGGTCTTGCCTCGAATATGATTCCGATGACACCGATAGGGCAGGAGACTCTCTGAAGGACCAGCCCCTCGTCAAGCTCTCTCTTGAGCTGGATCTGTCCAACCGGGTCAGGGAGCTTTATGAGCTCATCGATTCCATTTGTCACGTCAGCGAGCTTGTGCTCGTCGAACTTCAGTCTCTTCTTGACTGATGCTGCGATCCCGTTCTCCTCGGCAGCAGCCATGTCCTTTGCATTTGCCGCAAATATCTCATCCTTATGTGCGATGAGTGCGTCCTTTACATGTACTAGTATATTGTTTCTTGTATCTTCTGAAAGTGCAGCCATTTTGTAGCTGTCAGCCTTCATGATGCTTGTAGCTTCCTGCATGTTCATAATATTGTTCTCCTTTATAATCCGGTATGTCATGTGCATTTATTCTGTCGTGGCACATGAGCATATAATCCATTAAATATTACCACAAGTTTGGGGAGATGACCACAGGGAAGAAGATAAAAAGAGGCCATCGCATAATATGAGCAACCCACATGGAAAATGAAATCTCCGTTGTGTATGATTGCCATATTATGTGATGACCTTTTTATATGGTTATTGAGTTGTTATATATTGCTCCAAATTAGCAGCTTATCACAACAAAGCTCTGTGTCGGAAGAGTGATAACTCCGTCAGCGATACCTGGCTGTGTGCCGTTTATTGCTATAGAATAGATAACCTTTGCGTCACCAGTCAGCTCAGCAAGCTTCCTTGACTGGGTGTCTGTATTCTTAGGGTTCACTGCAAGGAGTAGATTCCCTCTCTTATATACAAGTGGCTTTCTGCTGATGATCTCAAGGTTGCTCTTGTCCAGCAGATCGGCCTGTGAATGTCTGAGAGAAGTGAGGGTCTTCACTGTATTGAGCAGTGAGTTCTGATCTGCCTCGGAAGCCTCAACATTTGCGGCATTTTCTGCAGGATCAACCGGCAGATAGAGCTTGTCGGCAGGCGCTGATGAGAAGCCCATGTTGTCACCGCTTGTCCACTGCATAGGAGTTCTTGAGCCGGTTCTGGTGAATCCGCCCTCCTTGCTTGCCATGCTTCTGAAGCTCATGGCGATCTCATCGCCGTAGTAGATGAATGGATTGCCGGGCATTGTCAGTAAGAATGCGTAGGCAATCTTTAACTCATCCTCCGAGAGTCCGTAGCTGATACGTGTAGTGTCGTGATTTCCTGTGATGAGGGCTATAGCACCCTTGTCCTTTATCTGCTCGTATCTTCCCATGTATTCATCAATGAAGTGGTCGCAGGTTCCTTTGCTGTCAGCCTTGAAGAAGCTGTTGTTCTCCGTGCTGTCGTCAAGTGACTCTGGAAGAGATGCAAATGCATTCAGGTGAGCTTCGTAATCTCTTACCAGAGAGTTATATCCGTTGCCCATCCAGTCGAGATAGAAGTCCATGTCGAAGCCGGCCTTGATTGACTGTTCAGCCTTTCCCCACTCAGATACAAATGCTGACTCAGGGTACTCAGCGTGTATATCGCCGAGAATGTCCTGCCATACGGCAACTGTTCCGCTCTTGTTCGCATCATCATGCTTTACAAGTGAATCTGCCATATCTACACGGAAGCCGTCACAGCCCTTGTCGAGCCAGAAGCGGCATACGTCCTTCATAGCCTCTCTGGTTGCGATACATGCAGGATCGTACATGCTCTTGTGCCATCTCTCAGTTGGATTAAGCACCCCATAGTTGAGAGCCGGCTGGCACTTGAAGAAGTTGACGATGTAGGCACCGTTTCTTGGTGATTCTCCTGCGATGTAGTTGAGACCTGCACCGCCACAGAGCCATCCGTCAGTCCACATATATCTATCTGAGTATTCATTTTGCTCAGCTTTTTTGCTCTCGGTAAACCATGCATGCTCCTCAGATGTGTGGCCTGGAACCAGGTCGAGGAGAATGTGCATGTCCCTCTTGTGAGCCTCAGCGAAGAGGTTCTCTATGTCCTCCATTGTTCCGTATCTTTCGGCAACCTTCTTGTAATCCCTTACATCGTAGCCTGCATCGGAAAATGGTGAATCAAAGCAAGGATTCATCCAGATAGCGTTGCATCCAAGAGACTTGATATAGTCAAGCTTTGCAGTGATTCCGTTGAAATCACCGATACCGTCGCCGTTGGTATCGTAGAAACTCTGTGGGTATATTTCATAAAAAATTGCATCTTTAAGCCATGTAGCCATAATAAATGTCCTCCTTATAAAAATGCAGCATGCGCATATAAATGCACTTCGCGCGGCGCATGCGTTACTATTCGTTCCTCCATAATATGAGCAGCGCACTTGCAGCTATGCGCTGGTGGTTTAAGGTATAAGGTACTGCAAACCCACACAGAAATCTGCCTCAGAATACGGAGAACGATCTTAATAGTATTAAGAACATTCTACTCATTATAATAAAATATAATATGGAAAAATGTAATCCTTTATATGTAAATTAATAGATTTATTTTGCAGGAAAACATACTCGTTGAAAACGCGCAGCGAACATAAAAATATCTGTATTTTATCTGGCTCAAATACGGAAAAAAATTTGCTTTATACTGTAAAAGTTTAAACACACAAATGCTGTAATGTATGTTACAATCACAGGGTATGTGTCAGCAGAGATGGAAAATACATAATGTAATGGCTTGAAGTAGATGTTTGACACAGACAAAGGGCGTATCAGGTTTTGAAAATCTACACATAGTGCCAGCCTGATAATCCTGATAATATATAATAGAAGGAGGCAGGTGCCATTTTTACAGACATCTGCAAAAGAAGATTGTATGAGTAAAGAAAGTAACAACGGCGACAGAGAAAAGTTCGCCTCCAGACTGGGGTTCATCCTCGTATCGGCGGGATGTGCTATTGGTCTTGGAAATGTATGGAAGTTCCCGTATATATGCGGGCAGAATGGCGGAGCGATATTTATCGTGATATATCTGCTGTGTCTGCTGCTTCTGGGATATCCTATCCTTACCTGTGAGTTTGCGATAGGCAGAGGGAGTGGCAAGAGCGTTGGTTCAGCGCTTAAGGAGCTTGCGCCGAAGGGCGGCAACTGGCATAAATTCAGCTGGTATGCCTATGCCGGCAACTATCTGCTGATGATGTTCTATACTATGGTAGCGGGCTGGATGGTATACTATGTGTACGTCATGGGATCAGGACAGCTTCATGGTGGGTCAGTAGAAGCAATAGAAGGCAAATTTACAGGGATGCTTGCATCACCGGGACTTATGGTCGCAATCACACTTGCGGTCATCGTGTGCTGCATAGGTATATGTTCACTGGGACTTCAGAACGGAGTGGAGAGAGTGACAAAGATCATGATGCTTGCACTTATAGTTCTGATGATAGTCATGGCAGTGAATTCGCTTATGCTCTCGGGCAACGAAGAAGGACTTAAGTTCTATCTTGTTCCAAGTATCGAGCGTGCAAATGCCAGAGGCTGGGGCAATGTATTATTTGACGCCATGACCCAGGCGTTCTTTACACTCAGTGTAGGTATGGGATCCATGGAGATATTTGGAAGTTATATAGGCAAGGAGAGAAAATTGTCTGGCGAGGCGAAGAGTGTTATGTACCTTGATACATTTGTGGCACTCATGGCCGGAGTCATCATATTGCCAGCATGCTTTGCGTACGGGATCAGCCCGGACAAGGGACCATCACTTCTGTTTATGACCCTGCCGAATGTGTTCAACCACATGCCGGGAGGCAGAGTGTGGGGAATTCTGTTCTTCATATTCATGTCATTTGCGGCGCTTTCCACGGTTATCGCGGTGTTTGAGAATATCATATCGATAAGTATAGATATGTTTGGATGGAAGAGAAAGAAGTCACTTATTATAAATCTGATCGGTATATCAGTGCTCTCCCTGCCGGCTGTGCTTGGATTCAATATGCTCTCAGGAATCACTCCGATGGGAGCGGGTACAAATATCATGGATCTGGAAGATTTTCTCGTATCGGGAAATATCCTCCCACTCGGATCATTACTTTTTGTCCTGTTCTGTACAAGAAAGAATGGATGGGGATTTGAAAACTTTGTCGCTGAGGCAGACAACGGTATCGGTAAGCCGTTTCCGCAGTACCTCAGAAAATACATGTCATACGTGCTGCCGCTTATAATTGTGGTAATCTATTTCAAGGGATACTATGATACATTTGCCCCGAAGGGACCAAAACTGCTGTGTATCTGGATGGGAGTTGCAGCATTGTTTGTTCTTTTCATAGGCTATCTGGCGTTTGGACATGGACGGAGCAGAAGAGAGCAGACAAAAGAGTAATTGCGTTTTGGAAATGTCTCAAAAAAATTTATGAATTTAACGCAGACTCATTGTTTTATGAGACAAAATGTGATAATATATAAGTACCAACAGTAAGTCCTTCGATAGTGCGTTTATCTATGTAAGTGTTCTGTGTGAGCATCGCTCGGAGGCAATTGGTATTTTAAATATTTCAAAAAAGGGATTGAAACCGCGATATGGGTCGCAAGGTTCAATCCCTTTTTGATTATGTGAACAACGATCCAAAGTCCGTGTATGCACGGACTTTTAGCCCTAATTTCAATAATTATGGTTTAGTATGTCGAAACATATATTGAGATATGATATACTGTTGTAGTTGCCACCCCTAGATGGGCACAGAAAGGGGGATAGAGCATGATAGATATCATATCTTCTTTGGTTATTTCTATTGTGGCAGGTATAGTGGCTTACTATATTTGCAAGTGGCTGGATAGAGATAAGTAGTGTGGTGATCAGCCCAGGGAATACGTCGCCTTGCCCAAAAGACGGAGAAAACCCCAGAGGGTGCAACCTCTGGGGTTTTCGTCAGCTTAGTGTATAGAGCTGATAGAAATATCTTCTTTAATTTCTGTGGTAATTATATCATATGCAAAATGAAAAAACAATATACATAATGAGAAAACAATTTATACTGGAAAAAATCAATATATTGTAAGAACAGAAAATTTGACAATTAATTTATGTCAATTCATAGACTCCTTTAAGTATCCCCAGTTCCCTCATAAGCTCCAGCTCATCAGTATAGTGTCCGGTCTGCAAGTGAGAATAGAACAGATTAGAAAATACATCCGCTATCTGCACAAATTTGTTGCAGGCCGAGTCAAAGTAGCTCACTGAGAAATTACCTGCGACCTGACCTGACAGTGAAAGCTCAGTGTTCAGGTAATTTTCAAGGAATGATTTGTTCTCCACCCGCTCATTCCTCTCGTCAAGCTGCAGAAAGCAGTCCTCGTCAGGAAGATATCCATTCTGTATGAAGTAGAGCAGGGCAGATTTGATGGAGAAGTTGAATGTCCTGGAGATGTTGTCGAAGAAGCGGTTCGGCAGATTTTCATTCTTCATCATGATATAGTACACGTCAAAGTGATGCTTCCTGGAGAAGTAATCCACAAATATGTGCTTCATGTCTCTGTCAAACTGTGCACCTTTTAGTTCACGGAATTTGCCGTCCCGGAACATTCTCCCGCCGTGCTTGGTGATCTTGCCGGTCATGTCATCGACCTTATCACTGTCCAGATCAAGAAGCATCTCATAGTTGGAAGAAATAAATCTCTTGTAAGCACGCTCAAGGGCGACGGGATCGAGGACATGGATCATAGACACCACGAAATACTGATCGTTTGTGGCATATTTATTGATAGAACCTGATTCGTCTATGTAAATGTTCACGATTCCCGCCTCCTTATATAATCTGAATCGCCGCTGATGTAAGTAGTCAGGCTGGCGGTTCCTTTTCAAAAAAATTAGTCCACTGACACAAGCTCTATCTTGAAGTTGAGCTCTTTGCCGGCCATCTCATGGTTTGCATCAAATGTGATGGATTCGTCATCTTTTTCAATGACCTTTACAAGGAACTGCTGTCCCATTGAATTGGCAAGGTATACCTGATTGCCGACCTCAAGATTCTCAGCGCCAGGCATATCTGCAAGAGGAGCCTTGATGATGGCCTCCGGGTCAGGCATTCCGTATGCGTCCTCAGGACGAAGATGTACATCGATGATATCGCCAACGTTCATGCCCTCAACTGCCTGATCAAATCCCGGAATCATCTGTCCTGCACCGCAAACGAACTCGATAGGCTCGCCTCTGTCATATGAAGAATCGAACTTTGTTCCGTCGTTGAATGTTCCTGTGTAGTGAACCTTACAGGTTCTTCCTGTGTTACTCATAAAAATTTGTCCTCCAATTGGGTAATATGTCATTAATTGTAACATGAAATAGAGGGAATGGATATAGGAAAAATTATGGCGTTCCAACCTCGATAAGATTGCCGTCAGGATCATAGAATCTGATGACTTTTTGTCCCCATGAATGAGTCATGAGACGATTGACATATTCAATGTCGTATGGCGACTCATCAAGTTTTTGTGCAAACTCCTCGATATTATTTTCTTCAAAATATAACTCCGAAGCATTGTTATGTGGAATTACAAGACTTTCAATGAATTCAGCCCAAATAGTTGCATCCTGAAGGACCAGCCCTCCCGTCAGGATCACATTTCCCTCGTTGTCCAAGATAACCTCAAGCCCGAAGATATCTTTGTAAAATTTTTTTGATCGTTCAATGTCATTTACGACGATTAGTACATTTTTTAATTGCATAGCGGTTTTCTCCCAAGTGTATAATATAAGTTGGTTTCTGGTATTTAGTTTACCAAATGATTTGCGAACAGTCTACATAATATATGGTAAAATTAGAAAAAGCTATTTATTGATTGCAGCGGCAGCGTATTGTGCAGTCGGCGAGGATAGAGTAAACTGAAACCAGTTTAGAATGAATGGAGATAAATTATGTTGAAATTAGGATGTCATGTGGGTATGTCGGGCAAGGAGATGATGCTAGGCTCAGTGAAGGATGCTGTGGCATTTGGCGCAAATACATTTATGCTCTACACAGGCGCACCACAGAATACGAGACGCAAAGATATATCGGAGCTTAGGATACAGGAGGCACATGAACTCATGGTTCAGAACGGCATAGAGGAGTTCGTGGTCCATGCGCCGTATATAATCAACCTTGCAAATACTGTGAATCCTGCAATCTATGAGATCGCAGTGGAATTCCTCGCAAAGGAGATTGACAGGGCGACAGCGATGGGATCACAGACCATAGTCCTTCATTCGGGCTCACATGTAGGAGAGGGCGTGGACAAGGGAATTGCAAGCATAGTAAAGGGCCTGAATGAAGTCCTGACCGCGGACACCGCATGCCACATAGCTCTGGAGACCATGGCGGGAAAGGGCAGTGAGATTGGAAGAAACTTTGAGGAGCTTGCGCGAATCTATGATGGAGTGAGTCATAATGACAAGCTTCGTGTGTGCTTTGACACTTGTCACACCAGCGATGCGGGCTACGACATCATACATGATTTCGACGGAGTCGTGGAGAAGTTCGACAGACTCATCGGCAAAGATCAGATAGTCGTGTTCCATATGAACGACAGCAAGAACGAACCGGGAGCGGCTAAAGACAGACACGAGAACTTTGGGTTTGGCAAGATCGGCTTTGAGCCACTCATGTACATCATGAACCATCCGGACTTCATGGAAGTCCCAAAGATCCTGGAATCCCCATACATCAAAGACCCGGAAAACGGCAAGAAAAGCTACGAGCCGTTCAAACGGGAGATAGCAATGATCCGAAATGGAAAATTCGATCCGAAGATGAGGGAGAAAGTGGTGGAAGATAACAGATAAAAAGGAGTTCTACTTAGTAGAACTCCCTGAATGTTTTCTTTCGGCATCTCTGCCTATCCGGGTTTTGGTAAACAAACAACCCTTATGAAGCTCAGCCATGCACTGTTTCCCGGAACATCACACGCATCATCACTCTACAGCCTGCTACGACTATTAAGTTTACGTCAGTCTGATAGGCAACTCCTGTCACCTGCATAACAGCGCTTTCGCCCCGTTTCTATTATTCATTATAAACTGAACTGCAAGAAAAACAATAAACCGGCAGTTTACCTTTGAAAATATTTCTTTAATAATTATATATTTCGTAGCAGCTACACTAATGTTTAGCCAAAACATAGGTAATCATCTCTTAAGCTGCATCAAAAAATATAATAGAAGAGATGTGTATCTAATATTTTGTTGGAACACAGGTAATTGGTCTGCTCCGTCTACAAACTATATTAAAGGCTGGTCACTATATCTGTAATCCCATCGGTAGTGAAGACTGCCGAGCTTCAGGATTTTCCTGCCGAGCTGGAGACCGCAGCGCCCTTATCGCGGTCGTAAGCGAGTGCAAATGGGAAATTCTGAAGCGACAGCAGTCGAACGTGATGGGATTACAGATATAGTGACCAGCCTTTTCAATACCTGTAAACGGAGCAGATCAATTACCGTTCGTTTATCATTCCTCCGGATGCTCTGTCAGCCAGTGCTCAATAACCTGCGCATCAGAGTGACACTGCACAAAGGTTCCGTTGATTCTCTGGGTACTCTCAATACCCTTTCCAGTCGTGATGACAAGCTCGCCAGGCTGAGCCTCGTCGAGGGCTCTTGTGAGAGCCTGCTCCCTGTCAACGATTATATAGCAAGGCTTTGTGATGTACTGCTTAATCTCCTTGCAGATCTCCTCACAGGACTCAAAGCCCGGATCCTCCATGGTGAGAACAACCTTGTCGGCATACTGCTCAGCAAGTCTTCCCATATCCTCACGGCGCTTCTTGTAACGCTCACCGCCACAGCCGAATACAACGGTTATAGACTTTGGCTTCATGGTCTTTTTAACCATCTCATACAGTCTGTACATGCTTATATAGTTGTGTGCGTAGTCGATCATAAATGTGCGATCCTTCCAGTGATATACCTGTAGTCTTCCCGGAACATATACATCTCTGATGCTGCTTCTGATCTGATCATTTGGAATGCCGATGAGAAGAGAGGAGATGATGGCGGCAACAATATTTTCAACATTGTAATCACCGATCAGGTTGGTGTTGTATGCTCTGTTCTCTCCTCCGTATATAAGCTCAAAGTAGCTGTTATGGTCTGTGAGATCTTCATTGTGGATGCTGGCGAAGTCAGTATCCTTTTCAAAGAAATCGTCATCCCTTGACATGAGCTTTTCAATTGATTCCTTGCTTCCGTATACAACAACGTGCTTGTCTCTTACTTCATTATATATAGTCTCAAAATATCTTGTGTCACTGTACAGCACAACGTTGTCGCACTGCTTCAGGAAGGATACCTTGCATCCGAGATAGTCCTCCATGGAGGCGTGCTCTGTCGGGCTGATGTGATCGTAGTCGATATTGGTAAATACTCCGACTTTGTAGTGCTCTCCGTAGATACGGTTCATCTTCATGGCCTGGGAAGAAACTTCCATTATACAGTGTGTACAGCCTTCATCTACAGCCATGTCGAAGTATGTCTGGAGTTCAATAGGCTCAGGTGTGGTGAGAGTGGTCTCAAAAACCTTTGTTCCAACATCAATCTCATGGGTTGAGAATGCTGAGCATCTGTTGTCGGTGTATTTGTCCAGTATATCCTTCATGACAAATGTAACTGTGGTCTTTCCCTTTGTTCCGGTGATTCCGACCTTGGTCATGTTATCGCCTGGATTGCCGAAGAACCATCTGGCAGCAAGAGCCATGGCCTTTCTTATATCATTTACAATAATATAAGGAATGTCCACGTCGTCGTACTTTTGCTGTGACAAATATACGATGGCGCCCTGTGCGATGGCTGATTTCAGGTAATCCTCCTTAAATGAGGCACCCTTGCACACGAAGAATGTACCTGGGACCACATCCTTGGAATTGATGGTTATATGGGAAGGAGTGATGTCTTTGCAATCCTCCGAATATTCAGTTATAAGATCCTGCCTGCTTAAAATATCCAATAAAGCTGTAAATTGTAAATTCTCTTTCATACTTTTCCCCTTGGAATGTGTCTTTTATTGTATTTGTACGGACTTATGATCCGTACGACTAAATGTATCACTTATTATGCTTTCTATAAATAATTATGTCAAATAAAAAATACTCAGATCATTCGTTCTGTTCTCTTCATATTTATCTCCATTTGCATACAAATATATCCAAGCTGGTACAACCATGCCTATTATAGCATAACCTCAGATATTATAGCACTTAAATTGTCGAAATGCGAAGCATTTTGGCCCGGTATTGATAACTTCTATCATATGCAAAAACTTGTGTTGACAAAGTACGCCTGTTCAATTAAATTGTAGTCGCAATTTAAAAAAAATGAACTAATGAAGAGGTTATACGAATATAGTATAGACAGAATACATATTATAAAGAGGTGATGAAATGTCAGAGTTCATAACATTATTTATACCATTTGCCGGAACAACACTGGGAGCGGCCATGGTTTTCTTTATGAAAGATAAGATATCCCCGCTTGTGGAGAAGGCTCTGCTCGGGTTTGCGGCGGGGGTCATGATCGCGGCGTCCATATGGTCACTGCTCATTCCGTCCATAGACATGGCGGAGGCACAGGGAAAGATAGCGTGGCTGCCGGCACTTATCGGATTTACTCTTGGAATCATATTCCTGCTTGTTCTTGACACGGTGATACCTCACCTTCATCTGGAAAGTGACAAACCGGAGGGCGTCAGGTCAAAGCTTCAGAAGACGACCATGATGATATTTGCAGTCACGCTCCACAATATCCCCGAGGGCATGGCAGTGGGCGTTGTGTACGCCGGCGCAGCCATGGGCAATATGGGCGTGTCCGTCACAGGTGCATTTGCACTTTCCATAGGAATCGCTATACAGAACTTCCCGGAAGGTGCAATTGTGTCCATGCCGCTTGTTGGCGAGGGCATGAGCAAGAAGAAGGCATTTCTGTATGGAACGCTGTCCGGAGCTGTGGAGCCGGTCGGAGGTTTCCTCACGGCACTGCTGGCTGTCCAGGTCACACCACTTCTTCCGTATTTCCTTGCATTTGCGGCGGGAGCCATGCTCTATGTGGTCATAGAGGAGCTGATACCTGAGTCTCAGGCGGGCGAGCATACCAATATAGGAACCATCGGTGCGGCGGTGGGCTTCGCTCTTATGATGGTGCTGGATGTGGCACTCGGATAATGACGAAAAATGCTAAATGATAAAATATGAGCAACTACTTATGTTGATTTTAAATATAAGTTAGCTTAAACTAACATCGTAGATCATGTGAGCTCCTGTACCCTCTGTAAACTGCTGAATCGGAGGGACAGCAGGGGTTATACTCGCGCGACGAAAGGAGAAATATAAAAATGATGAATTATCTTGAGATTGAAAAGGTAATAGGAAGAGAGATCCTTGATTCAAGAGGAAATCCAACAGTTGAGGCGGAGGTGTATCTGGCAGATGGAACAGTAGGTCGTGGTGCGGCGCCAAGTGGAGCTTCCACAGGTGAGTTCGAGGCACTTGAGCTTCGTGACGGAGACAAGTCAAGATACCTCGGCAAGGGCGTCCAGAAGGCAGTAGAGAATATAAATACTACTATAAATGACGTACTTACAGGAATGGATGCGTCTGATATATATGCAGTTGATGCAGCAATGATCAAGGCTGATGGAACAAAGGACAAGTCAAACCTTGGAGCAAATGCTGTCCTTGCAGTTTCAATCGCAGCAGCAAGAGCAGCATCAATCTCTCTTGACATTCCTCTTTATAGATTCCTCGGTGGAATCTCAGGAAACAAGCTTCCAGTTCCAATGATGAACATCGTAAACGGTGGATGTCATGCTCTGTCATCAGGACTTGACGTTCAGGAGTTCATGATCATGCCAGTTGGCGCTCCATCATTCAAGGAGTGTCTGAGATGGTGTGCAGAGGTATTCCACGCACTTGCAGGAATCCTCAAGGAGAGAGGCCTTGCTACATCAGTAGGTGATGAGGGTGGATTTGCCCCGGCACTTAAGTCTGACGAGGAGGCTATCGAGACAATTCTCGAGGCTGTAAAGAAGGCTGGGTATGAGCCGGGTAAGGACTTCAAGATCGCTATGGATGCTGCTTCATCAGAGTGGAAGAGCGAGAAGGGCAAGGGCTGGTACAAGCTTCCAAAGGCTGGAACAGAGTATACAGCAGAGCAGCTCATCGAGCACTGGGCAAAGCTTGTTGAGAAGTATCCTATCATCTCAATCGAGGATGGTCTCGATGAGGAGGATTGGGAAGGATGGCAGAAGCTCACAGCAAGACTTGGCGACAAGGTCCAGCTTGTCGGTGATGATCTGTTTGTTACAAATACAGAGAGACTTGCAAAGGGTATCGAGATGGGATGCGCAAACTGTATCCTTATCAAGCTCAACCAGATCGGCTCAGTATCAGAGACACTTGAGGCTATCAAGATGGCTCATAAGGCTGGATACACAGCAATATCATCACACAGATCAGGTGAGACAGCGGATACAACTATCGCAGATCTCGCAGTAGCACTCAACACATGCCAGATCAAGACAGGTGCTCCTTCAAGATCAGAGAGAGTTGCAAAGTACAACCAGCTCCTCAGAATCGAAGAGCAGCTTGGCGACTCAGCTGTATATCCTGGAATCAAAGCTTTCAACGTAAAGCAGTAGGATAATAGCATTAGCCATACGAATGCATCTTCACTGGTGGAATCATCGGTGGAGGTGCTTTTTTTATACTTTAATTAAATAAAAAAATGACTAAAAATTGCCAGATAATATGTGTGTATTTTAACATTAAAAATATGGAATCACTTGACAGATAGTGTTAAACTATACATAGGCTTATCGGGAGGTAGGAATCATGGCTTCAAAAAGAGATTATTATGAAGTTCTCGGCGTATCAAAGACAGCCACAGACGCTGAGATAAAAAGAGCATATAGAACCCTGGCGAAGAAATACCACCCGGACACGAATCCTGGCGATGCGACGGCTGCAGAGAAGTTTAAGGAGGCCTCTGAGGCCTACGCGGTACTGTCTGATGCCGAGAAGAGGAAGATGTATGATCAGTTTGGAATGGCTGCATTCGATGGCTCCGGTGGAGCTGCCGGTGGTGATCCATTCGGAGGCGGAGGCTTCCACTTTGAGGGTGGAGACTTCGGTGATATGTTTGGCGATATATTTGGCTCGTTCTTTGGCGGCGGTGGCCGCTCACAGAGAGGTGGATTTGGCGGATTCGGTCAGGGAAGCTTCAATGCGCGGGGCAGAGATATGGAGGCAAGTGTCACGGTAGATTTTGATGATGCAGTATATGGCTGCGACAAGACGCTGTCGTTCAATGATGGACGTGGAGGAAGTTCCCAGTTCACTGTACACATTCCGGCGGGTATAGACAACGGAGGTGTGATAAGACTGGCTGGCAAGGGATATCCCGGAACCGGCAAGGGTCAGCCTGGAGATATGCTGCTGAAGGTCAATGTAAGAGACAAGGCAGGTTATGAGAGAAAAGGACTGGATATATACACCACGGCTCTTGTGCCATTTGACACGGCAGTTCTTGGTGGAGAGATATTGGTCCACACCATGTTCGGTGATGTGAAGTGCAAGATAGCACCGGGTACTCAGTCGGGAAGCAAGATAAGGCTTCGTGGCAAGGGTGTCCAGGCGAGGGGCGGCAATACCCATGGAGATCATTATGTTACCGTGAGAATTGCAGTTCCAAGGAACATTTCACCAGAGGCGAAGGATGCGCTTAAGAAGTTCACAGAGCTTGTGAACAAGGGCTGATAATATTATGTTCACATAGAAACCAGGGCGGAAAGCTCACTTTATGAGCGGTCTGCCCTGGTTTTCTCAGCTAAAGCGGGAGCTTCTTGACTTTGCAGACAAAAATACATATAAGGATTACTTCAAACCATTGATTTCGGGAGGAAAAATGTTATTAGATAAAGATATACGAGAACCCCTGTTTGATTTCCTTGAGGAGCGATATGGCAAGGTGCGTATCCTTGAGGAGAAGACCGTCGGAAACTCCCGTGCGGATGTGGTAATGGTCATTCCAGACAAGATAGTGGGAATCGAGATAAAAAGTGATGCGGATACATACACGCGGCTGGAGAGTCAGGTAGCAGACTATGATCTATATTTTGACCAGAATATCGTGGTGGTGGGAAGTACACATGCAGGTCATGTGGCAGAGCATGTACCAGACTACTGGGGGATCATATCTGTTGAAGAATATGATACAGGCATCAAGTCAGATACAGGTGGCAAGCCAGATGCAGAAGGCCTGAAGGAAGGAGTGTCAGACAAGCTGACTCACAAGATCGATTTCTATGTGGTCAGGGAGATGCAGCCTAATCCACGGGCTGATCTGCTTCGTACCATACGTATATTGTGGAGACCGGAGCTTGCACATATTCAGGAGACCTACAGCCTTCCGATGTATAAGGGAAAGAGCAAGGATTTCGTCAGGACACTTATAGTTGACAGACTTCCGGCGGAGATCGTGCATCATGAGATAAGTGAGATCCTGTTCGAGAGGGATTATGCCGCCATGATCGAGCAGATACAGGAATTCAGAAAGGCACAGGCGGCAAAGCGCGGCAAGACGATCAGGAGAAAGAAAAAGAGATACAGAAGAAAAAAGAGAGATGCATAGAGGTGACAGCATGATAAAGAAGTATACATACGGAAAGCCATTTCAGACAGAATCAGTAGTGGTAGATATCGCAGCAGAAAAAGGACAGCCAGATCACGGCAATATAGACTTAACAGCCGGATTTTCGTACACATTTGGTCTTGAGGACAGTGATATAGTGTATGGCCTTGGCGAGGCGAACAGAGGAATCAACAAGAGAGGCTACAAGTACATAAGCAACAATGCAGACAATCCGCATCATCACGAGGATGTATACTCACTGTATGCATCACACAACTTTATTATAGTTTCAGGAGCGCAGACATTTGGCCTGTATTTTGACTATCCATCCACGATCACATTTGACGTGGGATATACGAAGTGCGATGAGCTGCACATTTTCTGTGACAGCGCAGATCTGGATATCTATGTGATAACAGGTGACAGCCCATATGATATCACGAAGCAGTTCAGGAAGATGATCGGAAGGAGTTATATCCCGCCAAAGTTTGCATTTGGATTTGGACAGAGCCGCTGGGGATACAAGACACCGGAGGACTTTGAGACGGTGGCGAGGAAATACAGAGAGAACCACATCCCGATCGATATGGTCTACATGGATATAGATTACATGGACAGCTATAAGGATTTCACCATAAATGACGACTTTGGCGATTTTTCGGAGTATGTGGAGAATCTGAAAAAGGATAATATACGCCTGATCCCGATCATTGATGCCGGTGTAAAGATCGAGGAAGGTTACGATGTGTATGAGGAGGGCGTGGCAAATAACTACTTCTGCAAGAGAGCAGATGGAAGTGATTTCGTTGCGGCAGTATGGCCGGGATATACGCATTTCCCTGATGTGCTGAACCCTGAGGCGAGACGCTGGTTCGGTGCAAAATACAAGATCCTCACGGATGCAGGCATAGAGGGCTTCTGGAATGACATGAATGAGCCGGCGATCTTCTTCACCCCGGAGGGCGTGAGCGAGCTGAAGAAAGCTATGAAGAAGTTCATTGAGAAGGACGAGACTGTGGACGATGTCTGGGGCATCTCGGGTATGGCGGCAGGTGTTGGCAACAATCCGAAGGATTACGCATCTATGTATCACAATGTGGATGGGGAGATGGTGCGTCACGACAAGGTTCACAACCTCTTTGGATATAACATGACAAGGGCGGCAGGCGAGGCGCTTCGCGAGATCTCACCGGATGAGAGGCGACTTTTGTTCTCCAGATCGTCTTATATAGGTATGCATCGTTATGGCGGCGTCTGGATGGGCGATAACAAATCGTGGTGGTCACACATCCTGCTCAACATCAAGATGCTTCCGTCCATGAATATGTGCGGTTTCCTGTATACGGGCGCGGATCTCGGTGGATTTGGATGCGACACATCCAGAGACCTTCTTCTCAGATGGCTCGCACTCGGCGTGTTCACTCCGCTCATGCGCGACCATTCTTGTGAGGGTACAAGAGATCAGGAGTGCTATCAGTTTGAGCATATAGAGGATTTCAGGAATGTGATCGGTGTCCGTTACCGATTGCTTCCATATATATACAGTGAGTATATGAAGGCGGCCTTGACGGACGACATGATGTTCAAGCCGCTGGCATTTGAATATCCAGATGATAGGATCGCGGCTCATGTTGAGGATCAGCTCATGCTTGGAAATGAGATCATGATCGCACCAGTTTACACGCAGAATGCCATCGGAAGATATGTGTATCTGCCAGAGAATATGTTGCTTGTAAGATTTACGGCAGACGGAGCAGTTGAGCAGACGGAGATGCCTGCGGGACATCACTTTGTTGAGGTACCTTTGAATGAAGTCATCCTTTTTGTAAGAAACGGCAAATGTATACCTGTCGTGGATGTGGCGGAGTGCGTTGCTGATATTGACAAGACTACAATGCAGCTGATCGGCTATAAGAACAGCAGTTATATGCTGTACGATGATGACGGTTATACAAGAGAGTATGATCTGGAGAAGAATTGTGCGCTCTTATTTAAATAAGATGCATGGCAAGGGATAAGCTGGTAGAGGCATGGTTAATATATAATATTACCTAATAGACATCAGAGAATATAACATTAGAGAATATACAAGGAAGAGAAGACATGAAGAACGTAAAATTAATAGCATCCGACATGGATCATACACTGCTTATGGAGAATGGAAAACTCCCGGATGGTTTCTTTGATTACATTGACAGGCTGGATGAGAAAGGGATTCGTTTTGTTGTAGCCAGCGGAAGACCGATGTACACCCTGAGGGACATGTTCGGAGACAAGATGGATAAGATGGTGGTCATCGGTGATAACGGTGCGGCTATTTCCAATTGCGGCAAGATCATATACAAGAGCCTGATGGATGTGGAAGAGTACCAGAGTATGATACGCTTTGTGGAAGACGAGACGGATGGTGTTGCTGTACTGTGTGCTCTATCCGGAGCATATGTCCTGAAAAAATACGAGAAGTATGCGAAGTTTTTCAAAGCATTTCTCAGTAGTCTTGTGTTTGTTGATGATATGAGAAGCCTTGACGTCGAGGCCAATAAGTTTACGATATTTGCTCCGGATAAGGATGCCGCTGTGAAGTACAAAGAGATCTATACGCCACGTTTTGGAGATAACTTCTCAGTCACTGTGGGCGGAAGAGAATGGATCGACATCATGAATAAAGGTATCAATAAGGGAATGGCCATGAGAAAGATCGGAGAACTTTTAGGTATTGATACCAGTGAGATGATGGCATTCGGCGACAACTTCAACGATGCGGAGATGCTGAAGACGGTATATTACAGCTATATCGTGGCAAATGCGCAGCCTGGCATGGAGAAGTTTGCAAGATTCCGCGCCCCATCCAATGAGGAACGGGGAGTGCTACAGGTTATGGAGCAGGTGCTGGCAGCCAACTTGTAGGCGGAGTATAGAAACAGACATAAATAATGGATAGGAATCAAAGACTCAGTCTCTTATTAACAGGGGCTGGGTCTTTTAATATATTGATAATGTAAGCAGTGACCACTAAATCTTAATATTAAATGTAATAAGATTGTAAGATGTGGATGTTAGAATAAAACCATCAAGTAGATCAGACAAAGAAATGGCAGAAAATGAAAAAGGAATGAAAAGGAAGAGGTATCATGAATATATTATCAACCCACAATCTTACAAAGACATACGGAACAGGAGACAATGTCGTGCATGCGCTTACAGATGTGTCACTTGAGATTGAAGAGGGAAAATTTGTATCTATCATAGGCAGTTCGGGAAGCGGAAAGTCAACACTTCTAAATCTCTTAGGAGGTCTCGACAGGCCAACATCAGGAGATGTTATACTGGACGGCAAAGCTATTTTTGAAATGGACGATGAGGCACTTACGATATTCAGAAGACGAAAGATAGGATTTGTCTTCCAGAATTACAATCTGGTGCCGATATTAAATGTGTACGAGAATATAGTGCTTCCGATCGAGCTGGATGGAACGAAGATAGACACTGTGTATGTAGATAAAATTATGGATGTGCTCGGCTTATCGGAAAAGAAATTTTCCATGCCTAACCAGCTGTCAGGAGGCCAGCAGCAGAGGGTTGCGATAGCCAGAGCGCTGGCAGCAAAACCTTCTATCATATTGGCTGATGAGCCGACAGGCAATCTGGACAGCAAGACCAGCATGGATGTCATTGCACTGTTAAAGCTGACTGGTAAAGAGTTTGCACAGACGATAGTGATGATTACTCATAATGAAGAGATCGCAACCATGGCAGACCAGATGATACGGATCGAAGATGGCAGGATCTTCTCAGCAGGAGTACCAGATGGGGCAAATGGGGGTGAGAAGGATGCTTAGAAACAATAACCAGGCGGCGGTGAGCAGGATATATCATCGAATGTTGAAGCAGAATAAAGTGCGAAATGTAATTGTTATTCTGGCGATCGTTCTCACAACATTCATGTTCACGGCTGTATTTACATTGGGATTTTCCATAGCTAAAAATCTTAACCAGATGCAGCTCAGACTTCAGGGGACAAGATCTTCTATATATATGGAGCATCCATCTGAAGGTCAGATAAATGATATAAAGTCCTGTCCGTCACTTCTTGCGGCGGGAATACAGATCGATGCACAGACGGTAAGCACGGAATCAGGCAAGTACAGTTATCTGCTTCAGTATGATGATGATACGGAATTTAATGAGAATCTGAAACCTGCCATAACCGATATAAATGGCAGTTATCCGAAGGATGAGAATGAGATAATGCTCACAAAGCAGATACTTGGCAATATGGGTATCACGTCGCCAAAGGTTGGTCAGAACGTTACTTTGGTGATGGATGGTGAGAGGAAAAATTTTGTGCTCTCAGGCTGGTACACAGGATTTGCCAAGAGCAGCGTATGCCTGGTGTCAAAGAAATATGTGGATTCCCAGGGAATAGATATGCAGAAAGATGGACGTGTCAGTATCTCCGCAAAGGAGGGCAAGGGTGATAAACTCCAAGATGAACTTGAAAAGAATGTTACTTTGAGGCATGACCAGAAGTTTGACGTGAAATATGATGTTCAGTCTGAAAATGGTTCAAACCGTGTTTTTATAGCTATAAGTATAGGCATTATAGCTCTTATGATACTCCTTAGTGGATATCTTCTTATATATAATGTAATGTATATATCTGTTACAAAGGATATAAGATTCTATGGAATGTTGAAAACCATCGGAGCCACGATGTCCCAGATACAGAAGATAGTGAAAAAACAGGCACTATATCTGGCTTGTATAGGAATTCCGATAGGTGTACTCCTTGGAACGGCGGTGTCATTTGGCGTTGTTCCTCTTGCTATGAACATGCTGTCGGTAGACAGGGAAGCTGCACTTTCATCGGCGGTCAGTTTCAATCCGGGAATATATGTATTCTCCGTGGTATTTGCATTTGCAACTGTATTTATAAGTGCAAGGAAACCGGCAAAATATGCCGGGAAGATATCTGCAATCGATGCGATGAAATATGCTGGAAATATATCGGGAACAAGATATAAGTCCACCAGTGGAGGAAGGCCCTGGAAGATGGCATGGAGGAATGTGTTTCGTGAAAAAAAGAGAAGTATACTTGTGTTCGCATCAATATTCATGGGTTCAGTTACATTTCTGTGTGTGAATACATTTATATCATGCATGGATGCGGACAGTTATATAGAGCACTATCTTCACAATGATTATGTGCTATATGGCGACGGCGAATCAGATAACTCTAAGCCTCAGGCGACCATGGCAGATATCGCGGATCAGATGCAAAGCATTCCGGGTATGGGTACTGTAGAGGTGGACAGAAGCGCAAATGTAAGACTGCCATTTGATGCTGAACTTTATGCACCGTTTATTGAGACCGAGGATGACCCGGAATCTCTTGCGACATTTTATGAGACAACGACCAACAGTGAGGCACAGTATGGGGCACCGCTGATATCGGTCAATTCAGATATGATAAAGCTCTACAACAAAACTGCCAGACAGAAGATTGATATAGATGCATTCGAAAAAGGAGAGGTATGTCTGATAGGTTATGTAGATTCCATATCAGCGTCGGAGCGGATGACGGATAAGACTCTGACACTTGTAAATGACCAGACGGGCAGGAAGAGACAGATCACAGTTGGTGCAGCCATGATGAGAACAGAGCAGTCAGCAATCACCGCTGGGTATTATTGGACACTTGGTGGAGCTCCGGAGGCGATATTTGTGAGTGATGCGGTGATGGATGATCTGTTCCCGGATGCGGAGATCTCATGCATCATTGCGGATGCGGAGACAGGAAAAGAATCAGAAGTGACACCATATGTACAGCGCATCGTAAAGGAAAATCCAGTCATAGCCGGTAGTGATATCAAGTCGGTGGAGGGCTCGGAATTCAAGAAGTCTATGCTGTCGCTTGAGGTGATAGGCGGTGGAATGTCGATCATATTGATACTTATCGGAGTGGTGAATTATATCAATGTCATGATCACCGGTGTATATACGAGAAAACTGGAACTGGCAGTGCTTGAGAGCGTTGGAATGACAAAGAGGCAGATACGTAATATGCTTATGTACGAGGGCATGTTTTATGGTATTATAACAACAGTACTTATTGTGACACTTGGAAGCCTTATGATGTATGGAGCTGGCCGGCTAAGTGTGAATATAGCCGATTATGCAGTATTTCATTATCCGTATGCACTTGTTGCCGGAGTCGTTGTTGTGCTGTTTGCTATATGCATTGTGGTTCCGGCGATGGTGTTCAGACTTGTGACAAAAGATACGGTGACAAGCCGGCTGAGAGAAGCATCATAGATATTTGGCAGACCGGGAGTCATGAAAATGATATGGAATCAGTATGTAATTGATAGGAGAAAGTATGAAACGTATTTTGGTCGTGGAGGATGATGTGATCATATGTGGAGGTGTGAAGCTATTCCTTGAAAAGAGGGGATACGAAGTTGAAACTGCGTACTCATGCAAGGAGGCGGATGGCTGTCTGGAACATGGCTTCGATCTGATATTGCTTGACAGAAACCTTCCCGATGGAAGGGGCCTTGACTACTGCAGAGAACTGAGAAAAAGCACAAAGGTCCCGATCATCTTCCTCACGGCAAGAGATACGGAGGCTGATATGATAGAGGGGTTCCGGGCCGGCTGCGATGACTATATAGCGAAGCCGTTTTCCGTGGAACTTCTGTATCAGCGGATAGAGGCAGTCCTTCGAAGAAGTGAAAATGCACTGGATGGGGTAAAGCGCGAACGTTTTCATTATGGGGATATGAGTGTTGACTTTGAACGGATGCAGGTGTACATATCGGATGAACCGATAAAGCTGTCCGTTACGGAATACAGGATACTGGAACTGCTGATAAAAAATAAGGGGCGCGTTCTCACAAGGGATATGATCATACAGAAGATTTGGGATGACAATGAAAATTATGTGGATGAGAACACGCTGAATGTGCATATCAGGAGACTGCGTCAGAAGATAGAAAAGGATGCCGGCAATCCGGAGTATGTGATCACGGTGTTTGGAATTGGATATACATTTGGCGAGACATAGGCAGGGGTAGATAACAGAGATAATATGGATAAATATATTGAAAACTATGGTAAATATACGAAGAGAGTGAGGATGCTGTATGTATGCTCACTTCTTTTGTTTGTGTTTTTAGCAGTATTTGAGTATGTATGTTCAGGAAAAATACTTGCGGCCATAGGCGCACTGGCGTGTGGTGTAGTTATGTATGTTGTCATAAAGTTGCTGCAGAAGTCGGATGATGACTTTATTTCGGAGGTAGTGGCAGCTATGTCGGATCTTCTGGACAATCTCTCTGAGCTGAAACGGCATCAGGTATTTCCGGAAAATGAGGACTCGCTGGTATCAAGGCTGCAGAGCAAGGTTGACAAGATAATCGATGCACTGAAACTTCAGAATTCCAGAGAGAGGCTGGAGCATGAGAATATTAAGGGGCTGGTATCGGATCTTTCCCATCAACTGAAGACACCAATATCGAACCTGAGGATGTACACGGATTTTCTGAAAAATCCGGATATAAGTGATGATGAGCGTACTAGGTACTTGCAAGTCCTTGAACTGGCGGTGGAGCGCTTGTCATTTCTCTCGGAGAGTATGATAAAGGTATCCAGACTGGAAAGCGGACTTATCAATCTCGATGTGAAAAGCCAGAGTATAAATGACACTGTGCTGCAGGCAGTGAAAGATGTATATGTGAGTGCGAAAAATGCCGGTATAACTATCAGATATGATGAACAGGTGAAATGTGATATACAGCATGACAGAAGATGGACTGCGGAAGCGTGTTTCAATCTTTTGGATAATGCGATAAAATACGGAAAAACTGGAAGTGAGATAGTCCTGTCGGTCAGAAAACTAGGGCTCACGGTTGAAATCAGTGTGACAGATGAGAATGAACCAATAGGAGAGGATGAGCGCACACATATATTTGAGAGGTTTTACCGTGGCAGAAATTCCGGTGACAAGGATGGCGTTGGAATAGGTCTTTATCTGTCAAGGGAGATCATAGAAAAACAGGGCGGAATGTTAAGTGTTATTCCCCAAAAGGACGGTAACAAGTTCGTGATCGTGCTGCAGAGCCGATGAATGGAATAATGGAATGATTATATATAAAGGAGTACATATGATTTACACATACCCGGATTATTATAAGAAATTCAGCTGCATAGCGGACAAATGCCCGGACACATGCTGCGGCAAATGGCAGATAGTGATAGACGATGATTCGTTGGAAAAATATGAGGATTATAATGGTGAGTACAGGGATGAGCTGCGCCGCAAGTTAAATTGGAAAGAAGGCGTTTTCAGACACGGCAGAAGTGGAAAGTGTGCATTTCTGCGGGATGATATGCTATGTGACATGTATATACATATGGGAAAGAACAGCCTCTGCACTACATGCAGAGAGTATCCTAGACACACAGAGGAATTTGAGAATGTGAGGGAGATATCACTTTCTCTTTCATGTCCGGAGGTGGCACGGATACTGATGAACATCACGGACAAGGTCACATTTGTGACTGAGGAAGATGACGAGGACGAGGTGTTCGATGACTTTGATTATTTCCTGTATTCCAATCTGGAAGACATACGGGAGGAGATACTGAATGTCATTCAGGACAGAAGCGTGGACATCCGGAGCAGAATAGAGCGGGTGATTCAGATCGGTGCGTCGGCTCAGAGACACTATGATGAGGGCGACCTTGTCATGTGGAATGAGTGTGAGGAGCGGGATAAGCCGGAGATCCATGGAGAGCATGAGGAGCATATCCTTCTTCAGAAGCAGGCCATGTTCCTTATAGAAGAGCTTGAGCTTCTATACGATGACTGGGAGGATGTGCTCATTGAGTCGCAGGAGCTTTTGTTTGGACAGGGTGAGGAAGCTTTTGCCGGCAACAGGAAGAGGTTTGATGCATGGTGGAGAAATCACGGTGGGTGTGCCCCTCATATGACATTGGACATATTCCTTGAACAGATCATAGTCTACTTCATATCGATCTACCTTCTCGGCGCAGTGTATGACGACAATATATCCGGCAAGGTGAACGCATGCGTCGGACATGCGGTTGAACTCTATATGCTACTCATGGCGAGATGGCTCAGAAATGGTGAGACTCTGTCGGTGGATGATCTCATAGAGCTCTCTTACAGATATTCCAGGGAGATAGAGCATTCGGACGAGAATCTTGAACAGGTTGAGGTTCTAGATTGGTTTGGTCTGTAAATAAAAAAGCAAGCATCGTTATATCAGAAACAGGTGCTTGCTTTTTGTCATGTGTGGGAATAGTTATATTTTCTCAAGATCCTTATACTGCTCCAGTGCAGGACTTTCGTCGCCGACATACCAGTAGTCGCAGCAATCACCGCCAAGAGCCTCGGTCTGTGTACGGATCAGGCGGGCGTGCATGACCTCCGCAAGGTAGTGGTCAGTTCTGCACAGATAAGGGAGCAGATCTGCATAGCCGTGCTCCTTCGCATGCTTGGCTATAGGGCAGCCGATCAGATGGAAGCAGAACCCTTCAGTCCTGCCATCTGGGTTGATCTCAACTTTCCAGCTATCCATCCATTCTCCTTTAGCCTGGTGTTCCTGTTGCATTTTGTTGAACTTCACATAGGTTTTTTCAAATACTTTGTATGGCCAGTTGCTCTTGTTGCCATTGACAATTTTTCCAAGGAATTTCATCTTCTCAGTAGATTCCCGTTTGATCGTGAGAAGAACCTCGCCGTCAAGCCTGTGATCGCTTGCCTCATAAAATGATATGATGGTGAACCAGTCATACATATTGGCCGCCATCATATTTTTGCCGAGATCCGGCATGTCCCTGCGCATAAATTCCCTGTAATATTCATCAGCCTTTTTGAATATATCATCCGCCTCGGACGGAAGATTTTCTTTGCAGTATTTTTCATAGAGCTTTGCATAGCTCGATACTGAATATGCCCATTTCATCTCATTTATCTCCCATAACCTGATGCCAGCCTAGAATCTGCAGTGGTGTGGCTGACAAATTTAATTTAACTATTGGGTTAGAATATACTAACTGGATAAATTTTATCATATAAAGTTCAGGATAACAAACAATAATGTATTGAAAATTTTTGTTAAGTTGGGGAAAATATATATCTATAGAAAAACAATATAAAAACATTTGCATATAGTGAAAACAAATAATATAGTGATGACATTTAATGGCAAATATGATATAGTTTGTTATTATATTATTAAGTAGTCGTGGATATTGAGATAAAGACAAAAAATGATGGATAATCAAGTATTATCGATCATTTTTTATAATTCCTTTACTAAATTAGAGGTGCAAATATGATAACATGGGAAAATATAAATAATAAAGAATTTGAAAATTTGGCATTTGAATATATGGTAAGTAATTATCCAAATTTAAGATGGGAAAAAACAAAAATGACAAATGACGGTAATAAAGACGGAGAAAGTGTAATTTCCTATTTACCTTTTAATACAACTATAAAATATTGGTATGAGGCAAAATACTCCGTAAACACTAATAAAAGTATACCAAAGAGTCATTTAGATTCAACGTTAGTTTCTAGTTTGTTGGATGGGCATGTAGTTGTAATTGCGTTTATCACTAATGCATATATTAGCGATGATTATAAAAGACGTGCGGACATCTTTGCTAGTAATAGAGATAACCTAAAAATCTATTATATAAATGGGGAAGAAATAGAAAGTTGGTTATCAGATAACCCTACAATCGAAGATAAATATTTTCATACAAATTGTGCCCAGAAATATTACATTGAAGACAAAATAGAAACTGTATGTTTCTTAGATAAATATGATTGTGGAGATAACAGATTTTTAAAACTATCTACTATAAAATTGCGAAATGAATATCTTATATATGTTAGGTTTAAATCTTCTAAAGACCAAAATGTTGGTATTGTACTTGATGATGCTTTTGAATCTACGTCATGTTATATGAATATATATAAAGAACTATCTGATTGGAATGTAAAAAAAGGTGATAATTCATTGTTTTTACCAGTTAAAGTCATCATATCTAAACCTGAATATGTAATAAAAATAAAGATCTGTTCAGAAGTAAAAAACTATATAATAAAAGATATAAAAACATTAGACCTATATACTCCACAACTATTCATCTCATCTCAAATGGCAATATTAAATGATATAAATTTATTTATTAATTCAAATACATCGAATAATTTATTCTTTTTGATTGTTGGTAATGCAGGTAGTGGAAAAACATATTTATTAAACCAAATTCGTAACAATGTAACACAGCCATTTTCTTCAATTCTTTTAAATTTTTCTGGAAACGAGGAAAAAGATTTTTTATTGTGCTACAAATTATTTATTTTCTGCCAATTTGGGAATATATGGGAACTTAAGATAGAAGACTTGCAATATTTAAATTTAGATTTGACTATCAAAGAAGTACTAAATGAAATAAATAATGGGATAAGTTCCCCAATAACCTACAATAAAATTGTTGATTACTGTAATAGAAATTTAACAGAAACTAAAGAAGCAAATTTCCTTCAACAAAATATTTATATAGATGATATTCAAAAGGCATCCAAAAGTGTCCTTGAATTATTCCAATCTATAATGGCATGGGTGTATGGACAACGCATGCGCAAAAGATTTTTTCTTTTTTCACGTCCGATATTATCTAAAAATGAGAAATTAAATGATTTTTTAAAGTTAAATGCGTGTTATTATAAAGAAGTTCAACAGCCATCTATAAGTGATGTAGAATATTCTATTAAAAGTAATATTGGTAATTATCCAGCTGTCGTCTCATTAATTAAGAGTACAAATGTGGATGTTTCAGCTTTATATTTATATGATTTGTTATGTAGATTAAAAGAAAAAATTATACAGATTAATTGTCAGGATATTATTGAGACCTCATTAAAAATATCTCAAATTATGGATGATTTAATATCAGTTCAAAGTAACTTTATAAGACACGATTTATTTGTGAATTATTATTCTAATATAATTTTTGATTTCGTTTATACACTTGAAAGTGGTGTTGATATTAAGGCTCTTGTTGATTTTTTTGGTGAAAAAATATATGAGGATATTTTTATATTATGCCAAAAAAATGTAATAAAAGAAATTTCAGGTAAATTATACCCATTTCATGATACTCTTCTGGAAGAATTTAAATTTGAGAAGAAAAATATTTACAAAGAAAAAATTGGAGAATTTATTCTCTTTTGTCAAAACAAAGGACATCTTACCGATAGTGAATGTTATTATCAATTGGTATCATTAGGTGGAAAATATTTCTGGAAGTATCGTGCTATTTGTGCAAAATTCAGGGATGAACTACATGGAAATGCAAATTACTATGAGGCAGAAAAAATTGCAAAGACAATACAAAAGGAAAATCATAAGAATTTACGTGATTATGATTACTCAGATATTAAAAATATGTTTATATTAGGTAATTGTTACAAATACACAACATCCTACGAATCTGCAAATAATATTTTTGATAAAATCATAGAGATATATCAATTATCTACATCATCTATACCTAATGATATTTTACTAGAAACAATTTCAGAAAAAATAAATAATAATATATGGATGCTAAATGTAAATAACGCAGATAAAGAATTGAAACGAATGTTTGAATTATGGAATTTCAATAATATACAGAATAATACTAAATCATATAAATATGGTTATCTAAATTATTATAATCGTAGAATGTTCTGTAATTTTATGCAAGGAAGAGGAACAGAGGATGACTACAAAATGGCACTTTTAAAATCAAATGAACTTGGTTTAATAGAATATGAAGGATTTGCACATATGGATTATGCTAAATCCATTTACAATATAGATATGTATAGAGCATTTGGTTTATTGAATATGGCAAAAGACATTTTTGAAAAAAGTAATGAGCCACGTCGTTTATTAGATTCATTAAGTGAGATAGCTTTTACCAAAGCTCTATTGGAAAAAGACTATTCAATAATTATGCTACAAAATATTGGTGATAAAATGAAAGAACAAAAGTATATACATTCATATACAAGAAACTGTTTAAAAATCATAGTCATAATGTTACTATCACAAAAATATACACAGACTGAACTTTTGAATTTAATGAATAAAATGCTTATGAAAAACACAGCTATAGCAAGTGGAAAACGCCACCAGGCTATAGCATATCATGTTTTAGCTGCAATATATTATTTTTATAATGACATAATTCAAGCAAATAAATATTCAGAAAAATGCTTGCAATTATTTTCTGAATTGGGCGAGGACTATAAGAAAATACAATTTCATAATGCAGAAATTAAAAGAAAAGGAAAGATAATATTAGCTTGTGAAAATCCTTTATTTGACTCTGATAACTTCATTTTAGATACACGTATTTGGTAAATGTGTCACCGTTAAATCTTTAATACATTTACCAAATTTCCATATGTATCTATAACTAGATCAGAAGAGTTATGGTTCCTTGTTTCAAACCAGTGCTTATTTTTTCCTAAATCCAATATATTTTCCACAAAAAAAAGCAATGGTATATCAAGTTGATGTAATGAATATGGTAACAATTCATATAAATTTATTTTGTTAGGGGATATTCCATTTATTTCATATATATCTAAATAGGTAATTCCTAACTGCTCAATAATATTCTTCACAGTTCGAATTTGGCATATTGATACTACATAGTATGTATTATTGAGCATTTTGCTTGTAATTTGTCTTTTATAATGTTTATATATATCGGGTTTGAAATCCTTACCCATTTTTACCCAGAAATAGGCTTCTTGCTGGTAGAAATCAAAAAAATATTGATTTCTACCAGTTCCCTGTGAATGAAACGCAATTGCATCATGTACACATAAGCAACGTTTTCCACCCAGACTCAACTTTAATGATAATTCAAAGGACTCTAATTTGTTGTAATAAAATTCGTCAAACATTCCGTAATTATAAAAATCCGCTTTTCTCATAGCATATAAAGCTGATGTTAATGCTTGCCTTTCTTGAGGGTAATTAGAAAGATCTATAGTATTTAACAAGCGACCTGCAAAAAGATGCTTCTTGTAAAAAGGACCAAAAGTACTTCCTGCACACTGTATTCTGTTATTTTGAGGCCAAATTAATAAAGGTTGTACGCAAGCAACATTTTCAAGCATTAATGCATCAAGCATTTTACTAAAACATTCCTTTTCAGCAAAAACATCAGTATTAATAAAGTATAAGATATTGTTTTGAGCTTGTTTAACTGCATAATTATTTGCTTTTCCATATCCCAATTTTTTGTCAGAAATATATACCTTTATATTAGGGGGTTGTTTACTCAAATTTTTTATATAGGTAATAATATTGCAGTTTGTAATAGCATCTAAAATAACTATTATTTCTGAATTTAGAGCAAATTCATCTTGTAATAAGTGTTCAAAAAAATTATTTAACATTTCAAAAGAAGAATCTATTGAAATAATAAAACTAACATCCGTTTTCATATAAATTTTCTCCTTTAAATAAAATTTATTTTCATAATGAAGATAAAGGGAAATATACAAGAATATATTGATAATACTTGATTATCCGTATAAATACCACCTCCGCCGAGGTTGATTAAAGGCGCAAAATGAAAACAAAGCATATCCCCCGAAGGATAATATGCTTTGCTCCCATAACTAAATATTAAAATTATTTCTCGGATGTTTAGTTGCCAAAATACTTCGTTGTTTAGCAAGCGCAACGTGAGTATAAATCTCGGTGATGTTGATAGAGCTGTGCCCCAGCATTTCCTGAATATAGCGGATATCTACATCAGCTTCCAGCAGACTTGTTGCAAAAGTATGTCTGAACATATGGGGGGTAATGTGCTGAGTAATTGCTGCAATGGAAGTATATTTATTTATCATTCTGCGGACAGTCTGATCTGTCAGGGGACGGCCACATTGGTTAGCAAAAAAGTGGTTGCAATTGGCTATCTCCGAATAAAAATCATCTTTGTATTTGCTCAGTATACTTATAACTGAAGTATTTCCTATCTGGATTCGCCGTTCCTTATTGCCCTTGCCATATATAAGGATGCAACCATCGTATAGGTTGATATCATTGATTTTCAGTGAACAAAGCTCAGAAATTCGCATGCCGGTTGCAAATAAAAGTTCAATAACGGCTGCGTCTCTCAGAGAATTCCTTCTCTGGTAGGTGGTTTTTGCACAATTAAGCTGTTCATAAATGGTAGACAAAATTGATTCAACATTGCGAAGAGGTATAGTTTTGGGCAATATTACGGGTTCACGAAACTTAAGGTTCATTTTATTAAATGGATTTATATCCAGTAATTCTTTGTATTCAAGATAGTGAAAAAATGCTTTTGCAGATGCAATTTTACGTTTTACGGTCTTGGGCTTGTATTTATTATGAAGTTCACCGATGTAATCCTCCAATATACTGGTGGAAACGTCGGTGAAGTCAGATGAGCAAAGATAGTCTGAGAATTGCTTTAGATCAATCTTATACGCTTTCAGAGTTTTTTCATCAAGGCATTTCTGTTTACCACAGTATTCCAAATAATTTTTTATCAATGTTTGCATGTTGTCCATAGTTGATCTCCTTTGTATGTATTTGTCAGAATTATATGGTACAGGAAAAAACGTAGGAAAGTAATTGTGACTGCTAAATATGGCGTAAATAATAAAAAATACGGGAATCAAGTAGTACTTAAGGTGTAACTATGATAAAATTATTATGGTAATTGTGAAGATATCAAACATGTTCGTGAAGATGGAAGTGAATATTGGAGTGCGAGAGAACTTGGCCCGGCACTTGATTATGTACAGTGGAGAAATTTTGAAAAGGTAATAAAAAGAGCGATGATTGCATGTGAGAATAGTGGACATAGGGTTTCTGACGATTTTGCTGAGGTCAGCAAAATCGTTGAAGCAGGAGTTACGTCGAAACCAACAAGAGATTACGAATTATCCCGATATGCATGTTATTTGGTAGTACAGAATGGAGATCCACGTAAGGAAGTCATAGCTTTAGGTCAGACATATTTTGCAATACAGACATACAGACAGGAAGTCGCTGATCATTTTAATGAGTTGGATGAGGATAATAGGAGACTGGTGGTTCGGGGCGATATCAAGCAGTGGAATCAGATGTTGGCAGAGACTGCTCATAATGCTGGAGTAATAACAAATGAAGAATTTGCTTTTTTCCAAAATGCAGGTTATATGGGTCTGTATGGAGGACTTGATGTAGACGATATCCATTCAAGAAAACAGTTAGAAGTTGGGCAAAAAATACTTGACTATATGAGAAGTACGGAGTTGATCGCCAACTTGTTTCGTATATCTCAGACAGAAGAAAAGTTGAGGAAAGACAAAATATAAGGCGCTGATAAGGCAACATCAGTTCATTATAATGTTGGAAAAGAAGTGCGCACTGCAATAGAAAAGATTGGTGGCACGATGCCTGAAGATCTTCCAACGCCAGAAAAAAGTATTCAACAGATCGAGAAAGAACAAATGGAACGATTAAAGTTGAAGGCGAAGAAAGGAAAACTAATGCTTGATGAATGAGCGCTGGACTATTTGGCGATATTGGAAAGCACAAGCATTATATGTCCTGACCAGACATTTACTCAGAATTTACTTTCAGATGGTGTTGACATTTACAGAAATAAGACTAGTATATGTTCGATATGAAGTATGATATGGGAGGACAAATATGGGCAGTTATGTAATATCGGACATTCACGGATGCTATGACGAGCTGATCCGGATGCTTGAGAAGATAAATTTAGAAGACAGTGACACTCTGATATGTGCCGGGGATTATGTGGATAAGGGACCAAAGAACGCTGAGGTGCTGGAATGGATAATGAATGTTCCGCCAAATGTCATTCTGCTACGAGGCAATCATGATGAGGACTTTGCACAGAATATAGAGGCGATGAGGATCATCAGCTACAAAATGGATCTTGACAGGGATAGCCTGCAGGACACGAAAACTTTGTACCAGTCGATGAAAAAGCTTGCGAAAAAAGATGCCAGCGTAAAGTTTGACCGCTGTGAGACGGTATATGAGCTGATAGAATCCGGATATACTTTCTCGCAGTTATGTGCATGGGCGGACCGGATAAAGAACATGCCGTATCTGTATGAAACGAAAGTGTCTGGCAGAACATGCATAATAGTCCATGCCGGATACATCAGGAGACTTGATACGCCGGAACTTAAGGCCATGTATAGCTCAAGGGAAGAGTTCTATATGAATGCCAGGGGTGATGGATTTACAAATGGCGGCATCATGCACGGCATGGTAGTGGCGGGGCATACTCCAACGATCAAAGAGGAGGAGTTTGCATATAATGATGGATGGGTATTTCGTAAGTATGATGAGGAGAGAGATTTTTTGTTCTATGACATAGACTGTGGATGCTGGATGAGATATATAGGAAAAGAGAACGCTAGGCTGGCATGCCTCAGGCTTGAGGATGAAAAGGTGTTTTATGTGTGAGGTTGTGAAGTCCTGAATTAGTGGACTTCACAAATTTTTCACAAAATTTATTAGCACTCTGTGTTGACGAGTGCTAACAGAAGTGGTATAACATAATCAGTCAAAGGAAAGAGCTTCTAAATAGAAATTAACGATAAGCCTTGAAGCGATCCTTTGAAAAGGAAACGAAATTATTAACATGTATATACCTGATGCGATAAAGGCAGAGGGGATAGATATTGGAAGGAGAGATGACTTATGTTAATGCCTAGTATTATTGGAGATAGCTTTTTAGATGATTTCTTTGGATATCCTGAGAGGACTTATACAGCACCAAAGCAGACGCAGATGAATGGATTTATGCAGGCTGATGTAGCCGAGAGCGAGGATGCCTACACAGTTGAGATGAATCTTCCAGGAGTTAAGAAAGAGAATGTGAAGATTGAGCTCAAGGATGGATATCTGATCGTGAACGCTTCTACAAAGAGTGAGACCACAGAGGAAGATAAGAAGACAAAGTATATCCGCAAGGAGCGTTACAGTGGCTCAGGTAGCAGAACTTTCTATGTTGGCAAGGATCTGACTCAGGAAGATATCAAGGCCAAGTTTGAGGACGGAGTGCTTAAGCTCACAGTTCCAAAGATTGAGAAGAAACCGGAAGAGCCAAAGTCAAAGTATATAACAATTGAATAAATATACGATAGATGATTACTTTCATTTGTATATAAAAGTCCGGCACAGGAACCTCCCTCCTGTGCCGGATTTTTTGTGGCGTCATTGTTGATTGACAACCTTAACTCACAGATTATAATGGGAATAAGCATAATTACAAATAAGACAAGGAGATGTATGACATGAGATACAAGGCAGCGATATTTGATATGGATGGAACAATACTCAATACTCTTGAGGACCTGACAGACAGTACAAACTATGCACTTGCTCATCATGGATTCCCTGAGAGAACTATAGATGAGGTTAGAAGATTTGTTGGGAATGGCATACGAAAGCTCATTGAGAGAGCTGTGTCGGCGGGAACTGATGTGGCAACGATAGATAAGGTGTTTGATACATTTGCTTCTTATTATAAGGAGCACAGTGCAATCAAGACCAGACCATATGACGGAATACATGATGCTATAGCAAAGCTCAGGGCAGCAGGTGTGAAGACTGCGGTTGTGTCCAACAAGGCAGATTTCGCTGTTCAGGATCTGTGCGTTGACTATTTCCCAGGAATGTTTGATTTCGCACTTGGTGAGAAGTCTGGCATAGCCAAGAAACCGGCACCTGACATGGTGGAGGAGTGCCTCAGAACGCTTGGTCTTGAGAAGAAGGATGTCGTATATATAGGTGACTCTGATGTGGATCTTGCCACAGCAAGAAATTCTGGAACGGATGTCATCATGGTCGGCTGGGGATTCAGAGACGAGGAGTTTATCATGAGCCTTGGCGCACCATTTGTCATACATGACACACAGAAGATCGTTGATATAGTATTGGGAGAGTAGTGGATGCTTACATATTCATTTGACGACAGAGGGATGGATTTCCTCTATGAGCATTTGTACAAAGAGATAAAAAATGACATATTGATAGGAAATCTTAAAGCCCATGAGAAGCTGCCGTCAAAGAGGGCACTTGCAGCTCATCTGAATGTGAGCGTGGTCACTGTGGAGAATGCCTACAGCCAGCTTCTTGCGGAGGGGTATATTTATTCCAAGCCGAAGAGCGGGTTCTATGTGTGTGACGTGAAGGCCGAGGATGCGGATGTTGTGGGAGTGCGCAATGCCTGCTATACCAGTCGATCGGAAGACCATGTGACAGAGCATTCTCATGTGATCAGGGAACACGCAGAATCCCCTGGCCAGAACAGGTTCTTTGCCGACTTTGTAAACAATTCCACCCTCAGTGAGAACTTCCCATTTTCGACATGGACGAAGCTCATGAGGGAGACGATGATGGATGACCGGGAAAAGCTTATGAAGAGATCACCGTCTGGTGGTATATTTGAACTCAGAAAGGCCATTGCGGATTATCTCTATCAGTTCAGGGGGATGTCTGTAAGCCCGAACCAGATCATAGTCGGCGCGGGAACGGAATATCTGTATGGTCTTATCATACAGCTTCTCGGCAGGGACAGCGTATACGGTGTGGAGAATCCGGGATATCAGAAGATACAGCACATATACGATGCATATCAAGTGAAATGCTGTTATATAGACATGGATGAGAGCGGTGTCAACATAGATTCGCTAGAGCGGTCCGGGGCTGATGTGGTGCATATATCACCGTCACACCATTTCCCTACGGGAACTGTCACTCCGGCGAGCAGGAGATATGAACTGCTGGGCTGGGCGGCAAAGCAGGAGGGCAGATATATCATAGAGGATGAATATGACAGTGAATTCCGTCTGGTTGGAAATCCAATCCCGGCGCTTCAGAGTATAGACGCATCTGATAAAGTCATTTACATGAATACATTTTCAAAAAGTTTGTCATCAACCATACGAATAAGCTACATGGTATTGCCAATACCGCTCATGGTAAGGTATAATCATGTACTAAGCTTTTATGCGTGTACGGTGTCGAATTTTGATCAGTATACACTCACAAGGTTTATCCAGGAGGGGTATCTGGAAAAGCACATCAACAGGATGAGAAAGTTTTACAGGAACAGCAGGGACAGGATACTCGGTTGTATCAGGAGTCACAGGCTGTATCCACAGGTAACGATAAAGGAAGAGAATGCAGGTCTTCATTTCCTTATGGAGATCGACACGTCATACACGGACAGAGAGATGGTGGACAGGGCTGCCGCGGCAGGAATCAACATATCCAGCCTCAGCCAGTACTGCCACGGAAAAGAGCAGGAGGACAGCCACACACTGGTTATCAATTATTCGGGCATAGAAGAAGACATAATAGAGGAAGCCTGTGACAGACTTCTTGAGAGTGTGGTGTGCTTGACGACATAGCATGCAGACGCCGCGCGGAGCGCATTTCATGCGTTTGCAGGAATTTTTCGTAAGGAGGACAACGGATGAAGATATCATTTGATTCACTTGAGGAGCAGAATATTCAGAACTTTAAGGGCGGCGAAGGCGTATTCAAGCCACGCATGCACGTAGGCAATTACAACAAGATCATGAGGGCAACACTTCCAGCCGGAAGTTCTATAGGACTTCACACACATGACACCAACAGCGAGATCATATTTATCATCTCAGGAGTTGGGACCATGGAGTATGACGATACCATGGAGATACTCAATCCGGGCGACTGCCATTATTGCCCACCGGGACACAGCCATAGTCTGAAGAACAACGGCGATGAGGATCTGGTGTTCTATGCTGTAGTGCCAGAGCACAATTAGAAGAGAATAATATAAGAAAATAAAAAAGAGGTTCTCCCAATCAATGTAACTGGAATACATCTGGAATTCCGGGTGCGCATCAGAACGTGGAGACCTCTTTTTTATTTGTTATCAAGTGATTAACTTGATATATATGCGTTAATTCATGTCACATCTAGAAAAGTTGCAGATAAATGTAACCTGGAGTTGCAATCAAGGCAACCAGAAGTTGGTTGAATATGAGTAAAATTGGTTTTATCATGTAAAAGTAGGCGATAGAATTATATAGTTGGAGGAAAAATGTGGTGTTTCGCGTCAGGCTGTAGCAAAATGGGAGAAAGGTATTAACTTTATAATACTATCACTGGATAGACTGTTTTATCGCAGTTTACATAAATTTTACGTGCCTGCATATTGAAAAATACGATACAAAATGCTAGTATAATAGCAAATTTATGGTGATGAAATTTAAGCCAGTAGATACACAAGAAATGTGTCTGCTGGCTTTTCTTGCTTTTTACATAGATTTTACATTTCGTTTACTGCATGTGGATAGCGGCCCTTTCCTTATGTGGATATGCTTGTTTAAGATGAGATTTACATAAGGAGGAAAGAAACACAGTGGACGAAAGAGTTAAGATAGTGTTTGGATTGCTGGGAGGACTTGCCATGTTCCTATATGGAATGAACAGCATGAGCGATGCACTCCAGAAGGCAGCAGGAGAAAAGATGAAGAGGATATTGGGATTCCTTACCAAGAATCCTTTGATGGGAGCTTTGGCGGGGGCACTTGTAACCGCAGTTCTCCAGAGCAGTTCGGCGACCACGGTCATGGTCATCGGATTTGTAAGTGCAGGACTCATGAGTCTGCCACAGGCTATATCAGTAATATTTGGAGCAAATATAGGAACGACCATGACGGCACAGCTTATGGCGTTCAAGATCAGTAATTACATATATCCGATCATATTCATAGGCTTCATTATGAACTTTGTGTTCAAGAAGGAAAAGATCAGAAATGTTGGTATGGTCATATTCTCATTTGGACTTCTCTTTGAAGGTATTGAGGTCATGGGTGGTGTTATGAAACCACTTGCCAGCAGTGCGATATTTGTGGATCTGATGGGCAAGGTGTCAGAGATACCGGTTCTCGGAGTTGTACTTGGTGCAGTCATGACCTTGGTTGTACAGAGTCGTTCGGCGACCATTGCGGTACTTCAGAACTTTGCGTCACAGCCTGGACCTGACGGAATACACAGTGTCATAGGTCTGGCAGGGGCGATACCTATCCTTTTTGGAGATAACATTGGAACAACCATCACAGCGCTTCTGGCATCCATAGGACAGTCCAAGAATGCCAAGAGAACAGCCATCGCGCACAGTACATTCAATATCACAGGAACCATACTTTTCATGTTCCTTATAAGACCGCTGGCTGCATTTGTGCAGTGGATATCACCGAAGGGCGATGAACTTGACATCATATCAAGACAGATAGCAAATGCGCATACCACGTTCAATGTGGCATGTACACTTATCTGGCTGCCTCTGATACCTGTTATGGTGAAGATAGTTAAGTTCATCATCAGGGGTGAGGACAAGAAAAATTCAGAGGGCTTTGTAGCCAAATACCTCGATGATAAAGCTATGTCACAGCCGGCGGCAGCTATCTACATGGCCGCAAAAGAAATATCAAGATTGTCTGTTCATGCGGGTAAGATGATAGGTGCTATGAAAAATGCTATAGAGAAGAGAAATATTACAGATATCCGTGACAAATATGTGGATGAGCATGACAAGGTCAAGGAGCTTCAGAATATAATAGTTGATTTCATCACAAAGCTGATATCAAGTGGTAACCTTACCGAGAAACAGGCAGAGCAGGCGGCAGGCCTCATGGTGGTCAGCAACAATATAGAGCGTATAGCAGACAGGTGCGATGAGGTGGATGGCCTGTATAAAAAGATCCTGGACAATGGACAACTGCTGTCGGATGCTGCGATAGCTGACCTGACAGCATGTATGGATATGACAGAGAAACTTTTCGGTGAGTCAATGAATGCAATAATTACTGGGGACAGCGAAACTCCTGATAAGGTTGCCGCAGACAAGAAGAAGATAAGAAAGCTCCAGAGACAGGCAGGTAAGGCTCATCTCGCAAGAGTCAAGAAAAACACATGTGTGAGAAGCCTGACAGCGGATTATTCAGCACTCCTTTACAGCATGGACCGTATGGCGGACAACTGCATATCCATTGCGGAAGAGGCAATCGACGATTTCACATTTGACAAACTTGATATAGAGAATATGGATAGTGACAGTGGAGCTCTTGAGAAGGCAGGTGCTCAGGCATGACAAAATACAAATGTGAAAGAACGTATATTGACAGGCATATAGACAGAAACTGCAAAAGGGCTGGATACTGGAAAATGGTGGGCAGATTTCTTGCAATGGCTGCACTGGGTTCTCTGCTGCTTACAGGATGTGGCACCAAAGTGGACGTTCCGGATATGTCATCCATGGGTACAATAAACGTGGTTTCCAGAGAGGAAGGTTCCGGTACTAAGACGGAATTTGACAATCTTGTAGACACCGATGCGACGGGAACCAACACTGTTGCAGATTCCACAGACAATGTTATATCGCAAGTAGCCTCTGACAAAAATGCGATAGGTTATATAGCATATAGTGCAGAAAATAACAGCGGCGTAAAGGTGCTGGATGTCGATGGGACAGCTCCGGATACGGCATCCGTAGAAAAGGATAAATATTCTCTGTGCAGGGATTATATATTGGTATACAGTGGGGAACTGTCAGCCGTGGCAAAGGACTTTATGGCTTATGTGAAGTCTGCAGGGCAGGCTGTGGTTGCGGATTATTGTGTTCCTGTAAAGAAAAGCGAGACATTTCTGTCAGACAAGTCTGGTGGTACGGTGGAGATACATGGTTCCACATCGGCAGCTCCGATTGTATCTAAGCTGGCAGAGGAATATATGAAGATCAATCAGGCAGCGAAGATTGTAGTCACAGAGTCGGATTCGACACAGGGACTCAATGATGCACTTCAGGGCAGATGTGACCTTGGAATGTCATCCAGAAGCCTTCAACCATACGAGAGCGAGCTGCTCACGTCATATGTATTTGGACGTGATGCGATTGCTGTGATCGTAAACAGTGAGAATCCGCTATCTGACATATCGGTGGATATGCTGAAGAAGATATATGACAAGAAGTATACAGAGTGGGGAGATTTAAAATAATTTCATGAGGAGAGCTTTGCGTGAAAATATAATGCGGCTGCTCCTTTAAACAGGAGGATAGTCATGCTGGCTATCCATCTTGTTATATATGTAAAGAATAAAATAGATAGAAAGAGGACAGGCAATTGGTAAACTGGCTGATCAGATTAATAAAAATAATAAAGAACAGAAAAGGAGAATATGAAGAGATGGCACAGGAGACAAATATAAGTACAATAAAGGGCGTATACGTCAACAGAGAGATTTCATGGCTCAAGTTTAATGAGCGTGTGCTGGAGGAGGCACAGAATGAGAATTCACCGCTTTGCGAGAAATTGTCATTTCTGGCAATATATCAGTCAAATCTTGATGAATTCTTCATGGTGAGAGTTGGGTCTCTGGAGGATCAGAAACTTTTGACCGGAGATCAGAGGGAGAATAAGACAAAGCTCAGCCCACAGGAACAGATTGATGCGATCCTTGAGAATGTCACAAAGCTCAATGCGATCAAAGACAACATATATGAGAATCTCATGAAAGATGTTGAGCCGGAGGGCTTTAGACTGGTACGATATGCAGACCTGTCAAAGGCTGACGCAAAGTATCTTGACAGTTATTTTGCGCAGGAGATACTTCCGCTGCTATCAGTGATGATCGTTGGAAGAAAACAGCCATTCCCATTCCTCAAGAACAGAGAGATATATGCCCTTGCCATACTTGAGAGAAAGGGCAAGAAGAAACTCGGTATCATACCTTGCGAGAGCGGAATGCTTCCAAGACTTGTCGCACTTCCGGGTGTGCCGGGAACCTATATACTTTTGGAGGAGCTTATCCTTCACTATGCTCCAGGGCTTTTCAAGGGCTACAAGGTTCAGGAGAAGACCCTCATGAGGATCACCAGAAATGCCGATATCGACGTGAGCAAGGTGTATGATGAAGACCTCAACTATAGAGATCAGATGGAGCAGGTTGTTAAGCTTAGAAAGAAACTTGCTCCGGTCAGAATAGAATTTACAAGAGATATATCACAGAAGATGGTGGGCGAGGTGTGTGATTACTGTGAGCTTGACGAAAAACATGTATTTTATTCAAAATCTCCGCTGGATCTGTCATTTGTATTCCAGATACAGGATAAGCTCAGGGACAGACAGGAGCTGTTCTTTGAGAAGAGAGTGTCACAGCAGTCACCGGATCTTGATGTGATGAAGCCACTTATACCTCAGATACTTGAGAAGGATGTGCTTCTCTCATATCCGTATGAGAGCATCAGACCGTTCCTGAATCTCCTTCAGGAGGCAGCAAGAGATCCAAAGGTAAATGCAATCAGGATGACACTTTACCGTCTGGCAAAGAACTCCAAGGTGGTGGAGGCTCTTGTTGAAGCTGCTGAGAACGGTAAGCAGGTTGAGGTACTTGTGGAACTCAAGGCAAGATTTGATGAGGAAAATAACATAGAGTGGAGCCGTACCCTCGAGGACGCGGGCTGTCATGTTGTGTATGGTGTGGATGGTCTCAAGGTACACTCAAAGCTTTGTCTTATAACCAGAAAGGATGGAGGCAGGATCCAATACATAACACAGATAGGAACGGGCAATTACAATGAGAAGACATCGAGACTCTACACAGATCTGTCACTTATGACTGCAAATGAGGATATTGGTAAGGATGCCATGAAAGTGTTCCAGTCAATCCTCATCGGCAATACAGTCAGCCATGCTGATCACCTGCTTGTGGCTCCTGAATGCCTGCAGGCTCCGGTCATCAAGATGATAGATGATGAGATAGCCATAGCAAAGGATGGTCAGCCTGCGTATATCGGTGTTAAGATCAATTCTCTCACTGACAAGAAGATCATCGACAAGCTGGTTGAGGCATCGAAGGCGGGAGTTAAGGTTGAACTTATAGTAAGAGGAATATGCTGTCTGCTGGCGGGAATCCCCGGAGAAACGGAGAATATACATATAAGAAGTATTGTTGGACGTTTCCTTGAGCATTCAAGAATATATATGTTCGGAACCCCTGACAGAGACAAGATATATATAGCTTCAGCAGATTTTATGACACGTAACACTCTCCGCCGTGTGGAGGTTGCTACACCTATATATGATGATAAGATCAAGCAGCGTATCAGAGATATGTTTGGACTTATGATGAAGGATAACATGCAGGCACGCATACAGCAGCCTGATGGCACCTACTTGAAACAGAACCGTGATGTGGAAGAGATAAACTCACAGGAAATACAGTATGCAGATGCCTATGAGAGGGCACGTCAGTAGATGTATTACATAGTGAGGGATGATGATGAAAAATAAGAAGATAAAGATCAGGGAGCTTGAGGATATAATAAAAAATAAACGGATATACCCGGTGTTTCAGCCTATAGTAGATCTTAGAAGTGGACATATATTTGCTTATGAAGCATTGTCCAGAGTACTGGGTGGTTCCAGCATGGAAATAGGTGAACTGTTTGAGCTGGCATGCAGGTGCAGAAAGGTCTGGGAACTCGAGGCGGTATGCCGCCGCAATGCTCTGAAGCAGGCGGTGTATATGCCGGCTGGGAAAAAGCTGTTTTTAAATGTTGATCCAAATGTCATACTTGATCCGAAGTTCCGCAGTGGAACCACAAGATATATGATGAAAAAGTATGGTCTGACACCTGACGATGTGGTGTTTGAGGTGACTGAGAGGACCAGGATAAAGAAGGAGACAACATTCACTGAGACGGTCAATCATTATCGGGATGAAGAATTTCATATAGCCATAGATGATTTCGGAGCTGAGTTTGCAGGGATGAACAGAGTGTGTATGCTGCATCCGGAGTACATCAAGCTTGATATTGAACTTATAAAGGATATAGATTCAAATGAGTATCAGAGAAGCTTTGTGAAACATTTCGCAGATTTCTGTGAGGAGAAAGGGATCAAGCTGGTTGCAGAGGGCATAGAGACTAAAGCAGAGCTTGAGACCGCGGCACGAATAGGTGTGGCATATGGTCAGGGCTACTATCTGTATGCGCCGGGAGTACATTTTGCTGAGTAATCATAACGATTCAGAGTGAATATATATGGACATTTGCTTTCTGAGGACAGATATGATAGAATCTGTAAAAATCAAAGATAAAAATAACGTGCAGATTACGGACCGAAAAGGATAACGACTGTGCATGCTTTGGCATGCCGGCTGTTATCCTTTTTGTGTTTTATGGTGATTGCGGATAAGGAGAAGTGCATGTATCTGATGATAGACAATTTTGATTCGTTTGTATATAACCTGAAGGCGTATTTTGAGGAAATGGGAAGATGTGTGACCGTGAAGAGGTGCGATCGGATATCTCTGCAGGATGTGGAAGATCTGGAGCCGGAGGGCATAATACTTTCACCGGGACCTGGGCGGCCATGGGAGGCAAAAATGTGTGTGGATGTTGTGAACATGTATAAGGGAAAGATTCCGATACTTGGAGTCTGCCTTGGACATCAGATACTTGGGTATTGTGCGGGCGCCATTGTTGAAAAAGGAAAGATGCCAATGCATGGAAAGGTGACAGAGATACATAACTGTGGAACAGGTCTGTTCGCGCGGCTGCCGGAAAGCTTTCATGTCACAAGGTACCACTCATTGGTAATAAATGGCAGCAGTCTGCCGGATGATTACCAGGTGGATGCTATATCCGAGGATGGTGCAGTTATGGGAATATCACACAGAAGGCTGCCGTTGTACGGGGTGCAGTTTCACCCGGAAGCGGTACTTACGGAGTATGGTCATGATGTATTGTATAATTTTTGTATAGCGGCGGAGAAGTTTAATTGCAGATAAGGAGTCATATATGAGCGGTATGAGGCGAGTGCTAAAAAAACTTGACAGATATGTGTGTGCAGCTGATGTTTTTGAAATATATGAGGATGAGACAGGAATAGCATTTCTTGACTCATCCCTTGTGAATAATCTGGGACACTATTCGATTATCGGGAGATGCCCGTATCTCAGGCTTGTTAAGAATGGGGATGCATTTGAGGTTAATGGAGATTCTGAAAAGAATATAACATTTGAAGAATATATGAGACAGTATCTTGTACAGCATATGGATAAGAGTTCGGAGGATTTGCCGATCGTATCAGGAGCGATAGGGTATGTATCCTACGATTATGGAATGGATAGGATGGGGCTTGATTCCATCAATGAAGATCTTGTGTCTGTTCCAGAGGCAGTCATGATCTTCTATGACTGTTTCGTTGTTGAAGATTGTCTAAAAAAAGAGACATATCTTGTGGCAAATGGGATGACAGGTGATGCACAGTCAAATATTGATGTAATGGAGAATGATATAGAGAAGTATTGTGGCAGGGATGATCGGGAAAATGGCAATATAATTGACAGGACGAGTGAAGATGTACAAAAGAGGAAGAAGTATAACTTGAATGTGTACGAAGAATGCAGCAGGGAAGAGTATGAGCACTCTATAAGAAGACTGAAGGATTATATAACCGAGGGGGATGTATATGTTGCAAATATGACAAGGCATATAATTGTCGACAGCGATAAAAAGCCTCTGGACGTGTTCCATGACCTGAGAGTTAGCAATCCGTCGCCATTTGGTGGATATCTTGATCTGGGAGATTATCAGATAGTGAGCGCCTCTCCTGAACGGTTTATGCAGATAAAGGATCGTCGTGTGTACACCCGGCCGATAAAGGGGACGAGGAGACGGGGAGAGACTGACAGGGAGGATGAGGCACTCAGGAGGGAGCTTGAGAAATCACAGAAGGAAAAGAGTGAACTCCTGATGATTGTAGATCTTGAGAGGAATGACCTGAACCATGTGTGCAGACCGGGAAGCGTAAAAGTGACTGAACTGTTTTCGATAGAAGAGTATGCGACTGTTTTCCATCAGGTGGCAAATGTTGAAGGTATGCTGCAGGATGGGGAAGATGTGATGTCTCTTCTTACTGCGGCATTTCCGGGTGGTTCTGTTACGGGGGCGCCGAAACGCAGGGCTATGGAGATTACAGATGAACTTGAATGCGGGAAGAGAAATATTTACACCGGCTCTATTGGTTATATTACATTGGATGGAAAATGCGATTTTAATATAGTGATAAGAACTGTATTGTACAGAAATGGCAGGTATTATCTTGGCGTTGGAGGCGGTATTACTGCCGATTCAGATCCTGGTGCAGAGTATGAAGAGACACGGGATAAGGCAAAAGCAATACTCAGTGCATTGCAGTAGCATTTGAAAATGATGAAAATGGGAGAAATGTAAAATGAATGTAAAAATGGATGATTGCTTTCAATTTGGTCTTGGAGCATTTGAAACTATAAGTGTGGTTGACGGCAGGCTGATATTTCTTGACAGGCATCTGAGACGCCTGGAAGATGCTGCAAGATTCCTGGATCTTGGCATGCCAGCAGAACGGGGCATAGACAGGATAGCTGTGCTGGAATATCTGAGAAAGTGGATGAGTGAGCATGATTACAGAGATCGATCAGGTCGTATGAGGAGATGTGCGTTAAAGATCATGCTGACTCAGAAAAATGTGGTTTTTTCAATGAGAGATAATCCATACACCACGGATATATACGAACGGGGGTTTGCAATGGACATAAGTAATGTTAGAAGAAATGAGACGTCGCCGTTCGTATATCATAAAACCATGAATTACGGAGACTGCATTCTTGAAAAAAGGCGGTCTAGGAAAGCTGGAATGGATGAACGGATCTTCCTGAATACAAAGGGACAGATATGCGAGGGTACGATGAGCAATATATTTTTTTGTGAGAGATGGCAGGATATACACACCCGCGATAGACTCAGGTCTTCTGCCTGGAACAGTAAGGGGGTATATCTGTGAATCAGAGGCGGTCACGCAGACGGTGATATTCCCTGATGAACTGTCATCATATCAGGAATGCTTTGTGACCAATTCCTTGATGGGGGTCATGCCGGTGAAACTACTGGGAAATATCAGCTTTGAGGAGAGGAGTGTCACTGCCAGGATGATGAGAAAATATCATGATTTTTCAGCTTCATGCCGGTAAAATGCCTTTTTGTATCATTGTGGTCCGGGCTCAGCCACTTCGCATATGGTAAGAGTGTCACCAGATATGGTAAACCTTATATCGTATCCGCCGTACAGCATTCCATAGCGTCTATTCGGTTCATCCTGATAGCCCGGCCTTGGATCCTGCGCAAGTATCTCTTTCAGGGCCTCGATCTGTGTATTTGAAAATATCGTTTCAAGTTTGGCAGTGATATCGTCAGAGAAACACACATACAGCTCCGGAATATCAAGGGAGTCTGTCCAGCCCCCGGTCGCATCCGGATGGCTGTCGGTGTATGGTAGATAAGGCTTGATGTCGTACACCGGTGTTCCGTCCAGTATATCGGCTCCTGACACCACAAGTCCGTGTACACAGCCGTTTTCTTCATTATATATAATGTCCAAAAGTCTCACCGATGACAGACCGATGTTGTTCGGCCTGAATGGTGATCTGGTGGCAAAAACCCCCATCCGCTGGTTACCGCCCAGCTTTGGGGGTTTTACTGTTGCGGTAAAACCGTTCTTGTGAGCCCTGGAGAAGTCCCACAGCAGCCATATGTGGGAGAATCCGTCAAGTCCTCTGAACGCCTCTGCCTGATTGTACGGTGGAAGCATCTCTATAAAAGCGGTGGCGCAGTCTGTCAGACCGCTTTGCCTTGGAATCCCGAACTTCTCTTTGTAGTCGCATCTCACATATCCTATCACTTCTAAACTGGTATTTGTCATGTATATTTATCCCACTTTCTGGTTGCAATTTATAAGTTATGGCAGATTATTTGCTGTACATTCAGCATGCATTGATTAACGCCGACTTTACATTCAATTTACATAGCGTTGGTTATGTATTTTACTTATGCCATTTATTATAGTTCAAAGAAAAGAACAAAAGGCGCGCGAGTTCTTTTCCGGGACATAAGCAAAGAATGATATGTCCCAATAATACAATATTTGTAAAGACCGGTTCAAGAGATAACCGGCACATGTAGCAAGTTTTTGAAGAAAACTTGTTATGCATTACAAGCCATAAAAGAATATGGACAAAGTAAGGAGATAAGAAAAATGATTAAATTAAAGAAAGTATTAGCAGTTACACTTGGAGCAGCACTTATGGTAGGAAGTCTTGCAGGCTGTGGAAATAATTCATCAAAGAGCGCAGATGGCGGATTCGATGCAGCACAGGATATATCAGTAGTATCAAGAGAGGAAGGCTCAGGAACAAGAGGAGCATTCGTAGAGCTCACAGGAGTTGAGGAGAAGGATGCAGATGGCAATAAGGTCGACAACACAACAACAAATGCCATCACATGCAACAGCACAGAGGTCGTACTCACAACAGTAGCAGGAGATGATTATGCAATCGGTTACATATCACTCGGAGCACTCAACGATACAGTAAAGGCACTCAAGATCGGTGGAGTTGAGGCAAGTGAGGAGAACATCAACAATGGTTCATACACACTTTCAAGACCTTTCAACATCGTTACAAAGGATGGCATCAGCGATGTTGCACAGGATTTCATCAACTACATCATGAGCGAGGATGGACAGAAGATCATCTCAGCAAATAAGTACATCGAGGTTGCAAACAGCGGAGCATTTACTTCAACAAATCCAAAGGGCAAGATTGTTGTTGCAGGATCATCTTCAGTAACACCTGTTATGGAAAAACTTATCGAGGCATACAAGGCAATCAACACAAACGCTGACATCGAGCTTCAGGAGAGCGATTCAACAACAGGTATCACATCAACATCAGATGGAACATGCGACATAGGTATGGCATCACGTGAACTCAAGGATACAGAGACAGCACTTGGTCTCAAGGCAACAGTAATAGCAATGGACGGAATTGCAGTTATAGTAAATAACAACAACCCTGCTGAGGACTACACAGTAGATCAGGTCAAGGACATATTCACAGGTTCAGCAGCAAAGTGGGAGGACGTAAAGTAATCAGCTTATGCATAAACTTAAAGAAACAATTATGCATGTAGTATTCCTGATAGCGGCACTGGTATCCATCGCAGCAGTAGCACTCATATGTGTGTTCCTGTTTGTGAATGGAATACCGGCCATTAAAGAGATAGGCTTCGGGGATTTCACCCTTGGTGAGGTCTGGAAGCCTACAAATGGGTACTACGGCATTCTTCCTTTCATATTAGGAAGTATATATGTGACAGCCGGAGCACTGATAATTGGAGTTCCGATAGGACTTCTGACAGCGATATATCTGGCAAAGTTTTGTCCCGACAGATTATATAAAGTTATAAAGCCATTTATCAATCTGATGGCCGGAATACCTTCGGTAGTATATGGATTCTTTGGAATGTGTGTGCTTGTACCGATGGTGAGAAGCATATTTGGAGTAAATGGAAATACGATGCTCACGGCATCAGTACTTCTTGGAATGATGATACTTCCAACTATCATCAGTGTATCAGAGACCTCAATAAGAGCGGTACCTGACAAATATTATCAGGGAGCCCTGGCACTTGGAGCAACACATGAGCGAAGCGTGTTCAAGACTGTTGTCCCTGCAGCAAAGTCAGGAGTTATGGCAGCGATTATCCTTGGTGTTGGCCGTGCAGTTGGAGAGACTATGGCGGTCATCATGGTTGCTGGAAATCAGGTCCATATGCCTGACGGAATACTGAGAGGTGTCAGAACACTCACCACAAATATAGTAATGGAGATGGGATATGCGACGGACCTGCACAGACAGGCTCTGATAGCGACGGGCGTTGTACTGTTCGTATTCATACTCATTATCAACCTCCTGTTCTCCATCATAAAGAGAAAGACGGTGGCATAGATGACAGAGAGAGTAGAAGGAATAAAGACAGTTGTCGCATGTGGCGATGACAGAACAAAAAATACAATAATCAGCACGAAAAAGACGGCACCTGAGGACGATCCTTCATCCATAGTTGATGTGGACAGCATAGAGGCTATAAACAAGAGCACATGGTCTGAGAAATGGGCTGAGTACAGAAAGAGACCGGGATCATTCATAATGTTTATCTTTGTACATCTGGCAACGCTCATAACTGTGCTCTCCATAGGATTTCTGTTGGTGTATGTACTGGTAAAGGGAATCCCAAATCTTAATGCGGACATATTCAGCTGGGAATATACATCGGACAACTGTTCGCTGGTACCGGCACTTATAAATACGGTTTACATGACGCTGCTGTCCCTCCTGATAGCAGGTCCGATAGGAATATTTGCAGCGATATATCTTGTCGAATATGCAAAGACTGGCAATAAGCTGGTGGGGGTAGTGAGGATCACAGCGGAGACACTTACAGGAATACCTTCGATCGTATACGGACTATTTGGAATGCTGTTTTTCACAAATGCGTGTGGACTTAGATTATCACTCATATCAGGTGCGTTAACCCTGGCGATAATGGTTCTTCCGGTCATAATGAGAACCACAGAGGAGGCACTTATGGCAGTGCCTAAGTCTTATAGAGAAGGAAGTTTTGGACTGGGAGCCGGAAAGCTCAGAACAGTATTCAAAGTAGTGCTTCCAAGTGCCGTTCCTGGAATACTGTCAGGAATCATACTTGCGACAGGACGTATCGTGGGCGAAACGGCAGCACTCATATACACAGCAGGATCGGTTGCAAAGATGGCGACAAAGCTTACCGATTCAACAAGGACTCTGGCGGTTCATATGTACCTTCTGTCAAAAGAAGGACTTCACACGGATCAGGGTTATGCAACAGCGGTAGTGCTTCTTGTACTTGTAGTGCTTATCAACTTTGCGTCCGACAAGATTGCAGGCAGGGTTGCAGCAGATAAAGCAAATTAAGAATGGAGAAAAATAGATGAATAATAACGTTAAGTTCAGCGTTAAAAATCTTAACCTCTATTATGGAAAGTTCCATGCCCTTAAGGGTATTGATATGGATATTCCGTCAAATGAGGTTACAGCATTTATTGGACCATCAGGTTGTGGAAAGTCAACATTTCTCAAGTCACTCAACAGAATGAATGATCTGGTAGAGGGCTGTAAGATAACAGGTGATGTGAGGCTTGATGGAGAGGACATATACAGCGGAATGGATATTAACCTTTTGAGAAAAAGAGTTGGAATGGTATTCCAGCAGCCAAATCCATTTCCGATGAGCGTGTATGACAATATAGCATATGGCCCAAGAACCCATGGAATAAGAAACCGTGCAAAGCTTGATGAGATAGTTGAGAGATCTCTCAGACAGGCAGCCATATGGGATGAGCTTAAGGACAGACTGAAGAAGTCAGCACTTGGCCTTTCAGGAGGACAGCAGCAGAGGCTCTGTATAGCCAGAGCACTGGCAGTGGAGCCTGAGGTACTTCTCATGGATGAGCCTACATCGGCCCTTGATCCTATATCGACATCCAAGATAGAGGACCTGGTACTTGAACTGAAGGACAATTACACCATTATCATGGTTACGCATAACATGCAGCAGGCAACCAGAGTTGCGGACAACACAGCGTTCTTCCTTCTCGGAGAGGTCGTTGAGTACGCAGAGACAGAAAAGATGTTCAGCAAGCCGGCTGACAAGCGTACAGAGGATTACATCACCGGTAGATTTGGTTAGGAGGGACACGATGAGAGACAAATATGAGATGCAGCTTAGAAAGCTTCACGCAGAGATGATAGAGATGGGAACTATGATTGAGCAGGCGATCGAGACAGCGATCAAGGCTCTCGTGGCCCAGGACACAGAGCTCGCAAAGAAGGCGATCGAGGCGGATGACGCCATCGACCATCAGGAGAGAGAGATTGAGAATCTGTGCCTCAAGCTGTTCCTTACCCAGCAGCCGGTTGCCGGGGATATGAGAAATATATCCGCAGCACTCAAGATGATAACGGATATGGAGAGGATTGGAGATCACGCCTCAGATATATCAGAACTCACACTGTGCATGGCTGGCACACCATATATAAAGAAGCTTGAGCACATACAGCAGATGGCAAAAGAGACGATCGTCATGCTGGTATCAAGCATAGAGGCATATGTCAACGCAGATGAGAAAAAGGCAAAGAGTGTAATAGAGCATGACGATGTCGTCGATGATCTTTTTGACAAGGTCAAGAATGAACTCATCACAATGATACATGAGAATTCGGATGATGGAGAGCAGGCTTGTGACCTTCTTATGGTTGCCAAGTATCTTGAGAGGATTGGCGATCACGCAACGAATATATCAGAGTGGGTACTCTTCTCGATAACAGGAGAACATATAGACTGATGATTGAGTCATGGACGAAAAGAGGTGATTTCTATGAAGTGGGTATGTACGAAGATAAATGAACTGTCACACAGAACAGGTATAGGCAATATGAAACTTTTCATAACAGTCAGCATGGTGGTGTGCGGACTTGCGGGATGTGCTGCAGCATTGCTGCTCCACATGCTCCCTGTGCTGGGAGATGTATCATTCGCAAAGCTGATGTTCATATGTGGCGGTTATGGCATGTTCCTGGTAGGAATGCTTGGAAGTGCGGTGTATCTGCTCATAAATGAGCCTCTCGGAAGCAAATAAACAGATGAAAACAGAAAAAAGGTCTATGTGATACCACAAAACTGTGCCAAATATTTTGCAGGATTTTACATAGATTTTAAATTTACACAGATTTTACATACACATATCTCACATTTTACATATCCCTTTTACAATAGACTCTGATAAAACAGACGCTGTAAAAGGGATATTGTGTATACAAGTCCTTATACAGAAGTAATTGGAAATGTAATAAGGAGACAAAAGATATGGATATTTTCAATGTGTTATCCCTTCTGGGCGGACTTGCAATGTTCCTGTATGGAATGAACGTGATGGGAGATGGCCTTGCCAAGACGGCTGGCGGTAAGCTGGAGAAGATACTGGAAAAGCTCACATCAACACCTATAAAGGGTGTTCTGCTGGGCGCTGCGGTGACAGGAGTGATCCAGTCATCATCGGCGACCACAGTTATGGTGGTTGGACTTGTAAACTCAGGCATCATGAAGCTGAGACAGGCAGTGGGTATCATCATGGGTGCAAATATAGGAACAACAGTAACATCATGGATACTCAGCCTTACAGGAATACAGAGTGACAATATATTTATTAATATGTTGAAACCCTCATCCTTTTCACCTATACTCGCAGTAACAGGAATAATATTCCTCATGTTCACCAAGTCTGAGAAGAAGCACGATATAGGTGGAATCCTTCTTGGATTTACAGTGCTCATGTTTGGTATGGAGATGATGAGCGGTGCGGTTGCTCCGCTTAAGGATGTACCGGAATTTACGAATATACTCACCATGTTCTCCAATCCATTCCTTGGAATGCTTGTGGGAATGTTGATAACAGCTATCATACAGAGTTCTTCGGCATCTGTAGGTATACTCCAGGCGCTGTGTGCAACCGGGGCTGTGTCATTTGGGACGGCGATCCCAATCATCATGGGTCAGAACATAGGAACCTGTGTAACGGCACTGATATCATGTATAGGAACCAAGAAGAATGCCAAGAGAGCTGCGTTTGTGCATCTGTACTTCAACATCATAGGAACAGTCGTGTTCATGGTGGTGTTCTACACGGTCAATTCATTTGTACACTTCCAGTTCCTGAATGATTCAGCGAATGCAGCTGGTATAGCTGTTGTACACAGTGTGTTCAACGTTGCAGCGACACTTCTTCTGCTTCCGTTCTCAGGCGGACTTGAGAAGCTTGCAACGCTCACTGTCAGAGATAAGGATGAGGTGGAGAAAAATACTCCTGCAGAGCTGGAGATGCTCAAGCGTCTGGATGCCAGATTCCTTGAGAAACCAGCATTTGCTGTTGGACACTGTATAGAGGTTGTAAAATACATGGCTCAGCTTTCAAAGAACAGTGTTGATATGGCACTGTCACTGGTTGATAATTATGATGAAGCGGTCAGGGATAAGGTTGAGGATCTTGAGGGCATCATAGATACCTATGAGGATGAGGTCGGTTCTTATATGGTAAAGCTCAGCAGCAAGGAGCTCTCCCATGAGGATAGCCAGAAGGTATCGATCGGACTTCATGTCATAGGTGATCTTGAGAGAATGTCGGATCACGCCATAACCATAGCGGATATATGCAGGAAGATGAATGAGGCGGGCGCGTCCTTCTCAGAAAAGGCAAAGTCAGAGCTGGGTGTATACAAGGATGCAGTTCAGAACATAGTCAGCATGACTGTGGAGGCTTACGACAAAGAAGACCTTCAGGAGGCATCCCATGTGGAGCCGCTTGAGGAAGCCATCAATGAGCTCAACAGCGCGGTTAAGAAGCAGCATATCAAGAGACTTCAGAAGGGCAAATGTACCATTGAGCTCGGAATATCACTGGAGAATCTTATCAACAACTATGAGAGAGTTGCAGACCACTGTTCCAACGTGGCGGTGGCAATGCTCCAGTTAAAATCAGACAACTTTGATACACATGAATATCTGGACAACATGAAGAAAGATTCCAACATAGATTTCCAGAGCATGTACACATATTACAGAGAGATATACAAGCTGAAGTGATATCTGGCGTGCATTTATATAAAAAATAATGATAAAAATAAAATGCAATATGCATGTAAATGAAAGTGGTATTGTATAGGGAAAGGAGACAAAATGGCAGTACATATTTATATTGTAGAAGACGATAAGAATATAAGAGAGATAGAGATGTTTGCTTTGAAAAACAGCGGATATGTGGTGGAGGAGTTTGAGAATGCGAAATCCTTCTTCTCAAGGTCTGTGGAGAAGGTCCCTGATCTGGTACTCTTGGATATCATGCTCCCTGACATGGATGGTCTTGAGATTGTGAAGAAGCTCAGGAGCAGACCTGATACTGTCAGAGTTCCGATTATCCTTGTGACAGCCAAGACTACAGAGCTTGACAAGGTCAAGGGACTGGATATAGGAGCGGATGATTACCTCACCAAGCCATTTGGCGTGATGGAGCTCATATCCAGGGTCAAGGCGCTGCTCAGAAGAAGCAGGGCGCTGCAGGATGACAAGCAGCTGGTACTCGGGGATATAACCCTTGATTCAGAGAGACGCGAGGTGCATGTGGGCGGCGAGTTGTGTGAGCTTACCTTCAAGGAGTTTGAACTCTTAAAGCTTCTCATGGTGAATGCAGGAATAGTTCTTCACAGAGACACGATCATGTCGGATGTGTGGGGAACGGATTACGAGGGCGAATCCAGAACCCTTGATATGCATATCAAGACTTTGAGACAGAAGCTTGGCGAAGCAGGTAATATGATAAAGACAGTTAGAAATGTAGGGTATAAGATGGAGTAGCATATGGGTAAGAGAGACGATAAAAGACTGAAAAAGGTTATCAATCTGGAGTTTATCATCTTTTCACTGGTGGCCATAGCGGTGACCATGGTTCTGTCGACATTCATATTCTATGAGGTGTACAAGGCAGAGATCATAAGGGATCTGAAGGGCTATGCTGAGGTGTTTAAGAATACCGGAGATTTCGACGCGGATGACACCGGTGTGTATGCAAGCGTGGATACCAATGACCTCAGACTGACGCTTATAGCGCCTGACGGCAGTGTTCTGTATGACAATCAGGCCGATGAGACTTCCATGCAGAACCACCTTGACAGACCAGAGATAGCAGAGGCATTTGAAAATGGTGATGGACAGGTTATAAGAAAGTCGGAAACCCTCAATAAGAGCACATATTACTATGCGATACTGCTCAAGTCTGGAAGGGTGCTGAGAATAGCGAGGGAGACCAACAATGTAATCAGTATGTTCCTTGCGGCTGTGCCGGTCATGCTGGTGGTGATGGCGATCCTGGTCTGTGTCACCATCATAGTGACACACTATCTGACCAGAAACATATTGAAACCAATAGAGCAGATGGCAAACAGTCTGGACGACGATACCCACATAGTTGCGTACAAGGAGATGCGGCCATTTATAGATATGATACAGAAGCAGCATGCGGATATAGTGAAGAGCTCACAGATGAGACAGGAGTTCACGGCAAATGTATCACATGAGCTCAAGACGCCGCTCACATCCATATCGGGGTATTCGGAGCTTATCGAGACAGGTATGGCCACCGAGGCGGATGTACATCATTTTGCAACTGAGATCCACAAGAACTCCAACAGACTTCTCACCCTCATCAATGACATAATCAGACTGTCAGAGCTGGATGTATCTGAGGATGCGCCACTGATGGAGAAGATCGATCTGGCGGTCATAGCCAGAACAGCCACGGATATGCTGGCGATAAACGCAGAGAAGAACAGTGTGACACTCAGCTATGATGGCAGTCACGGATATATATATGCGAACAAGATGATGATGGAGGAGCTTGTGTATAACCTCACAGACAACGCCATCAGATATAACAATAAGAATGGAAGTGTGGATGTATCTGTAAAGGCAGAGGATGGCAAGGTTATACTCAGGGTGAAGGATACGGGAATAGGAATCCCGAAGGAGCATCAGGAGAGGATATTTGAACGATTCTACAGGGTGGACAAGAGCAGATCGAAGTCCACAGGTGGCACAGGACTTGGCCTGGCCATAGTAAAGCATATAGTTGCCCGCAACAATGCACAGCTTGATATGGACAGTGAACCAGGTAAGGGAACTGACATAAAGGTTACATTTGACGCATACAGGGAAGATGAACAATGATGCAGTCGAAATCAATGAATTTTGATGGGGAATGCTGTAAAAGAACAGAATAGATGCTACAATAAAAAGGAGCCTGGTGGAAGTGTATTAGCCAGACTCCTTAAGTATATTGGTATTCACACACACCGACATTAAGTTCGAAAATATGTGAAATCTTCTGAATTTAATAATATAATACAGCATGTTACGGAAAAAATCAAGTGGTAATTATGCATAACATACAATGCGGTTTATACATAATTCACAAAACATGCAGTTGAAAGGCAGATAATTTTGGCGGATCGGAAGGAAACAAATTCTTGATTATTGAATTTTATAGTATTACTATATGGTCTTGAATAAGGAGAGTGATAGTATGTCAGCAAACGAATATTTAAGGGCTCAGAAGCTTGGTGAGAAGAGATATCAGGCAGCCGTAGCAAAAAATGAATATCCATATCTTCCGGTTTTGGATGAAATAATATCACCATCCGACACTGTGGGTGAGGTGAATCTTGGTCTCCAGACCATATCGCTTGACCGCGTGGTTGGAACCGCTACCGCTGCAAGGACGACGGCGTTTGCTAGTAATTTTATGCCTATATTGGATTATCATACTGAATTTGGAATGAAATGGGCCGCATTGTGTGATTCCCACATAGAGGAAGGTATACATGACCCGATAAAGGTATATGAGTATATGAACAAATTCTATGTAGTAGAAGGAAATAAGAGAGTGAGTGTGCTCAAATACTTTGGTGCGGACTCAGTTCCTGCCATGGTTACAAGAAAGATACCTAGAAGGACAGACTCACTTGAGAATAAGATATATTTTGAATTTATAGATTTCCACAAGCAGACGGGGATCAACTATGTATATTTCTCACAGCTCGGTGGATATGATAAGCTCAGGGAGTTCATAGGGATCACTAAGGATGCGGTTTTCACAGAGGATGAGAGACTGGATTTCAACTCGGCACATCTCGCATTTGAGAAGGCTTATCTTGCTAAGAAGGGCAATGAGGAGCTCACTATAACAGTGGACGATGCCATGCTTGTATTTCTCAATGTGTATGGCTATGAAGCTCTTAAGAACATGACTACATCCCAGGTGAAGGACAGTGTTGACAAGGTATGGAATGAGATAGTCCTCACAAATGAGAAGAAGGATAAGACGGTTCTTCCAAAGCTCGATCCTGTGGAGCCTAAGAAGTCCATACTCGACAGGGTTATAAAGCCATCAGGCCCTTCGAACCTGAAGGTGGCATTTGTGTATGATAAGTCGCCAGCCAACTCGGTCTGGACATACAGCCATGAACTGGGTAGAATGGACATGGAGAATAAACTCGGAGATTCTGTCGACAGCAGAACCTTCTGTAATGTGGATACACCTGCCAAGCTGACAGAGTGCCTTGGAAGACTTGTGGATGAGAAGTATGATGTGATATTTACGACAGGGCCTGAGATGCTTCCTGAGGCTCTTAAGACTGCAGTGCTCCACCCGGAGATAAAGATACTTAACTGTTCCCTCAGCCTTGCGAACAGCCATGTGCGTACCTATTATGCAAGAATGTACGAGGTGAAGTTCCTCACCGGTATGATAGCGGGAAGCCTTTGTGCTGACGGACAGATAGGATATGTAGCTGATTATCCGATATTCGGAACAACAGCGAACATCAATGCATTTGCCATCGGAGCAAGGATGGTCAACCCTAGGGCAAAGATATATCTGCAGTGGACGAAGGTTAAGAATGCTGATCCACAGAAGTTCTTCGAGAGAAATGGAATAACATATATATCCGATAGAGACATGATCATGCCGGATGATGCGTCACGAAACTTCGGACTTTATCACTATGATCAGAATGGAGAGGTCGTCAACCTTGCCATGCCTTTCTACAACTGGGGTGCATTCTATGAGAGGATCCTTAGATCCATACTGGAGGGCAACTGGAAGCAGGAGGAGAAGAACGAGACCAGCAATGCGATAAGCTACTGGTGGGGTATGTCAGCGGGAATAGTTGACGTCATATGCTCAAAGCACCTTCCGGCCGGAACACAGAAGCTCATATCGGTTATGACAAACCTCATAAGAGAGGGCGCTATCACACCGTTCAGCGGAAAGCTTACATCCCAGAACGGAATAGTGAGAAATGAAGATGACGGAGCGATGCTCCATGAAGATATACTCAAGATGGATTGGCTTGCTGAGAATGTAGTGGGCATGCTCCCTACAGAGGACGATCTTGTCGATGAGGCAAAGACGGTAGTTGCACTTCAGGGTATAGACACACCGGAGAGTCTGGAGCTCAAGTCGGTTCCGGAAGTGAAATAAGATAAATCTCCTACGGAGAAGGTATACTGTAGTACAGGGGAATAGATACGTGAAGATTTTGTTGTTGGCGGATGAAGAATCCAAGTATTTGTGGGATTATTTTGATAAGAGTAAGGTCGAGGGAATAGATCTGATAATATCCTGTGGCGATTTATCGCCACAGTATTTGTCGTTCCTTGCGACATTCAGTCATGCGCCCGTTCTCTATGTCCATGGCAATCACGACGTGTGCTACAAGGATACACCGCCGGGGGGCTGCGAGTGCATAGACGACAAGCTTTATGTGTATAAGGGTGTCAGAATTCTGGGACTTGGCGGTTCGATGGAATACAAGTTTGGTGGTGCGGATCATCAGTATTCCGAGCGTGCGATGGCCAGAAGAGTACGGAAACTCAGGTTTAAGATCATGAGGAACAAGGGCTTTGACATACTTGTTGCCCATTCGCCTGCATACAGGATAAATGATTCCGAGGATCTCCCACATACAGGTTTTAAGTGTTTCAGAACACTTATGGAGGAGTACAGACCTAAGTATTTTGTCCATGGCCATGTGCATATAAATTATGGAAGAGATTTTGTCCGCGAATCAAAATACGAGGACACGACGATCATAAATGCCTATGAGAGATATATTATTGAAATTTAGGCAGAAATATTTTGAAATTAAATAATTTCGGCGAAAAGACAGGAATAAATCAAATTTATTGCTGTCTTTCTTGCGAAAATGGAGTTTTTTTGATAAACTGTGGTGAGTTGATATAGTTTATTGATAAGATCCGGAGAAGCTCCGGGATGATGAACAGGGATTGGATAAAGGAAGGAGACATGAGGTTTGGAAAGAAACAGCGAGGAATATAACAGAATACTGGATGAGCTTACAGGTTATTGTACAGAATCTGGCAAGATAGACCAGAACCTCTATGTCAATTATGATGTCAAGAGAGGCCTCAGAGATTCCACAGGAAAAGGTGTACTCACGGGACTCACAGAGATATCTGATGTCATAGGATATGATGTAATAGATGGAGAGAGAGTGCCGACTGATGGTCGTCTGTATTATCAGGGGTACAATGTTGAGGATCTTGAGAGAGGTTTTCACGGAAGTAAATTCGGATTTGAGGAGACTATGTATCTTCTGTTGTTTGGAAAGCTTCCAAATGAGCAGCAGTTTAAGAGATTTGTTGAGATGATGGAGTGCTATAGGGAGCTTCCTAGAAAGTTTACAAGAGATGTTATCCTCAAAGCACCAAGCAAGAATATGATGAACGTTCTGCAGAGATGTGTTCTCACACTCTATTCATATGATGATAATCCGGATGATATAAGCATAGAGAATGTTCTCAGACAGTGTATGGAATTGATAGCACAGTTCCCTGTGATCGCCGCATATGGTTATCAGGGCTACAAGCACTATTTCCACGACATGAGTCTTGTAATACACAATCCGAAGCCGGGGCTTTCCACTGCGGAGAATTTCCTGAGGCTTATCAGATCAGATAAGAAATATACAGAGCTTGAGGCGCAGGTGCTTGACATATGTCTGGTTATACACGCTGAGCATGGTGGTGGTAATAACTCCACATTTACAACTCATGTAGTATCGTCGACAGGAACAGACACATATTCTGCAGTTGCAAGTTCACTTGGATCACTGAAGGGACCTAAGCATGGTGGTGCGAACCTCAAGGTTCAGCAGATGTTTGATGACCTCAAGAGCAATGTCAAGAACTGGGATGATGAGGCTGCACTGGAGAAATATCTCACAGGACTTCTTGACAAGAAGGGCTTTGACCATTCAGGCCTTATATATGGAATGGGGCATGCGGTATACACCAACTCAGATCCTAGAGCTAGGATACTCAAGGGATATGCAGAGAGACTTGCCCAGGAGAAGGGCAGGACAAAGGAATTTGAGCTGTACAAGAAGGTTGAGGAGATATCAGGAAGACTGCTTGCGGCCAGAAGACGCAGCGGCAAGCCTATATCGGCAAATGTAGATTTCTACAGTGGATTTGTATATACGATGCTCGGTATCCCTATCGAGCTGTTTACTCCTATATTTGCCATTGCACGTATTGCGGGATGGTCAGCGCATAGAATAGAGGAGCTTGTCAATGCCGGCAAGATCATCAGACCTGCATACAAGTATGTGGGAACACACAGAGAGTATCTGCCGATGGAAGACAGATAAAGTTATGTACGGCAGATTAAGATAAAGCCGGAGAATACAATAGACATGCATACAGCGCTTCAATCTTCAATAGACAAGGTTGGGGCGCTTAGTGCATTTGATGACAAGGAGATGACCTGGAACATGAAAGATAAGAATAAGAACGCAAAGACTGAGGAAAAGACAAATGTCATGCGCATACTTGACAGCAAGAAGATAAAGTACAACCATTATTGTTATGTGGAGACGGGCGAGACGAATGGAGAGAAGGTTGCTGCCATACTTGGACAGGATCCTGCGTATGTGTATAAGACCCTGGTGACCGTTGCGAAGTCCGGCGCAAATTACGTGTTTGTAATTCCTGTCAAGGAGGAACTTGATCTCAAGAAAGCTGCGAAGGCTGTGGGAGAGAAGTCGATAGATATGCTCAAGGCAAAGGAACTCCTCCCTCTTACCGGATATATACATGGCGGCTGCTCACCTATCGGTATGAAGAAGTTTTTCAGGACCACGATAGATGCAAGTGCTGAAGATCTTGATAAGATGTATGTGAGTGCGGGTAAGGTTGGGTATCAGATAGAGATAGCCCCTGCGGATCTGGAGAAGGTCATACGTCTGGAGTATGTGGATGTGACTGTGTAAAGGACTAAATTACGTCACAAAAAAGCTGAAATTAAGAAGCTGAAAAATTAAAAAAAGCAGGAATATGAGCCCCTATAACGAAGTTTGCTGGGTTTCATATTCCTGCTTTTAGTTTATCTGCAAAATGTATCTGCCTCGACCGATCCGTTGTTATCTCTGCCATCTTCCGGCGGCACCGCAAGGAAGAACAAGACCTGTCTCTGTGACAGGAAGTCCGATCTCATCTGCCACAACATGTCCGCCAAATCTGCTCTTTACCTCTGTGGATATCATATATGTGAGCACCGCAGGCGCGAGACCTGTTGTATATGAATTTACAAGGAAGAAAAGCGGCTTGTCACAGAGAAGCTGGCTGCAGAGCTTGATGAAAGGATGGATCTTCTCTTCGATCTTCCATATCTCACCCTTTGGTCCTCTGCCGTATGAAGGAGGATCCATGATGATCGCGTCATATTTGTTGCCTCGTCTGATCTCTCTTTCGACAAATTTCACACAGTCGTCAACTATCCATCTGATCGGTGCGTCGGCGAGCCCTGATGATGCTGCGTTTTCCTTTGCCCAGGTAACCATTCCCTTGGATGCATCAACATGGGTGACTGCAGCTCCGGCTTTGGCGGCTGCGCATGTTGCGCCCCCTGTGTATGCGAACAGGTTCAACACCTTAATATCCTTTTTAGGTGAGTTCTTTATCAGTTCGCTGAACCAGTCCCAGTTGGCAGCCTGCTCAGGGAACAGACCAGTGTGCTTGAAGCTGAATGGCTTCAGATTGAAAGTCAGATCCCTGTAATTTATCGTCCACTGCTTAGGCAGGCTGAAAAACTCCCATTCTCCGCCGCCTTTGTTGCTTCTATGATAATGTCCGTTCAGTTTATTCCATGCAGGATTTTTCTTTGGAGTGCTCCACAGAACCTGGGGATCTGGTCTGAGTAGAGTGTATTTGTCCCAACGCTCAAGCTTTTCTCCGTCAGAGCAGTCAATAACTTCATAATCCTTCCATCCATCTGCTATCCACATATATGTAATCCTTCCTTATAAAAATAACTTCAAAAAATATATCCTATAGATTATACTTGTATCAAAGCACTGCGTCAAGGCTGCTGTGTGCATAGATTGATGACAGAGATTAATGACGATACAGATTGTTGGTAATGGAGAAGTTGGAATAATGGCAGATATAAGTATAAAAGAATTAATAGAAGAGATGGTACAGAGTGATCCCCACAAGATTATCCTCAGTGGCGGACGCGGTGAATATAGAAAAATGGTATTTGAGAGAAAAATCATAGGCGGTAAAAGGTGCTTTCAGATAGAAAGGTATACGGAGAAGCAGGTGTTCCACCAGAATATAGATGAGGACGAGCTTGAAGAAGCACTGACCGGAGATCTGCAGGATGGATTCAGACAGATAAACATGTTCTCGGCCCGGGAGGAGTGGGATGTGAAGATCTCAAAGAAGGGCAAAGTAGCTGTGAATAAGAGGCACACGGAGAATAAACTCATAACTGTTCAGGGGAACAACCGAAGAAAGAAATACATACTTGAAGAGGGAATGGATATCCCTGTATTTACCCATCTGGGCATATTTACAAAGGATGGCAAGGTCGTGCACTCCATGTATGACAAGTTTAAGCAGATCAACAGATTTGCGGAGATCGTGGACAATGTCATGAAGAGCTACAACAAACCTTCTATTAATATAGTAGATTTTGGATGCGGCAAATCGTATCTGACATTTATAGTTTATTATTATCTGCATGAGGTTAAGGGGCTTGATGTCCATATAACCGGCCTGGATCTCAAGGAGCAGGTGATAAAAGACTGCAATGCGCTGGCGGAACAGTTTGGATATACCGGACTAAAATTCGAACTTGGGGATATAAATGGGTATAAGACGGATGTGGATGTGGATATGGTCATGACGCTGCATGCGTGTGATGTTGCCACGGACTATGCGCTGTACAATGCCATTTGCTGGAACGCACAGTATATATTGTCCGTGCCTTGCTGCCAGCATGAGCTGAATAAACAGATGCATTCTGATAAACTGGCTGCGCTGACAAGATACGGTATCATAAAGGAGAGGATAGCTGCGCTGGCAACAGATTCCATCCGTGGACATATGCTTGAGGCGTGTGGATATAAGACTGATATAATGGAATTTATAGACATTGCACATTCGCCTAAAAATCTGCTCATAAGAGCTGTGAAGAAAAATGTATCTCCGGACAGGAGAAAGAAGGCTCTTAAGGATGCGGAAGCACTTTGTGAGGAGTTTGGATTCAGACAGACTCTGATGGAGATGATTAAGGCGGATGGCAGGATATAATTGGATTAAACCTGTGGTTTGTTGTGTGTGTGATGGTTGTGGAATATTATTAAGGAGGATATCATGAGGGCTGCGCTGTATATAGATTGTGATAGCATAGAGGCAAAGGCTGTGCCTGTTATATATGAGGATATAATCAGAACGGACAAGCTTGTGATCTGCAAGATGTTTAATTCCGACAAAGACGATGACAGCTTTATGGAGAGTGCAGGGAGGTTCAGAATACAGGACTGCATGCACGGAGAGTATAAGGTGTCATCGGCGATGGTTGCGCTGGCCGTGGAGGTTATGGCGGATGCTGCGCTTTCAAAGCCAGAGCGCATATATATAGCAACGGGGGACAGTCTGACAGTACCGCTTCTCAACAAGCTGAGGCTCACGGATATAGAGGTTGTGGTTGCCGGTCCATGTGACGCAGACAAAATCCTTGTGAACAGCGCCCAGAGATATATGTATATAGATGTTCTTGCCGGAGAAAAATGCACTGCTGATATACCGGATATAGGTGATATAGCAAAGGAGATATATTCGGTTTCTTCCTATTATAAAGGACAGGGAAGAGATGCTGTCATGGAACAGGTGTATGAAGGCGTTGTGAGAAGATACCCGGATTTTGATGTCAGAAATTATGGCTATACTCATCTTGATACATTTGTGGAGAATAATGTGAGTGGAGTGAAGGTTTATACCGATGAGAATGGCGTGACAAAGCTGACGTTGGTCGATGACAGGGAGGAGATAGACACATTTGCATATGAGTATATGACAGGCAGGGGATATAAGATAGATGATATGGCAGAGCTGCTCGATGCGATTCGAAGCAGATTCCCTGGGTTTGCAATGGAGAATTATGGTTACCATACAGATTACGGGTTCATCTTAAGCTTTTCGAAGTTTGAGATATGGGAGAACAAGGGGATCAAGATGAAGAGGACATTCAAGCTGAGTGAATCTGGCGAGTGATACCCTGTAAATACCCGTTAAAAAAATTCAAAAAAACATAAAAAAATTAAAAAAACCTCTTGATTTAAAGAAATCCCTAGTATATAATCAAACGTGCTGTGGCATGATAGCTGAGAAGCGGAGGTTGCTGCGTACATATATGACGCAGGTTTTTCGTGGAGCGAATGTCAATTTACAAAACTGGCGACAAGTCACTGTACAATATAACCGTCTGTCAAGAGGACAGAAACGACGTGATGGTTCTGGGTTTTAACTTAGGACACACACGGGAGAGTGTACAGTCACCGCTTGTTGTACTAAGATTAAGTGCGAAAAGGAGGCGGCTTTTTTTATGGCAAATCAGATTATGAGAATTACACTTAAGGCTTATGACCACAAACTTATCGACAAGGCAGCAGCACAGATTGTTGATACAGTTAAGAAGACTGGCGCAAAGGTAAGCGGACCAGTTCCAATGCCTACTAAGATTGAGAAGATCACAATCTTAAGAGCAGTTCATAAGTACAAGGACTCAAGAGAGCAGTTTGAGCAGAGAACTCATAAGAGACTTATCGATGTTGTAGCACCAACTCAGAAGACAATTGATGCATTACAGAAGATCGATCTGTCCGCTGGCGTGTTCATCGATGTTAAGATGAAATAATCAAAGTCAGACAGCAATTCAAAAGAAACCCAATTAGATGCGGACTAATTTAAAACAAACCGCAGAAACAATTAAATAACAGTACCTAATGCATTTTCGGATGTAATTTAGTATGATTGCAGATGCAATCCGCTGTGAATTAAATTAGGAGGAAACAGAAATGAAGAAGGCTATATTAGCTACAAAAGTCGGAATGACACAGATTTTCGACGAGAACGGTGTATTAACACCAGTTACAGTATTGCAGGCTGGTCCATGTGTTGTAACCCAGATCAAAACAGTTGAGAATGACGGTTACGATGCAATTCAGGTAGGATTCGGCGAGAAGAAGGAAAGAGTAACAACAAAGGACGTATCAGGAAAGAAAGTTATCAGAAATCCACATGGTGCTGGTAAGGCAGAGGTTGGTCATGCTAAGAAGGCAGGAACAACTCCAAAGGCTTTCTATAGAGAGTTCAGACTTGAGAACACTGCTGAGTACGAGCTTGGCGCAGAGATCAAGGCAGACGTATTTGCTGCTGGCGACAAGATTGATGTTACTGCTAAGTCAAAGGGTAAGGGATACGCAGGCGGTCTTAAGAGACACGGCCTTAAGTCAGGTCCTTCAGGACATGGTTCAAAGTATCACAGACATGCAGGTTCAAACGGTTCTGCAACTACTCCAGGTAGAGTATTCAAGGGCAAGAAGATGCCTGGACATATGGGTAGCGTAAGAGTTACAATCCAGAACCTTGAGGTAGTTAAAATAGATGTTGAGAACAATGTAATCTTGGTTAAGGGCGCTGTTCCAGGACCAAAGAAGTCATTGGTTATGATTAAAGATACAGTAAAGTCTGGTAAGTAGGGCTTTGGAAAGGAGAGACAACAATGGCATCAGTTAAGGTTTATGACATTGAAGGCAAAGAAGTTGAGACATTAGAGCTCAATGATGCAGTTTTCGGTGTAGAAATAAATGAGCATATAATGCATAAGGCTGTAGTTGGTCAGTTAGCCAACAACCGTCAGGGAACACAGAGCGCTAAGACACGTTCAGAAGTTTCTGGTGGTGGAAGAAAGCCTTGGAGACAGAAGGGAACTGGTCATGCTAGACAGGGTTCAACAAGATCTCCACAGTGGACGGGCGGCGGAGTTGTATTCGCACCAAAGCCAAGAGATTATTCAGTTAAGATGAATAAGAAAGAGAAGCAGCTTGCTATGAAGTCAGCACTTTCATCAAAGGTTGCTGAGAACAAGCTGGTAGTAGTTGACAAGCTTGATCTTCAGGAGGCTAAGACAAGCGTATTTGCAAAGATCCTTGCAAAGCTTTCAGCTCCTAAGGCTCTTGTAGTAACAAAGGATAAGAACAATAACGTTGTTCTTTCAGCAAACAACATTCCAACAGTTAAGACAACAGTAGCTAATTCACTTAGCGTATACGATATTCTCAAGTATGAGAAGCTTGTTCTTACTAAGGAAGCAGTTGCAGCAATTGAGGAGGTGTACGCATAATGGCAGATATCAAATATTATGACGTTATACTTAAGCCGGTGATCACAGAGAAGAGCATGAACGCTATGGCTGAGAAGAAATATACATTCCTTGTTCATCCAGAAGCAAACAAGTCACAGGTTAAGGAAGCTGTAGAGAAGATGTTCGAGGGAACAAAGGTTGCAAAGGTCAACACAATGAACAATGACGGTAAGGTCAAGAGACGTGGTATGACACTTGGTAACACAGCAAAGTACAAGAAGGCTATCGTTCAGCTTACAGCTGACAGCAAGGACATCGAGATCTTCGAGGGACTTTAAGATATAGCCGTGGGTGGCTGCACAGTATAGCCGCTCATCACATTAGTTGTATACGCAATCAAAGCGTGAGAATAAATTGAACCGAAAGGAGAACAACAATGGGAATTAAGACATATAACCCATATACACCTTCCAGAAGAAATATGACTGGCCTTGATTTCTCAGAGATCACAAAGACAACTCCAGAGAAGTCACTCGTTGTTTCAACAAGCAAGACAGCCGGTCGTAACAATCAGGGTAAGATAACAGTAAGACATCACGGTGGTGGTGCTAAGAGAAAGTATAGAATAATAGATTTCAAGAGAAATGACAAAGATGGTATTCCAGCAACAGTAGCTGCAATCGAGTATGATCCAAACAGATCAGCAAATATTGCACTTCTGTTCTATGCAGATGGAGAGAAGAGATACATCCTTGCTCCTTTCAAGCTTGCAGTTGGCGATGTGCTGATGAATGGCGCAGAGGCAGAGATCAAGGTTGGTAACTGTCTTCCACTTCAGAATATTCCAGTTGGTACTCAGGTACACAACATCGAGCTTTATCCAGGTAAGGGCGGACAGTTAGTTCGTTCAGCAGGAAACGCTGCACAGCTCATGGCTAAGGAAGGAAAGTATGCAACACTTAGACTTCCATCAGGCGAGATGAGAATGGTTCCGATTATCTGTAGAGCAACAGTTGGACAGGTAGGAAACATCGAGCATGGCCTTGTTAACATTGGTAAAGCCGGTCGTAAGCGTCATATGGGCGTTAGACCAACAGTTCGTGGTTCTGTCATGAACCCTAATGACCATCCACATGGTGGTGGAGAAGGTAGAGCACCTATCGGTCGTCCAGGTCCTTCTACTCCATGGGGCAAGCCAGCAATGGGTCTCAAGACAAGAAAGAAGAACAAGCAGTCTAATAAGTTGATCGTAAGACGTAGAGACGGTAAGAATGTTAAATAGTTAAGGAGGAAGAAATATGGCTCGTTCATTAAAAAAAGGACCATTCGCAGATGCACATCTGCTTAAGAAGGTAGATGCTTTAAACGCTGCTAATAAGACAGAAGTTATAAAGACCTGGTCAAGACGTTCAACAATCTTCCCATCATTCGTTGGCCACACATTTGCCGTTCATGATGGAAGAAAGCACGTACCAGTATATGTAACAGAAGATATGGTAGGACATAAGCTCGGTGAGTTCGTAGTTACCAGAACATACAGAGGTCATGGTAAGGACGAAAAGAAGGGTAGAAGATAATATTAGGAATATTTGAAAGGAGGACTTTTCAAAATGGCTAAAGGACATAGATCCCATGACAAGAGACTCAGAAATGAGAACAAAGATACAAGACCATCAGCTAAGGTTTCATACGCAAGAGTATCAGTAACCAAGGCATGTTTTGTGCTTGACGCTATCAGAGGTAAGGATGTTCAGACAGCACTTGCTATCGTAGAATACAACCCAAGATATGGCTCAAGCGTTATAGAGAAGCTTTTGAAGTCTGCTATTGCTAACGCTGAGAACAACAATGGCATGAAGAAGGAGGACCTTTACGTAGCAGAGTGTTACGCTAACAAGGGACCTACAATGAAGAGAGTTCATCCAAGAGCACAGGGTAGAGCATATAGAATCGAGAAGAGAACAAGCCACATCACAATCGTGCTTGACGAGAAATAGGAGGTAAAATATGGGACAGAAAGTTAATCCTCATGGTTTAAGAGTCGGCATTATCAAAGATTGGGATTCAAACTGGTATGCTGACAAGAGAAATGACGAGTTTGCTAAGAACTTAGCAGAAGATCAGATCCTTAGAAAATACTTAAAGACAACTCTTTACAAGTCAAACATCTCAAAGATCGAGATCGAGAGATCAGCAAAGAATGTAAAGATCGTATTATACACAGCTAAGCCTGGAGTAGTAATCGGAAAGGGTGGAGCCGGAATCGAGAAGATCAAGGCTGACGCTCAGAAGTTAACAGATAAGAAGCTCTTTATCGACGTTAAGGAGATCAAGAAGCCGGATGCTGACGCTCAGCTCGTTGCAGAGAACATCGCAGCACAGCTTGAGAATCGTATCGCATTCAGAAAGGCTATGAAGTCTTGCATGGGTAGAACAATGAAGTCAGGCGCACAGGGTATCAAGTGTGCATGTTCAGGTCGTCTTGGCGGTGCTGATATGGCTAGAACAGAGTTCTACAGCGAGGGAACAATTCCTCTTCAGACACTCCGTGCTGATATCGATTACGGATTTGCTGAAGCAGATACAACATATGGTAAGGTTGGCGTAAAGACATGGATCTACCATGGTGAAGTACTTCCAACAAAGACAGTAAAGGAAGGGGGAAATAAATAATGTTAATGCCAAAGAGAGTAAAGCGTCGTAAGCAGTTCAGAGGAACAATGGCTGGTAAGGCACTTAGAGGCAATAAGATTACAAACGGTGAGTATGGTCTCGTAGCATTAGAGCCAGCTTGGATCAAGTCAAACCAGATCGAGGCAGCCAGAATTGCAATGACAAGATATATGAAGCGTAGTGGTAAGGTATTTATCAAGATTTTCCCTGACAAGCCAGTTACAGCAAAGCCAGCTGAGACTCGAATGGGTTCTGGAAAGGGAGCACTTGAGTATTGGGTAGCAGTAGTTAAGCCAGGCAGAGTTATGTTTGAGGTTCAGGGCGTACCTGAGGAGGTAGCTAAAGAGGCTCTCAGACTCGCTATGCACAAGCTTCCACTTAAGTGTAAGATCGCATCAAAGGAAGAGTTAGAGGAGGTAGCAGGCAGTGAAAACTAAGGATTTTATGAACGAATTAAATAGCAAGTCCGTTGACGATCTCCAGAAAGATTTAGTAGCTGCAAAGAAGGAATTATTCAACCTGAGATTCCAGAATGCTACAAATCAGCTTGACAACACAAGCAGAATCAAGGACGTTAGAAAGAATATAGCAAGAATACAGACAGTTATAGCCCAGAAGGCTAATGCTTAATTATCTTGGAAGGAGGAATTATTGTGGAAAGAAATCTGAGAAAAACACGTGTTGGTATAGTTACAAGTGACAAGATGGATAAGACAATCGTTGTTTCTATCGTAGATAATGTTAAGCATCCTCTTTATGGTAAGATTGTAAAGAGAACAGTAAAGCTGAAGGCTCATGACGAGAATAACGAGTGCAAGATTGGCGATAGAGTAAAGGTTATGGAGACAAGACCATTATCAAAGGATAAGAGATGGAGACTTGTTGAGATCATCGAGAAGGCAAAGTAAGGAGGCAAATTAAATGGTTCAGCAGGAAACAAGACTTAAAGTTGCTGATAACACAGGTGCAAAAGAGTTACTTTGTATCAGAGTGTTAGGCGGATCAGTTAGAAGATATGCGAATATCGGCGATATCATCGTTGCCTCTGTTAAGGATGCAACACCAGGCGGAGTTGTAAAGAAGGGCGATGTAGTTAAGGCCGTTGTAGTTAGAACAAAGCATGGCGCTCGTCGTAAGGATGGTTCATACATCAAGTTTGACGAGAACGCTGCTGTAATTATAAAAGACGATATGAATCCAAGAGGTACACGTATCTTTGGACCAGTTGCAAGAGAGCTCCGTGATAAGAAATTCATGAAGATCGTATCACTTGCACCTGAAGTATTATAAGGAGGTGTGACTATGGCAACAATGAAGATTAAGAAAGATGATATGGTACAGGTTATCGCTGGTAAGGACAAGGGCAAGAGCGGAAAGGTCGTTTCAGTAGATAAGAAGAATGGTACCGTAGTAGTTGAAGGAATCAACAAAGTATTTAAGCATAGCAAGCCAAGCATGGCTAACCAGCAGGGCGGAATCATCGAGATGGAAGCCCCACTTGACATCTCTAATGTAATGTATCTTTACAAGGGCAAGCCAGTTAGAGTTGGTTTTGAAGGAACTGGTAAGGATAAGGTTCGTGTAGCCAAAGTTGATGGCAAGACAGAGAAGATAGATTAATTGGAAGGAGGTCGTCTTAGGTGAGTAGACTTAAAGAAAAGTATGACGCTGAAATTAAGAGCGCCATGGTTGAGAAATTTGGATATAAGAATGTAATGCAGATACCAAAGCTCGATAAGATCGTTATCAATATGGGCGTTGGTGAAGCTAGAGAGAACGCTAAGGTTCTCGACGCTGCTATCAAGGATCTTGAGACAATCACAGGTCAGAAGGCAGTTGTAACAAGAGCAAAGAAGTCAGTAGCTAACTTCAAGCTGAGAGAGGGAATGCCTATCGGATGTAAGGTAACTCTTCGTGGCGAGAAGATGTATGAGTTCCTTGATCGTCTTGTAAATCTTGCACTCCCACGTGTACGTGACTTCAGAGGTATCAATCCAAACGGATTTGATGGAAGAGGTAACTACGCATTCGGTATTAAGGAGCAGCTTATCTTCCCTGAGATCGAGTACGATAAGGTAGATAAGGTTAGAGGTATGGATATAATTTGCGTAACAACAGCACAGACTGACGAGGAAGCTCGTGAGTTACTTACACTGTTCGGCATGCCTTATAGCAAATAATAAAGGAGGAGATTCGAGAAATGGCTAAGACATCAATGAAAGTTAAGCAGCAGCGCAAGCAGAAGTTCTCAACAAGAGAGTACACACGTTGCAGCATTTGTGGACGTCCACACTCAGTTTTAAAGAAGTACGGAATTTGTAGAATCTGCTTCCGTGAGTTAGCATATAAGGGACAGATTCCTGGCGTTAAGAAATCAAGCTGGTAAGAGTAAGAAGGAGGAAATTTATTATGTCAATGAGCGATCCAATTGCAGATATGCTTACAAGAATTCGTAATGCTAATACAGCAAAGCATGATACAGTAGAAATCCCTGCTTCAAAGATGAAGAAAGCTATTGCCGACATACTTTTATCAGAAGGATATGTTAAGGCTGTAGATATCGTTGAGGACGGTAAGTTCGAGACAATCAAGATCACATTGAAGTATGGTGCAGATAAGAACGAGAAGATCATCACAGGTCTTAAGAGAATTTCAAAGCCTGGTCTTCGAGTATACGCAAGCAAGGATGAGCTTCCAAGAGTACTTGGTGGACTTGGAACTGCTATTATCTCCACAAACAAGGGTGTATTAACAGATAAGGAAGCTAGAAAACAGAACGTAGGTGGAGAAGTACTTGCGTTTATTTGGTAAAAGGAGGACGGCAAAATGTCACGTATCGGAAGAATGCCTATCGCTGTACCTGCAGGCGTAACTGTAGATATAGCAGAAAATAATAAAGTGACTGTTAAAGGACCAAAGGGAACTCTTGAGAGAGTTCTCCCTGCGGAAATGGATATAAAGTTAGACGGCGATACAATCACAGTATCAAGACCTAACGACTTAAAGAAGATGAAATCACTTCACGGACTCACAAGAACACTTATCCACAACATGGTAGTAGGTGTTACAGAGGGTTACAAGAAGGAGCTTGAGGTTAACGGTGTAGGTTACAGAGCTCAGAAGCAGGGTAATAAGCTTGTTCTTGCTCTTGGTTATTCACACCCAGTTGAGATGGTTGATCCAGATGGTATCGAAACATCAGTTGATGGAAACAAGATCATAGTAAGCGGAATCAGCAAGGAAAAGGTTGGTCAGTACGCTGCTGAGATCAGAGAGAAGAGAGCACCAGAGCCATACAAGGGCAAGGGTATCAAGTATGTGGATGAGACTATCAGACGTAAAGTTGGTAAGACTGGTAAGAAATAATAAAGGAGTGAGATAAGATGATTAATAAAGAATCAAGAAGCGCAATTCGTGTAAAGAAGCATATGCGTGTTCGTAATCGTTTAGCTGGAACAACAGAGAGACCACGTTTAGCTGTATTCAGAAGTAATAATCATATGTACGCTCAGATTATTGATGATTCAGTTGGTAAGACATTAGTAGCAGCATCTACAACAGAGAAGGCTATTAAGGATGAGCTTGAGAAGACAAATGATGTTGATGCAGCAGCTTACGTTGGTAAGGTTATTGCTGAGAGAGCACTTGAGAAGGGTATCAAGACTGTTATCTATGATAGAGGCGGTTTCGTATACCACGGTAAGGTTCAGGCATTAGCAGATGCAGCGAGAGAAGCTGGTCTGGAATTCTAGTAAGGAGGAAGAACAACGTATGAAGCGTGAAATAATTGATGCAAGTAAGTTAGAGTTAGAAGATAAAGTTGTTGCCATCAAGCGTGTAACAAAGGTTGTTAAGGGTGGACGTAATTCTAGAGTTGCAGCTCTCGTAGTTGTTGGTGATAGAAATGGCCACGTTGGCGTTGGTGTTGGCAAGGCAGTTGAGACTCCAGAAGCTATCCGTAAGGGTAAGGAGGATGCTGCAAAGCATTTAGTTACAGTTCCTGTAAATGAAGTTGGTAGTATCCCTTACGACTGGAATGGACAGTTCGGCAGTGCTTCAGTTCTTCTGAAGACAGCTCCAGAAGGTACTGGTATCATCGCTGGTGGTCCTGCTCGTAGCGTACTTGAGCTTGCAGGATATAAGAACATCCGTACAAAGTCCTTAGGATCAAACAACAAGCAGAACGTAGTTCTTGCAACAATCAAGGGCCTTACAGAGATCAAGAACCCAGAGGATATCGCAAGACTTCGTGGAAAATCTGTTGATGAGATACTTAACTAAGGAGGTATTAGAAGATGGCAGATAAGTTAAAGGTAACTTTGGTAAAGTCCCCTATCGGTGCTGTACCAAAGCATAGAAAGACAGTAGAGGCTCTTGGACTTAAGAAGGTTAATAAGTCAGTAGAGCTCCCAAATAACGCTGCAACACTTGGAATGGTTAAGCAGGTAAGTTATATGGTAAAGGTTGAGGAAGTATAAGAGAAGGAGGATACGCAGATCATGGATTTATCTACATTAAAGCCGGCTGAAGGCTCAAAGCACAGTGCTAATTTCCGTGTAGGCCGTGGACATGGTTCAGGAAATGGCAAGACTGCAGGTAAGGGACATAAGGGTCAGAAGGCACGTTCTGGATCACCTAGACCAGGTTTCGAAGGTGGACAGATGCCATTATATAGACGTCTTCCTAAGAGAGGCTTTAATTGCATCAATCACAAAGAGATCGTTGCAATCAATGTATCAGCTCTTGAGAGATTCGAGGATGGCTCAGACGTAACTGTTGAGACATTAGTAGAGGCAGGTATCATTAAGAATCCTCGTGATGGAGTTAAGATTCTTGGAAATGGAGAGTTAACTAAAAAGCTCAATGTTAAGGCTAATGCTTTTTCAAAGTCAGCAGCTGAGAAAATTGAAGCTCTTGGCGGAAAAGCAGAGGTGATGTAATATGTTCAAAACCTTAATCAATGCATTTAAGGTACAGGATATACGAAGAAGACTTTTATATACGTTCTTCATTCTCGTGGTAGTCAGACTTGGTAGTCTGATTACCGTTCCGGGAATAAGTGCGGATGCAATAAGAGAGTACATGCAGAATGCACTCGGTGATTCACTGAACATCTTCAGTTCATTCACCGGAGGATCGTTCGAGCAGATGTCGATCTTTGCATTGTCGGTAACACCTTACATTACAGCTTCCATCATCATACAGCTTCTCACCATTGCTATACCGGCTTTGGAAGAACTGCAGAAAGACGGAGAAGATGGTAGAAAGAAGATCACCGCTATCACAAGATATATGACAGTAGGTCTTGCTATTCTTGAGAGTGCTGGTCTTGTAGTAGGATTTGGAAACAAGGGAGTCATTGAGAATTATAACTTCTGGACAGTTCTTTGCATCGTAGTCATTCTTACGGCAGGAAGTGCTATAGTAATGTGGCTTGGCGAGAGAGCAACAGAGAAGGGTGTTGGCAATGGTATATCAGTAATCCTTCTGATAAACATCGTTTCAACAATGCCAAATGACTTCAAGAATTTATACACACAGTTCATGAAGGGCAGAGACTTTGTAAGATTTACACTTGTAGGGCTCATTATCCTTGCAGTTGTAGTTATTACAGTAGTATTTGTATGTGCACTTCAGGGCGCAGAGAGAAGAATTCCTGTACAGTATGCCAAGACAGTAAGAGGAAGAAAGACGATGGGAGGACAGTCCTCTCATATTCCACTTAAGGTCAATACTGCAGGTGTTATTCCGGTCATCTTTGCATCATCCATACTGTCTGTTCCACAGATCGTAGTGAATCTGTTCAACATCAAGACATCTGGTGTAGGAGCAAAGATAATCCAGGGTATGAGTCAGGGCTACTGGTTTAACAGATCTTATCCTTGGGCATCGATCGGTTTGATCGTATATATTTTACTTGTGTTCTTCTTCGCATATTTCTACACAGCGATCACATTCAATCCAATGGAGATTGCCAACAATATGAAGAAGAGTGGCGGTTTTGTCCCTGGTATAAGACCTGGACAGTCAACACAGGATTACCTTAATAAGATTTTAAACTACATCATATTTATAGGTGCTGTAGGACTTATCATAGTAGCATGTATACCAATGTTCTTCAGTGGTTTCTTTGGAGCAAATGTTTCATTTGGAGGAACATCACTTATCATCGTTGTAGGTGTTGTTATAGAGACAATTAAGAATATTGAGTCACGTATGCTGGTAAGGAACTATCAGGGATTCCTTTTAGACTAAAATATGACGTGGCAATAAACACGAATGGGAGTGTGCCGTATAGTACACTTCCTATTCGTGTATTATAGAGAGAATAGTATTTGATAAGAATGGGAAACGTTCAAAAAAATGGAGGTTGAATATATGAAGATAATCATGTTAGGCGCACCGGGCGCAGGCAAGGGAACACAGGCAAAGATGATCGCTGCAAAGTACGGCGTACCACATATCTCAACAGGAGATATATTCAGAGCGAACATAAAGAACGGCACAGAGCTTGGTGCAAAGGCAAAGGAGTACATGGATAAGGGACTTCTTGTACCAGATGAGCTCGTTGTCGACTTGGTAATAGATAGATTCAAGGCTGATGACTGTGCAAAGGGATATATCCTTGACGGATTCCCAAGAACTATCCCACAGGCAGAGGCACTTGACAAGGCACTCTCAGCAATCGGCGATTCAGTTGATTACGCTATCAATGTTGAGGTACCTGATGAGAATATCATCGAGAGAATGTCAGGCAGACGTGCATGTGTAGGTTGTGGAGCAACATACCATATCGTATACAACCCAACAAAAGTTGAGGGCAAGTGTGATGCATGTGGAGCTGATCTCATCCTTAGAGACGATGATAAGCCAGAGACAGTAGAGAAGAGACTTAATGTATATCATGAGCAGACACAGCCTCTCATCGATTACTACAAGGCAAAGGGCATCCTGAAAGAGGTTGACGGAACCGTAGATATGAAGGATGTATTCGCTGCTATCACTGATATATTAGGTGAGTAAATATGAAGGGTATTTCCATAAAATCCCAGGAAGAGATTGAGCTTATGAGAGAGGCTGGAAGAATTCTGGCGATAACTCATGAGGAGATGAGAAAAGCATTGAAGCCGGGAATGACCACATATGATATAGATAAGCTCGGTGAAGAGGTTATCAGAAGTTATCACTGTGAACCATCATTTCTGAACTATCAGGGATATCCGGCGTCGGTGTGTGTATCTGTAAATGATGAGGTGGTACACGGAATTCCATCAAAGAACAGAGTGCTTCAGGATGGAGATATAGTAAGTCTTGATGCCGGTGTTATCTATAAGGGTTACCATTCAGACTCAGCCAGAACATATGGAGTTGGCGAGATATCTGATATGGCAAAGTATCTCATAGAGGCAACGAAGCAAAGCTTCTTTGAAGGACTGTCAGCGGCCCGTGCGGGAAATCATGTGCGGGATATAGGAATAGCGGTCGAGTCCTATGCCGATGAGTGTGGACTTGGAGTTGTTGTCGATCTGGTGGGACATGGAGTTGGAAAAAATCTTCATGAAGAGCCGGAGGTCCCAAACTTCGCAACAAGAAGAAGAGGACCGAAGCTGAAAGCAGGAATGACGATAGCGATAGAACCGATGATCACACTTGGCGATTATGAAGTGAAGTGGATGCCGGATGGATGGACGGTCGTCACCGCAGACAAATCACTGGCGGCACATTATGAGAATACAATACTTATAACAGATGGAGAGCCTGAGATACTTTCAAGGGCCGATGGAATTGAGCTGTAGATGTGATATCATATGTCGTCGTTCGTAAGCACGATGACATATTCATTATATCATGGAGAACTCATAAGTTGATTTATATATATAGGAGGATTTTTGAAAATGTCAAAAGCAGATGTAATTGAAGTAGAAGGAACAGTAGTTGAGAAACTTCCAAATGCCATGTTTCAGGTAGAACTTGAGAATGGACACAAGGTTCTTGCTCATATAAGTGGAAAGCTGAGAATGAATTATATAAAGATTCTTCCTGGCGACAAAGTTACAATAGAGTTATCACCATACGATCTTACCAAGGGAAGAATCGTTTGGAGAGATAAATAATAAAAAAATGAATTTCCCTATTGCATTTTATCAATGAAAATGATAGAATGCTAATTCGTAGCGGACTTTTTTTGAAAGGAGAGTTTCTAATGAAGGTTAGAGCATCAGTAAAACCTATCTGCGATAAGTGCAAAGTTATCAAGAGAAAGGGAATCGTTAGAGTTATCTGCGAGAATCCAAAGCACAAGCAGCGTCAGGGTTAATCAAAAAAGGAAAAGAAGTATATGGATGATAGCCCATCCGGAAGTATACTTATTTTCGTGCGTCAGTACATATATCTAATGTACTGTATTATTTAAAAGCGGCTGTGGCATACGTAGATATGCCAATACAATTATAGAAATATACAACTTAGTTGAAGTTTGCGGTGTATGCATTTCACCCCATAGCGTGTGCTATGGGATACATTTGTGGATTCAGCTTAAAAGAAGATTTTACGGAGGTTATTATAATGGCTCGTATTTCAGGTGTTGATTTACCAAGAGAGAAACGTGTTGAAATTGGTCTTACTTATATCTATGGTATCGGACTTCCTTCATCACAGCGTATTCTTAAGGAAGCAAACGTTAATCCTGATACACGTTGCGCAGATCTGACTGACGATGAGGTTAGAAGACTCAGCGAGGTTATCAAGGCAACTCAGGTAGTAGAGGGAGATTTACGTAGAGAGATAGGCTTCAATATTAAGCGTTTACAGGAGATTGCTTGCTATCGTGGTAAGCGTCATAGACAGGGACTTCCTGTTCGTGGACAGAAGACTAAGACTAACGCTAGAACTCGTAAGGGTCCTAAGAAGACTGTTGCTAATAAGAAGAAGTAATATTTATAGAATATATTTGTAAAAAACCATAGGAGGTTTAGGCTAATGGCTAAGCAGGCAACTAAAAAAGTGGCTAAGAAGCGTGTCAGAAAGAGCGTACAGCACGGACAGGCTCATATTCAGTCATCTTTCAATAATACAATTGTTACATTAACAGACGCTGAAGGCAATGCGCTTTCATGGGCAAGCGCTGGTGGATTAGGATTTAAGGGTTCTAAGAAGTCAACTCCATATGCTGCTCAGATGGCTGCAGAGACAGCCGCAAAGGCTGCTGCACCTTACGGACTCAAGACAATCGACGTATTTGTCAAGGGACCAGGTTCAGGAAGAGAGGCTGCAATTCGTGCACTCTCAGCATGTGGTATAGATGTAGTTAGTATCAAGGATGTTACTCCGGTTCCACATAACGGATGTCGTCCACCAAAGAGAAGAAGAGTTTAATTAGAGGAGGTACAAACAAGATGGCAGTAGATAGAACCCCAGTTCTTAAGAGATGCAGATCTTTAGGCATGGAGCCAATGTATCTCGGAATAGACAAGAAGTCAAACAGAAGACCAAACAGATCAAATAGAAAGCAGAGCGAGTATGGACTTCAGCTCCGCGAGAAGCAGAAGGCTAAGTTCATTTATGGTGTACTTGAGAAGCCTTTCCGTAACCTTTATGCAAAGGCTGAGCAGCAGAAGGGATTAACAGGTCCTAACCTCATGACATTACTTGAGCTTAGACTTGACAACATCATCTTCAGATTAGGCTTTGCAAGAACAAGAAGAGAGGCTAGACAGATCGTAGATCACAAGCACGTACTTGTAAATGGCAAGTGTGTAAACATCCCTTCATACTCAGTTAAGCCAGGCGATAAGATCGAGATCAGAGAGAAGAGCAAGTCTCTTCAGAGATACAAGGATATCATGGCTGCAACAGAGGGTGTTCTCGTACCAGGTTGGTTAACAGCAGACAGAGATAACCTCGCAGGTGAAGTTGTAGAGAAGCCAAGCAGAGAGCAGATCGATGTTCCTGTAAATGAGACTCTCATCGTCGAGTTATATTCTAAGTAAGATTTGTTCTTTATTTATACATTTTGTAACTTGGAGTGTAGCATTTTAAAACCCGTAAAGGAGGGGCTTAGATGTTTGAGTTTGAAAAACCAAAAATCGAGATCGTTGAGACTTCAGATGACAACAAATATGGCAAGTTTGTAATCGAGCCTTTAGAGAGAGGTTACGGTATAACACTTGGTAACTCACTTAGAAGAATAATGCTTTCTTCATTACCAGGTACCGCTGTAAGCCACGTTAAGATAAAGGGCGTTTTACACGAGTTCAGCTCAATACCAGGTGTAAAAGAGGATGTTACTGAGATAATAATGAACATCAAGAATGTCGTTATCAAGAATAACTCAGATACATTTGAGCCAAAGCAGGCATACATCGATGTTGTTGGTGAGCGCGTTGTTAAGGCAGGAGATATCAAGGTTGACGGAGATATAGAGATCGTAAATCCTGATCTTGTAATCGCAAACCTTAGTGGTCCGGACGCAAAGCTTGAGATGGAGCTTACAATTGTCAACGGACGTGGATATGTAAGCCTTGACAAGAACAAGGAAGCAGATGCACCAATTGATGTCATCGCTATTGACTCAATCTTCACCCCTGTTGAAAGAGTAAACCTTACAGTTCAGAATACACGTGTTGGTCAGGTTACTGACTATGATAAGTTAACTCTTGATGTATATACAAACGGAGCTCTTGCTCCAGATGAGGCAGTAAGTCTTGCTGCAAATCTTCTGGTAGAGCACTTGAAGCTGTTCGTAGATTTATCAGAGAACGCACGTCTTGTAGATGTTATGGTTGAGAGCACAACAGACGAGAAGGAAAAGGTTCTTGAGATGAATATCGATGAGCTCGAGTTATCAGTTCGTTCATACAACTGTTTGAAGAGAGCTGGCATCAACACAGTTCAGGAACTTATAAACAAGACACCAGAGGATATGATGAAGGTTCGTAACCTTGGTCGTAAGTCACTGGATGAAGTATTAGCTAAGCTTAAGGAGTTAGGCTTATCACTTAATCAGAACGAGGACTAATAGCAGTTCCCGTATACCACTCAAGCTGAATAATAGTAAGCACAGTGAAGACCCGCAAAGGGTATAGGAGGATAATTAAAATGGCAAAGTATAGAAAGCTTGGAAAAGCAAGCGCACAGAGAAACGCATTACTTCGTAACCAGGTAACTCAGTTACTGTATCATGGAAAGATCAAGACAACAGAGGCAAGAGCTAAGGAAGTTGTTAAGATCGCAGAGAAGCTCATCACTTTAGCAGTTGCTGAGAAGGACAACTACGATGAGGTTACAGTTCAGGCTAAGGTTGCTAAGAAGGATAAAGATGGCAAGAGAATCAAGGAAGTTGTAGACGGTAAGAAGGTTACAGTATACGACACAGTTGAGAAGACAGTTAAGAAGGATCAGCCTTCAAGACTTCATGCCAGAAGAGAGATGCTCAAGGTTTTATATCCAGTTGTTGAAGTTCCTACAGATGCTGCTGGTAAGAAGGCCGGTACTAAGAAGATCGACTTAACACAGAAGTTATTCGATGAGTATGGTACAAAGTACGCAGGACGTAAGGGTGGTTACACAAGAATCATCAAGATCGGTCAGCGTAAGGGTGATCAGGCTCTTGAGGTTATTCTCGAGTTAGTATAATCGATTGATAGATTGATATTATACAGATAAATAAACAGGGCTGCAGTACATAGACGTATTAGTTTACGTTCGTGTACGGCGGCCCTGTTTTTTAATAAAATTTAGTGAAATATAGAAAGATTTCATTGATATAGATTGGAAAGATTATGAGCTTCATAAATGTAAAAGGACTATCTCATAAATTTAATATAAAGGACAAAGACGGCAATAAGATAGGGGAGAACTGGGCAATAAAGGATGTAGATTTTCTTGCCGACAAGGGGGAGATAATCGCGATCCTTGGCAGAAACGGTTCAGGGAAGTCTACGTTTGCAAGACATTTGAATGGACTGCTTGCACCGCATGAGGGGTCGATAGTCATAGGTGGAAAAGATATGGCGGAGATGGGAGAGCTTACATCCGTCAGACGACAGGTAGGAATGGTGTTTCAAAATCCCGATAACCAGATAGTCGGCAACACCCTCGCTGAGGATATAGGATTTGGGCTGGAGAATCTTGGCGTCTCCAGCGAAGATATATGGAAGAAGATAGATGAGATGCTGGAGCTCACAGGGCTCACAGCCTATAAGTATGCCAATACGTCAAGAATAAGCGGTGGACAGAAACAGCGGCTTGCAATCGCATCGTCCATGGCGATGACTCCGGATTGTATAGTGCTAGACGAGGCGACATCCATGCTTGACCCGCAGGGAGCAAAGGATATGCTGGAGCTTGTGCAGAGATTGAACAAAGAAAAGAAAATAACCGTAATAATGGTGACTCACAGGATAGCTGAGGCACTTATGGCGGATAAAGTATACATATTGGATAATAGCAGGATCGTGGCAGAGGGTACACCTGGAGATGTATTCACAGATGTTGACCGGCTTAAGAGCTATGGACTGGAGATACCGGTTGATATGAAGCGTAGGGCCGGAATACCGATCGATATCTGCTATAAATATAAGAACAGGCATATGGATATAAGCAGCGATATGAACAATGCGCAGAGTAATCATGCTGAGGATGAGAAGACTGCAGATAATTCAGAAAAATGTATAGTTGAGCTTCAGAATGTATCATATTCGTATGTGAATGGAAATGAGTCATTTCAGGCGCTTTCTGATATAAACATCAAGATATATGAAGGACAGGTTGTCGCTGTAATAGGGCAGACCGGCTCGGGAAAGAGTACACTGCTTCAAATGATAAATAAGCTGATAGTTCCACAGAGTGGCAAGGTATATCTGTATGATACGGATGTGCAGAGTGTAAGGAATATCAAGGATATCCGCAGGAGGATAGGGTATGTATTTCAGTTCCCTGAGTCCCAGTTGTTTGAGAATACGGTGCTCAAGGATGTAATGTATGGCCCGATAAACTTTGGAATGTCAAAGAGAGAGGCTGAGGATGCTGCCAGAAAGGCGCTTGAGTTGGTGGGAGTACCGGAGAAATATGCGGAGTATTCTCCATTCGAATTGTCCGGTGGTTTGAAAAAGAGGGTGGCAATAGCGGGAATACTGGCATATGAGCCAGACGTATTGATCCTTGATGAGCCTGCATGTGGGCTTGACGGAGAGAGCCGGGAGCAGTTATGGAATCTCGTCAGAAAGCTCAACAGAGAGAAAAATGTGACGATCATACTGGTATCCCACGACATGGAGGATGTGTATGAGATGTCAGAGAGGATTCTTCTTATGGAGCATGGAAGGATAGTGTATGATGGAGGGACAGGTGAGTTTTTTGAGGACAGGAGCTTACTTGAGCGGTACGGTATAGATGTTTCCGGGTGCCCGGAATAGGAGATTTACTATGATACGAGATATTACAATAGGACAATATTACAGTGGCAATTCTGTGATACATAGAATGGATCCGAGAACAAAGCTTGCAATAACATTTCTATATGCCATATCGCTGTTTCTTTGCAAGGACTGGATCATGATACTTGCCGCAACGGCATTCCTCTGTATATATGTGGCGGTGAGCAGGGTGCCGATAACATACATTTGCAGGGGACTGAAGGTCATATGGATGTTTATTCTGTTTACAGCAATATTCAGCGTGTTCAACGGGGACGGACGGGTACTTTGGAGCTGGCACAGACTTCGCATAACAGATAACAGTGTGATGACTACGGTGCTTGTGGTTATACGCCTTGTATACCTCATAATAGGCTCATCTGTCATGACGTACACTACAAGACCGATGAATCTGGCAAATGGACTGGAGAGCAGTCTGGGATTCTTGAAGAAAATAAAGGTTCCGGTGTCTGATATGGCCATGATGCTTATGATCGCATTGCGATTTATCCCGATATTTATGGAGGAGCTGGATAAGATCATGAAGGCACAGCTTTCCAGAGGTGCGGACTTCGAGAGTGGCAATATATTCAAGAGGATAAAGAGTTATGTACCTGTATTTGTACCATTATTTGTATCGGCGATAAGGAGGGCCACAGATCTTGCCCAGGCCATGGATGCCAGATGTTTTGACGGCAGCGAAGGCAGGAGCCGCATGAATCCGTTAAAATACAGTGGAACAGACTATGTAAGTTATGCTATAGTGTTGGTGTATCTGGGATGCATGATAGTATACAGATGTGTGATGTAGGAAATCCTGCAATCTTATTTCGGGATACATGCGCACTTCGGGATCAAAAGTCGTTTGTATATAGATTTGTTTTAAATATTACAGAGTCAATGACGATCGGGCTTGATTAAGAATTGGAGCGTAATTCAGATACATCGATAATATAGAAAAGGATACGGATGTGTCAGATACATCCCTAGTATGAATATGAAGAGAGTAAAATTGATCGTAGCCTACGATGGAACAAATTATTGCGGATGGCAGGTCCAGATAAATGGAATAACTGTGGAGGAGGTCCTGAATAAGACTCTCAGCGAACTCTGCCACGAGAATATAAAGGTGATAGGAGCTAGTAGGACGGATTCCGGTGTACATGCACTGGGAAATGTGGCGGTGTTCGATACTGAATCAGGGATACCAGGAGAAAAGTTTTCATTTGCGCTTAATCAGCGGCTTCCGGAAGACATAAGGATACAAGAGTCCTGCCAGGTGGCGGACGATTTTCATCCGAGATACTGTGATACGATCAAGACATATGAATACAAGATATTAAACAGAAGATTTGATATGCCGACGGAGCGTCTTTACTCGACATTCGTCTATTATCCGCTTGATATAGATAAGATGAAACGAGCTGCGGCTGTTCTGGTAGGAGAGCACGATTTCAAGAGCTTCTGTTCAACAAGATCACAGGTAGAGAATACAGTCCGTACAATAACAGATATAACCATAGATAAAGTTGGTGATATGATACATATAAGGATAAGCGGAAATGGTTTCCTGTACAATATGGTCCGTATCATAGTGGGAACTTTGATGAAGATAGGCCTTGGAATCTGGCCAGAGGACTGTATGGAGTCAATACTTGCGGCGAAGGATAGGACGAAAGCAGGACCGAAAGCCGAAGCAAAGGGGCTTACTCTTGTGGAGATAAAATATCTGTAAACGTAAACGGCTGTAGACGTATAATATTTGCCGGGATAAGATAAAATTGCTAATAATATATTGGCAGTTCATAAAACAGCGTGGTTATATTTTGTATATAATAATTTGGAAAAGTGGACTTGAAATAATCTAGAAATAAGAATGAAAAGTGGAAAACATCTAGCAAAACAGTGGAAAATAGATGAAAAACATTGTGTGAAATGCACAAAAAATAATGAAAACAAGAGCCAATCATGTTATAATTACATTGAAATGCTGATACATGACGGATATGTCAGGAATTGTTTCGAAGTGTTCGGAATATTTCAAGGTGTTTCAGTGAAGATAACATGATTGGCTTTTTTTATTTTGATTTTAGGAGGGCAAACGATGGCAAGATTTACATTACCAAGAGATTTATATCACGGAAAAGGTGCTTTGGAGGCACTCAAAACATTCAAGGGTAAGAGAGCTATGGTCTGTGTTGGAGGCGGATCCATGAAGAGATTTGGATTCCTTGACAGGGCAGTTCAGTACCTTGAGGAAGCTGGAATGGAAGTTAAGTTATTTGAGGGAATTGAGCCAGATCCTTCAGTAGAGACGGTTATGAAGGGTGCAGCAGCCATGCTTGAATTTGAGCCAGACTGGATAGTGGCCATCGGCGGTGGTTCACCTATAGATGCAGCAAAGGCTATGTGGATAAAGTATGAGTATCCTGATGCGACATTTGAGGATATGTGTAAGGTATTTGGAATACCTGAACTTAGAAAGAAAGCTCATTTCTGCGCTATTTCTTCAACATCAGGAACTGCAACAGAGGTTACCGCGTTCTCGATCATCACAGATTATGAGAAGGGAATCAAGTATCCGATAGCTGATTTTGAGATTACACCTGATGTTGCGATCGTAGATCCTGAGCTGGCAGAGACCATGCCTCAGAAGCTGGTTGCTCACACAGGTATGGATGCCATGACACATGCAATCGAGGCTTATGTATCGACAGCAAACTGCGATTTCACAGATCCACTGGCACTTCATGCCATCAAGATGATCCAGAATGATCTGGTTGGATCATATAACGGAGACATGGAGAAGCGAGACGCAATGCACAATGCACAGTGTCTTGCAGGTATGGCATTCTCCAATGCGCTTCTCGGAATAGTTCATTCGATGGCTCACAAGACCGGAGCAGCATTTGCTGACTATGGCGCACATATCATCCACGGAGCAGCAAATGCAATGTATCTGCCAAAGGTTATAGCTTTCAATGCAAAGGATGAGACCGCAAAGGTTCGTTACGGAGAGATAGCGGACTTCATGGGACTTGGCGGTGAGACACTCGACGAGAAGGTAGACCTTCTTATTGCGTATCTGCGCAAGATGAATGACGAGCTGAACATTCCTCATTGTATCAAGAATTACGGATCTGACAGCTATCCATGTGAGCAGGGCTTTGTTCCGGAGGACGTATTCCTTGAGAGACTTCCTGAGATCGCTGCAAATGCGATACTTGATGCATGTACAGGCTCCAACCCAAGACAGCCAAGCCAGGAGGAGATGGAGAAGCTGCTGAAGTGCTGCTACTATGACACAGAGGTGGATTTCTAAATAAAAGATAGTATTTACAGACAGAAGAATGAATGATAATATGGTATCCGGCGGTGCACATGTATCGCCGGATATTTTTGTTGAAAAAATAGTTGACAACAAAATGTAATTATAATATACTTGCAAAGTATGCGAAGTTTATAAGTGTGTTTCGAACCAATGCCCCGGTAAGGAATGTGCTGAATATACATTAGTAAAGAAGATTATAAAAGAATAATTTAGGAGGTACCACGATGAAGAGCTTTATGGCAAGCCCATCAACAATAGAGAGAAAGTGGTATGTAGTTGACGCTACAGGACATACTTTAGGTCGTCTTGCATCAGAGATCGCAAGCATTTTAAGAGGAAAGAACAAGCCAACATATACACCACACATTGATACAGGTGATTATGTAATAGTAGTAAACGCTGACAAGATCCAGGTAACTGGTAAGAAGTTAGATCAGAAGGTATACTACAACCACTCAGATTATGTAGGTGGTATGAAAGAGACAACTCTTCGTGAGAAGATGGCTAAGAAGCCAGAGGATGTTATCTACCTTGCAGTTAAGGGAATGCTTCCAAAGGGACCACTTGGCAGAGAGATGATCACAAAGCTTCACGTATACGCTGGTGCAGATCACAAGCATCAGGCACAGAAGCCAGAAGTATTAGAGATTAAGTACTAAGAAGGAGGAGATTAACAGATGGCTAAGACAACAAAGTTCTATGGAACAGGAAGAAGAAAAAGCAGTATCGCCAGAGTTTACATCACTCCAGGTACTGGTAAGATCGTTATAAACAAGAAGGATATGGATGAGTACTTTGGCCTTGATACACTCAAGGTTATCGTAAAGCAGCCACTCGTTGCTACAGGCACAGAGGGCAAGTACGATGTACTCGTTAACGTATGTGGTGGTGGTTTCACAGGTCAGGCTGGAGCTATCAGACATGGTATTTCAAGAGCACTCCTTGAGGTTGATGCTGAGTACAGACCAATCCTTAAGAAGGCTGGATACCTTACAAGAGATCCAAGAATGAAGGAGAGAAAGAAGTACGGTCTCAAGGCCGCTCGTCGTGCTCCACAGTTCTCAAAGAGATAATTATATATCATTTCAGATATATCAAGAACCCGCAGAAGTCCAACGCTTTTGTGGGTTCTTTTTTTCAGAACTTTTGAGATTCAGATTAGGAGGAACAAAAGATATGGTGACATTATTGTCGAAGCTGTGGATCAAATCAGATAATTATAAGGATAGCAAGGTGAGGGAGAAATATGGTGTTCTTTGCGGAGCTGTTGGTATATTTTTGAATGTATTATTGTTTCTGGGAAAATTCTTCGCTGGATTACTTTCGGGTGCCATCTCGATTACGGCGGATGCGTTCAACAATTTATCAGATGCAGGAAGCTCGTTTATATCTATGATAGGCTTTAAGTTATCTGGCAGAAAACCGGACCCGGATCATCCGTTTGGACATGGAAGAATAGAGTATATATCAGGCTTATTTGTAGCAGTCATGATCATATTGATGGCCTACGAGCTTATTAAAGATTCAATCGGAAAGATCCTACATCCGGAACTTCCAAAATTCAGCAGTCTAGTTGCCGTTATACTCGTTGTTTCAATTGGAGTAAAGATATATATGTATTTCTACAACAGGAGTATAGGCAGAAAGATAGAGAGTGCGACCATGATAGCGACGGCGAAAGACAGTTTATCTGATACATTTTCCACAATGGTTGTTCTTGCATCTGCACTTGCTGCTCATTTCTGGAAAATACCTATAGATGGATATTGCGGGTTATTGGTGGGCGTAATGATACTCATAGCTGGCATCACTGCAATGAAGGATACGGTCAGCCCCTTGCTTGGTCAGGCACCGGAACCAGAGCTTGTGGACGAGATCGAGAAGATCGTGAGGTGTGATAAAAGGATCCTTGGTATTCATGATCTTGTGGTCCATGATTATGGACCTGGCAGACTTATGGTCAGCTTGCACGCAGAAGTTCCTTATAAGGAAGATATTCTTGAACTGCATGATCTGATCGATCAGATAGAATTCTCTCTCAGAAAAGAACTAAATTGTGAGCCTGTCATTCACATGGACCCGATAGTAGATGACGATGAGGAGACAAATGCTGCGAAAGCGCGGATCACTGAAATTATAGAATCACTTAATAAGGATAGCAGAAAAAATGAAAATGTTCAGTTTCACGACTTTAGAATGGTAAAGGGTTCAACACATTCCAATCTGATTTTTGATGTGGTTTTGCCACATGGATATCAAATGTCAGAAGAACAGATAATATCCTATATCAAGGAAAAAGTTAGTGAGTACAATAAAAATTACTATTGTGTGATACATATTGATAGAGCATATGTAAAATAATTCCAGATGGTGAGCATCCTGACCACAGAATAGTAAGACCTTCTGTGGTTATTATTATTACATAATACATAATACATTTACAGGCATTTCCTCAATCTTAGGTTTGACTTTACCATGATAAACTGTTACTATGTTACCGTGTTATGCCCTAATAGGGCTTATATATCATGCAGATGCCCGGTGTAGTGTGTTTCATGCATCTGCCAAGTATATTTAAGGATATTTCAGGAGGAAAGAAGTATGAAAAAGTTATTATCACTGCTCTTAGTGGCAGCAATGGGACTTTCACTGGTTGGATGTGGCGGATCTGATAACGGATCTAAGAGTGAGTCAAAGAGTGATCTGGAGTATGTAAAGGATAAGGGAACTCTCGTTGTCGGCGTTACAGACTTCGCACCGATGGATTACAAGGATGAGTCAGGCAACTGGATCGGATTTGACGCAGATATGGCATCAGCATTTGCAGAGAGCCTTGGCGTAAAGGCAGAGTTCGTAGAGATAGACTGGGATAACAAGATCATGGAGCTTGACGGCAAGACCATCGACTGTGTATGGAATGGTATGACACTTACAGATGAGGTTACAAGCTCAATGGCATGTTCAGATGCATACTGCAACAATGCTCAGGTAGTTATCGTGCCAAATGATAAGGCAGACAAGTATCAGACAGTAGACAGCATCAAGGAGCTTACATTTGCTGTAGAGGCAGGAAGCGCAGGCGAGGATCAGGCCAAGGCGCTTGGTCTCAACTATACAGCGGTAAAGGCACAGGCAGATGCACTCATGGAAGTTGCAGCTGGAACATCAGATGCAGCAATCATTGATTCGCTTATGGCAGCAGCTATGGTTGGTGAGGGAACAGGTTATGACAAGCTCACATATACCGTAGGTCTCAACAGCGAGGAGTATGGCGTTGGCTTCAGAAAGGACTCAGATCTTGTAGCTGAGCTCAACAAGTTCTTTGCAGACAGTAAGGCTGACGGTTCAATGGAGAAGTGTGCTGAGACATATAAGGTACAGGCTGCACTTGCAAAGTAATAGATAAGATATAATTAGTATTTTTACCATCACTTAGAGAGAAAAATTATTATGGATTTGTTTTTTGAACAGCTCCCGGTCGTACTTGGAGCTCTTAATACAGGATTTATACAGACATTAAAATTGTTCTTCGTGACATTGCTCGGTGCATTTCCACTTGGACTTCTCATAGCACTCGGTTCCATGTCAAAGTTTAAACCGCTCAGCTATCTTATGAAGTTCATTGTATGGATAGTGAGAGGTACACCACTTATGATACAGCTGCTCATCATATATTATTTCCCGGGACTTGTATTCCACAACCCGGTATGGGGCGGCGGCGAAGGCGGAAGATTTGTAGCGGCATCGGTGTCATTCATAGTGAACTATGCCTGCTATTTCTCAGAGATTTACCGTGGAGGTATTCAGGGTATTCCTGTAGGACAGGAGGAGGCCGGACTTGTGCTTGGCATGACTCCAAAGCAGATATTCTTCAAGGTCAAGCTTTTGCAGATGATAAAGAAGATAGTTCCGGCGATGTCCAACGAGATCATAACTCTGGTCAAGGATACGTCCCTTGCCCGTATCATCGCACTTCAGGAGATAATCTGGGCAGGACAGGCATTCATGAAGGGTTCACAGGGAATCTCTGGTGCGATATGGCCACTCTTCTTCTGCGCATTCTACTATCTGATATGGAATGGCGTACTCACAGTTTTACTTGGCAAATTAGAGAAGAAACTTGATTTCTTTAGATAGGAGGAGCCGCTATGAACGCAGTTCATACTCGGAATCGGCTCCGACGACCTGCCCCACTGCGGAGCAGAGGGGCGATACAGATTAATAGGAGGAGCCGCAATGAACGCAGTTCATACTCGGAATCGGCTCCGACGATCTGCCCCGCTGCGGAGCAGAGGGGCGATACAGATTAATAGGAGGAGCAGCTATGGCTATATTAGAGGTTGAACATATAAAAAAGAAGTTTGGCAAGACAGATGTGCTCAAGGATATAAGCTTTTCTCTGGAGCAGGGCGAGGTCCTTTCTATCATAGGATCATCAGGAAGTGGAAAGACAACACTTCTTCGCTGTCTGAACTTTCTGGAGATGCCGGACAATGGAGTTATCCGTGTAAATGATGAAATCCTGCTTGACACTGACAAGCCGGAGACACTCAAGGAGTCGGAGGTGCGCAAGAAGAGACTGCATTTTGGACTTGTGTTCCAGTCATTTAATCTCTTTCCACAGTACACTGCGCTTCAGAACGTAATGCTTGCAAGAGAGCTTCTTGCAAAGGAGAGACCGGATTTCAAAGTAAATAAGAAGAATATACTCGACGAGATAAGAGTCCAGGCAGAGGAACTTCTACGCCAGATGGGACTTGAGGACAGAATGAACAACTATCCTCACCAGCTTTCCGGAGGACAGTGTCAGCGAGTTGCCATAGCAAGGGCGCTTGCGTTGCAGCCGGACATCCTGTGTTTCGATGAGCCTACATCGGCTCTTGATCCGGAGCTCACAGGAGAGGTACTTAAGGTTCTCAGAAACCTTGCAGACAAAAAGACAACCATGATAATTGTTACCCATGAGATGGCATTTGCAAAGGATGTTGCAAGTCAGGTCATATTCATGGATGATGGATATATACTTGAGCAGGGAAGACCTGACCAGGTATTTGACAATCCGAAGATGGAGAGGACAAAACAATTTCTTTCATCATATTCATAAAAGATGTATAAGATCCCGGTGTATCGAAAAAATGATGCACCGGGATTTTCTGTTTATATAAAAAATAATCACTAAAAATCTGAAAAACCGTCTGAAACTATACTATACAAAATTTACAAAACAATAATAAGAAACAAGGCAGCAATTCTCCCCCATATATAAATGAAATAAGAAACATAGGCATGGCAGATAGGGATGCCATCTACCCCATGCACAAAAAAACAAGAAAATGACATATCGGAGGTCTACCCAGAGGGATAAAAAAATCTACCCAGACGTTGAGTAAAAAAAGGTCAGTGTGTACTATTGGATATACCGTACGGAATACAAAGCATGACATTAAAAATTTGTTTTACAGGAGGAGAACATTATGCCATTAACAAGAAAAACAACAGGTGTAGAAAAAACAAAAAGAGAAACAGGAAGTATTGATAAGGTCAGAATAAATGATGGTCGTGTACAGGTACTGACCAGCGAGGGTAAAATATATGTTTTTGATAAACGAGAGGTATGCACTGTTACAAATATATCACTCAGTGTAAATGAAAGACCGGTAAATGCCAGCTTTGAGAATTCAGGGTATGGGACATCGACCAATGCTATCCGTTTTCAGAGATACCCGATAGTGGAATTTGTCAATCTTGCGCCGGAAACAGTGAAGAACTATATGAAGTCAATATTGATGGAGTCCGTCCTGGATCTGTCTGACGTTAAGGTGATGCATTCATATAAGTGGGGGGACAATGAGCCGCATCTCTATATGCCAGATGATTGGGACGATGGAAGAATATATGCTAAACTGAGCGATGAAGAAGCAGACAAAGCCGATGAATATGACATAGACTATGTGGAAGATGGATATGAGGACGATTGGTATGAAGAGGAAGAGGATGAGAATGAGTAGGAGAAATGTGATCTCATGATTGAAATGTGATACAGTTTTTCCAATGCAGTGATGACACAGAGAAAACAATAAAGTATAGTAGAAGCAGCAAAGACACTAAATGCCGCTTGCCCAATATCAGACGGGCAGGCAGAATTTGGTGTCTTTTTTATTTGATTCTATAGTGGCATCTACTTCATGTCGCAGGAAAAGATACTAGCAATCCATTCCCATAGCCCTGGCTTTGGTGGTCTGTGTCTCTCCCCTGGGATGATGTGGTGGGGCGTATATGGATGAGAGTTTCAGTGGATTATTGCCAATGTTGATGATGTTGTGCCATGTGCCGGCTGGTATACAGACGCATTCTCCTGCACAAAGATTCTGACGGAAGCACAGTTCGTTTGGGCAGCAGCCCATTCTGACTGAACACTGTCCCTGTTCGATCCGGATGATCTGATCGGTATTATCATGGATTTCCAAACCTACGTCTGAGCAGGCAGGTATACACATGACTGTCATCTGCATGAAACAGCCGGTCCACACGGTTTCGCGGTAATTGTGGTTCTGTAACGCTTTATCCCGGAGGTCTATAGTGCAGATGTTGTCACGACAGTCAGGTCTGTTCGGAGAACAATGGTTGTTGCATTTCATAGGATAGTCCTTTCAGATTTAATAGTTCTATTTATAGTATTCAGAAAGGATAGAATATGACAAAAATTATACATTTTTATGTAACCTGGATTGTGAGCTATGTGAAAAAATGCAAAAAGTGATAAAAAAATTGAAAATAGTATTGACATTTTGTACATAAACAACTAATATAAGATATATCAAATGGAAACGGTTCCAAAAACGTTTCCGAAAAAACAAAGTAACCATTAAGCAGCTCGTATAAGAGATGACTGAAGGAAAAATTTTTATTATTTTATGGGAGGAACCAATATGAACAAGAAAGGTATTGCGGCACTTGGACTGTCACTTATGATGGCAGGTACCATGTTGACAGGATGTGGCTCAGGAGATTCAGATGGAGCAGGAAAGAAGGCAGATGCAAAGGGCTCTGTATATTATCTGAATTTCAAACCGGAGCAGGATGCACAGTGGCAGGAGCTTGCTAAGGTGTACACAGAAGAGACTGGCGTTGATGTGACGGTAGTTACAGCGGCTTCTGGTCAGTATGAGACTACTCTTAAGAGTGAGATGGGTAAGTCAGAATCACCTACCCTGTTCCAGGTAAATGGACCGGTTGGTCTTGCTTCCTGGAAGGACTATTGTTATGATCTTGGATCATCACAGGTGTATAAAGAACTCACTTCTGAGGACTTTGCACTTAAGGATGGCGATAAGGTCGCAGGAATCGGATATGTTATAGAGTCATACGGAATCATTTACAACAAAGAGCTTTTAAGCAAAGCTGGATACACAGAGGATGATATCAATTCATTTGCAGACCTCAAGAAGGTGGCAGAGGATATAACAGCCAATTCAGACAAATTAGGATTCTCAGCATTCACATCAGCTGGAATGGATGGCTCATCAGACTGGAGATTCAAGACACATCTTGCAAATCTTCCAATCTACTATGAATACAAGGCTGATGGAATCGATACTACAGATGCGATCAAGGGTACATATCTTGATAATTACAAAAATGTATGGGATCTGTACATCAACAACTCAACAACCGATCCAAAGCAGCTCAGCACAAAGACTGGTGATGATGCGGTTGCAGAGTTTGTTTCAGGACAGGCAGTATTTTATCAGAATGGTACATGGGCATACGCAGATGTATCATCACTTGGCGATGACAACCTCGGAATGCTCCCTATCTATATAGGAGCAGATGGTGAGGAGAATCAGGGACTCTGTACAGGAAGTGAGAATTACTGGTGTGTAAATGCTAAGGCTTCAGAGGAAGATATCCAGGCAACTCTTGACTTCATGGAGTGGTGTGCTACAAATGACACCGCACTTAAGGCAATCTGTGGTTCAAAGGGCGCTATGCCATCAGGAGCCGATGGAATGGGATTTGTAACACCATTCAAGAAGAACCTTGAGTCAACAAACCTTCTTGTAAACATCGCAAATGAGTATGTAGCAGAGGGCAAGACACCTGTAAGCTGGAACTTCACAACAATGCCATCAGAGCAGTGGAAGAACGACCTTGGATCAGCACTTACAGCATATGCGGCAGATCAGACAGATGCCAACTGGGATCTTGTAAAGAGCGCATTTGTAGATGGATGGGCTAAAGAGGCTGCTGCAGCAAAGTCAAAATAAAACATATTAACAAATAAACAATAGTACACAACCCAAAAATAAAAAAACATCACAAAATAAAACCAACTTAAAATATGAATAAAGTTCTGCAAGCTGCAGGACACCAGGAAGGCTAACAGCTTTGCAAAGGCAGCTCATACCCAGAGGTGTCAGACTAGAGATGGATATGTATTCATATGCAAATATGTCTACATATCCATTTTTAGACTCAGAAGATATTGGAAAGAAAATTGATATGCAACAGAGTGGAGGTTATCAAAAAAATTATGGAGAAAACGATAAAAAGATATTGGCCGGTGTTTCTGATACCGACAATGGCTGCGTTTCTAATAGGATTTATCGTGCCATTTGCCGAGGGAATATATCTGTCCTTCTGTAAGTTCACGACCATAAGGGACGCTGAATTTGTAGGATTTCAGAATTATATAGACGCATTCAAGGACTCAACATTCCCGGATGCATTTAAGTTTACAACATTATTTGCGATTGTCACACTTGTGCTTATAAATGTTCTTGCATTTCTTGTGGCACTGGCACTTACACAGAAGATCAAAGGAACTAATATATTCAGAACGGTATTCTTTATGCCGAATCTTATAGGTGGTATCGTACTTGGATATGTATGGCAGCTTATATTCGATGCCATATTCTCAAAGTTTGATACAGCCCTGAAGCTCAATGAAGTCCTCGGTTTCTGGGGATTGGTTATACTGGTGTGCTGGCAGCAGATAGGATATATGATGATCGTTTATATTGCAGGACTTCAGGCAATTCCTGAAGACATTCAGGAAGCAGCCATGATTGATGGTGCAAATAGAACACAGAGACTTTTCAGGGTTACGATCCCGAACATGATGCCATCCATAACTATATGTACATTCCTCACAATAACCAACTCATTCAAACTGTTTGACCAGAACCTGGCACTCACAGGAGGCGAGCCACTCCATAAGACAGAGATGCTAGCGCTCAATATATATGAGACGTTTTATGGAAGAGTAGGATATGAGGGAGTAGGTCAGGCCAAGGCAGTCGTATTCTTCATACTGGTAGTAGCGATAGGACTCATACAGCTTAAGATTACAAGATCAAAGGAGGTGCAGCAGTAATGGCGAAGATACAGAAAACAGCAAATACAGCGGATAAAAAGCCTGTATACAGAGTGAAAGAAAAACCAACGTTGACGGGAATTCTGGCTACTTTATTCTTTACCATTATTTCCATAATATTTGTTTCACCGATAATAATCGTAATTATAAACTCGCTGAAAGCCAAGACGTTTATCAGTCTGGAGACATTTGAACTGCCAAATGAGCACAGCTACATAGGCTTGGACAATTATAAAACGGCTATAACACAGTATGATTTCATTAAGGCAGTGGGCTGGACAGTTGTGATAACGGTTCTCTCAGTAGTGGCAATTCTGCTGTTCTGCTCTATGACAGCTTGGTATATAACCAGAGTCAAGAATATAGCGACAAAGATCATATATCTGCTCTGCGTGTTCTCTATGGTAATACCTTTCCAGATGGTTATGTTTACTCTGGCTGGAACTGCGGATGCACTTCACCTTAATACTCCATGGGGAATCGTGATCGTGTATCTTGGATTTGGAACAGGTCTTGCAGTATTCATGTTCTGCGGATTTATCAAGTCCATTCCTTTGGAGGTCGAGGAGGCTGCGATGATAGATGGATGTACGCCGCTCAAGACATTTTTCAGGGTTGTTATCCCTATCATGAAACCTACTTACATATCTGTAGGAATACTTGAGGCTATGTGGATATGGAATGATTTCCTTCTGCCATATTTGGTACTCGACATCAAGAAATACAAGACGATATCTATAGTTGTCCAGTATATGAAGGGCAGCTACGGAAGAGTAGATATGGGAGCGATCATGGCGTGCCTTGTTATGGCTATCATTCCGGTTGTTGTATTCTACCTCTGTGCACAGAAGTACATCATCAAGGGTGTTGCAGCTGGTGCTGTAAAGGGATAGTAATATAATATTATTATAAAAAACAGGCGGTTGTGAGATTCGCAGCCGCCTGAAATTGGTTAAAAGGAGAGATTTCAGATGGAAAGATCAGCAGGAATACTGCTTGCTATATCAAGCCTCCCGTCAAAGTATGGAATTGGCAGCTTCTCAAAAGAGGCATATCGTTTCGTTGACTGGCTTAGGTCTGCACACCAGAGTTACTGGCAGATACTTCCCATGGGTCCCACCGGGTATGGGGATTCGCCGTATCAGTCATTTTCGACATTTGCTGGAAATCCATATTTTATAGATCTTGATACACTTGTGGATCAGGGACTGCTCACAGACCGCGAGTGCAGAGAGATAGACTGGGGCGACGATGGCAGATATGTGGATTATAGAACAATATATGAAGGAAGATATCCAATCCTGAGAAAATCATATGAGAGATGGAAAATGACTGACAGCATGGAGTTTTCCATGTTCATGGATGAGAACAAAGAGTGGATATATGATTATTCACTATTTATGGCTGTAAAGGATTCGCTTGGTGGAATTCCGTGGACAGAGTGGCCGCAGGATATAAGAAACAGGCAGCCTGATGCGGTGCAGCAGATGCAGATTAAGCTTGCGGATGAGATACATTTTCAGCAGTACATGCAGTATTTGTTTTATACTCAGTGGAATGCACTAAAGAGCTATGCCAACAAGAACCATATAAGGATCATAGGAGATATCCCAATCTATGTAGCTATGGACAGCGCAGATGTATGGGCACACCCGGAGCTTTTCAGGCTTGATGAGGACAGGCGACCATACGAGGTTGCCGGATGCCCGCCTGATGGGTTTTCGGAGACCGGACAGCTGTGGGGAAACCCAATATATGACTGGGAGCTGAACAGGCAGACCGGTTACAGCTGGTGGATAGCCAGAATGAGACATAGCTATAAACTTTATGATGTAGTCCGGATTGATCATTTCAGAGGCTTTGATGAATATTATGCCATTCCATATGGTGAGGAAACAGCTGTGAATGGCAAGTGGAAAAAGGGCCCTGGGATGGATCTGTTTAGGAATATAGAAAAGGCTCTGGGTAAGAGAGATGTCATTGCCGAGGATCTTGGTTTTGTGACTGATTCGGTCAGAAAGCTTGTGCATGATTCCGGATTTCCGGGAATGAAGGTTGTGGAGTTTGCCTTTGATGTGAGAGACACCGGGGCGGCATCTGATTATCTTCCACATAATTACATACGAAATTGTGTTGTATATACGGGAACCCATGACAATGAGACCCTTATTGGCTGGTGGAGCAGTATAGATCAGAGATCCAGAGACATGGCAAGGGATTATATGGCAGCTCATTATACACCGGACCGTCTGATCAATGTCCCATTTATCACGCTTGCTATGAGAAGTATTGCAGATCTTTGTATTATACCGATGCAGGATTATTTGGGGCTAGACAATAAATCGAGGATGAATAAGCCATCCACAGTTGGCGATAACTGGAGGTGGCGCATGATATCCGACGATACGGATGATGATCTTGCAGAGGAAATAGGCAGACTTACACTGATGACCGGGAGAAGCAAGATGTGAAAAAGTACTCTCTAAAAATATTTACCGGGAAATGATAAGTAGAGTATTTTCTTGACCTCCACATATTGGGATAATATAATTATTGGGAATAAAAGAGAAAAGTGGGATACAGCTTATGACAATAAAGGATATTGCACGTATATCAGGTTATGGTATCGGAACCGTGTCCAGGGTGATCAACAATCAGACCGGAGTCAGCGATGCAGCCAGAGAGAAGATACTCAGGGTTATAGAGGAAAACGGCTTTGAGCCGAACGTCAACGCAAAGCTCCTCAAAATGTCAGCGAAATCGGCGGTGGTTGTCATCATAAAAGGAAACCAGAATATGTTGTTTGCGGATATAGTAGAGCGGATACAGAACCTGCTTGCTGGATATGATGAGGATGTCATAGTGGAGTACATAGACGAGGATGGTGACGAGATCGAGTATGCCATCAAACTCACTCATAGCGTGAATCCGAAGGGAATCATGTTTTTGGGTGCCAATCTTGCACTTTTTGATGAGCGTGTGAAAGAGTTTGAGATCCCGGGAGTCATAATCACGACCGGCGGAGAGATTCTTGCAAATGACAACATATCCTCCATAACGATAGATGACACGGCAGCGACATACGATATGACAAGGTATCTTCTTGAAAAAGGCCACAGGCGCATCGGAGTCATAGGAGGGCAAGTGTCCGAGAAACAGATAAGTTTCAATAGATATGAAGGCTGCAAGAGGGCTATAGATGAGTGGCAGCATGATGACCGGGCGGAGTTTACATATATTCCGTGCAGGTATTCTATGAAGGCAGGTTATGAGGCCACGAAGCGTCTCTTGGAGGAACAGCCGGAGGTTACAGCAATCATGGCTCTCAGTGATACGATAGCGATCGGCGTCATGAGAGCGGCTGCTGATCTGGGCAAACATATTCCGGAGGAGCTGTCAGTTACTGGATTTGATGGAATAGAGCTGGCAGGATACTGTGTACCAAGACTTACAACAATAAAACAGAATACAGAGATCATGGCATCGAGAAGTGTTGACATCATGCTCAAGCATATAAATTATGCAGCAGATGGTGAACATGAGATAGTGCCATATTCCCTGATAGAGGGAGAAAGCGTTAAGAGCATCGGCTAGGATTCAGGGAAAATCTTTTTAATTAAGTTTGAATTCGTCTTATACTGGTATATTATATATCGGTATAGGGCGATTTTTTTATGAGATAAAAGTTCGGTAAGGCGCTGAGATTCGTATAGAGTATTTATCACAGTTTGGAGATGAGAAGATGGATCAGAATATAGAATCGAAAATATTAGAAAAACGCAAACTATGTAAAGTGCTTAAGGTGTTTAAGATTGTTTCTTTTATAGGAATATTTGCGCCATTTGTTGCGTTTATGGTGGTATCTAGAAATGGCTATGAATTAGACTCTGCTTGGCTGCTGATTCCGGCTTTGTTTGTAGGCGGATTTTTCCTGTTCTCATATATGGAGACAAATAAACTTAAAGACCTCAAGGAACTCATGGGACAGTATGTTGTACGGAGTGTCCTTGGAGAGCGCTTGCATGTGATTGAATACATGCCAAATGGATATACAAATGAGGCATTTTTACATAATTGTCCGATTCTTCCTTCATTTAATAATATGGATGGTTCTGACTTTATACATGGAATATACAGGGGAGTAGAATTTACATTCAGTGATCTCACACTCAGAACGGAAACAAAGGGTTCACCGGACGGTGAGTTTCCTGGCGATAATGTTGTTAATTTTAAAGGCCAGCTCATAATGGCTACTTCCCACAAGAATGTTAATGGTTTTGTACAGATCCAGGAGAGAATTAGTCCAAGAATGAAAAACGAAAAGAAAAGTGGCATATTATCAAGAGTATTGGGTTCTGAGAATTCACGTAACAGTTTTATGACGGGCAACGCGTCATTTGATAACAGGTTCGATATATATGCCTCTGACAGCCAGCTTGCTTTGAGGGTATTGACGCCACAGCTTATGCAGGGACTTATGGGACTTGAAGGATTTATGGAGATACAGATCGCTGGCAATATGGTGGCAGTAGCGATAAAGAATGACAGAGATTTATTTGAACTTAGTAACAATGGCAGGGATAATGGTGACATGGAGGAGTATCGTCAGAAATTTAGGGATGAACTTTCCGATATTTTGAAAGTTATTGATGTCTTTGGTATGAATACAGATCTTTTTCAGTAGTTGGTTAAATGATAGAAGGTTTATATACAGTGAGAATGTGTTAAATGTAGGAAATAACCGGAAAGATCATAGGATACGATACCCTGACCGGCAGGACAAAATTGCCGGGATATGCACAACCCACAGTGGAATATATCGATCCATACAGCGGTGAGCCGGATTCTTATATGGTAAATCAGGAGATAAACAGAAAGAAACATTCTATCGGTAGCGAGTATAAACTTTTATACTCTAGGGAAAAGAGAACGGCCTATGAGAAGAAGTCAAACAAGGTGTACAGAGAGATGGAGGTTTGCTTTTTCGGACTGGCTGTGCTGATCTTCATTGCGGGGATAGTGAAGTCGGCGATGAAGGTATTGTAATCACCGCCGATACTATGCTAATATAGATATGTTTGCGAAAATGACAAATTTTTATCACTTCAGGAGGAAAACAATGGGTGGATTTTTTGGAGTAGCGGCAAAAGATGACTGTGTGTTTGATCTGTTCTTTGGAATAGACTATCATTCACATCTTGGAACAAGACGCGGAGGCATGACAGTGTATGGAGATAAGGGATTTGACAGATCCATACACAATATCGAGAATGCTCCATTTAGAACAAAGTTCGACAAAGATATGCAGAACATGAAGGGCTATTTTGGAATAGGATGTATATCCGATTATGAGCCACAGCCACTCATAGTGCGTTCACATCACGGAACATATGCTCTGACAACTGTCAGCAAGATCAACAATGTTGACGAGATATCCAAGGAGATATTTGATCAGGGACATTCACATTTCCTTGAGATGAGCGGAGGGGATATCAACAGCACAGAGCTGGTGGCAGCTCTTATCAACCAGAAGGATAATCTGATAGATGGAATAAGATATGCGCTGGAGAAGATAGATGGTTCTCTGTCACTCCTGCTCATGAACCAGAATGGAATATATGCAGCCAGGGATATGTATGGAAGAACTCCTGTGGTCATAGGCAAGAAAGATGGTGCATTCTGTGCGTCATTTGAGAACTTTGCCTACAAGAACCTTGGCTATCATGACTATAAAGAACTCGGTCCTGGTGAGGTTGTTGTACTCACACCGTCCAACTGCGTGACGCTTGTGCAGCCGGGCAAGGACATGAAGATATGTACATTCCTGTGGGTATACTATGGTTACCCTGCAAGTTCATACGAGGGTATGAGCGTAGAGCAGATGAGATACAACTGCGGAGCCAGCATGGCAAAGAGAGATAACGTTAAGCCTGATATCGTAGCCGGAGTTCCGGATTCAGGAACAGCGCATGCAGTCGGCTATGCAAATGAGTCTGGAATACCTTTCTCAAGACCATTTATCAAGTACACACCGACATGGCCACGTTCATTTATGCCGACCATACAGAGCCAGCGTAATCTCATAGCCAAGATGAAGCTTCTGGCAGTTGAGGATCTTATAAAGGATAAGAGCCTTCTGCTCATAGACGATTCCATCGTGCGTGGAACACAGCTCAGAGAGACAACCGAGTATCTGTTTGACAGCGGTGCCAAGGAAGTGCACATCAGACCTGCATGTCCACCACTTGTATACGGATGTAAATACCTTAACTTCTCAAGATCATCATCAGAGATGGATCTTATAACAAGAAGAGTTATCGAGAGACTTGAGAACGGAAATGTGACAGATGAGGTACTTCAGGAGTACACAGATCCTGATTCAGAGAAGTATGAGAAGATGGTTGATGAGATCTGCAAGGAGCTGCATTTCACATCACTCAGATTCAACAGACTTGACGATATGCTTGAGGCGTGCGGAGTTGAGAAGTGCAAGCTTTGTACATACTGCTGGGATGGTAAGGAGTAAGCTGCGGATGACGGCGATGCCATATGCAGCAGACAGTATCATATATAAAAATAGCTTATTTGTAATACTAAGAAAAATGGTGACAGGGATATGGCATTAGAAAACTCAAAAGAAACTTCAAATGAAATCACAATAGAAGAGATACAGGAACTGGATAAGGATTCATATCTGATAGTTGACATCAGGGATGAAGTTGAGATATCCCACGGAGCCATCCCGGGTGCGATGGCAGTCCAGACGGACAGGCTGATGCCAGAGAATCTGGCGGAGACAGCCAGTGAGATATTCCCGGTTGAGAAATATATGCCCGGGGACAACTCAAAGGGAAAGAAACTCATCATCTGCTGCACCCACGGAACCAACAGCATTCCGCTGGCGGAGGGACTTACAGAGCTGGGATACGATGCGGTGAGCCTCAAAGGCGGATATATATCATGGCTGCTCTACACCATGGGCAAGCAGGAACAGACTGATATATGTGCCGACGTTGAGAAGAGCCTCCGCAAGAAGTTCCACAAGAAGATATGGTGCAACTTCACAAAGGCCATCAACAGATATGAGCTGGTGAAGGAGGGCGACAGGATAGCCGTATGTATATCGGGCGGCAAGGATTCCTTCCTCATGGCAAAGTGTTTTCAGGAGCTGAAAAGGCACAACAAGTTCCCATTTGAGCTCAAGTTCATAGTTATGGATCCGGGTTACAGCCCTGCAAACCGCAAGGTCATAGAGGATAATGCTAGGATGCTGAACATCCCTATCCAGATATTTGAGTCGGATATATTTGATTCAGTGTATAACGTAGAGAAGTCGCCGTGTTATCTCTGTGCAAGAATGAGACGAGGCCATCTGTACAGCTATGCGAAGGAGCTTGGCTGTAACAAGATAGCTCTTGGACACCACTACGATGATGTCATAGAGACCATACTCATGGGTATGCTCTACGGAGCGCAGATGCAGACCATGATGCCGAAGCTCCACAGCACCAACTTTGAGGGCATGGAGCTCATCAGACCTCTTTATATGGTAAGGGAGGACGACATCAAAGCGTGGAGAGATTACAACGAGCTTCATTTCATACAGTGCGCATGTAAGTTCACTGACACATGCACAACATGTAACAATGAGGAGACGAAGTCCAAGCGTCAGGAGATCAAGCAGCTTATAGCGACACTCAAGAAGACAAATCCGTTTGTGGAGGGCAACATATTCAAGAGTGTGGAGAATGTCAATATCGATACCCTTATAGAGTACAAGCAGGGAGGCGTGCGACACAGCTTCCTTGATACCTACGATGAGAAGAGCGGTAAGACAGAATAGATAAAAACAGCATTTGAGAGCCGTTATTTACATTTTGCAGATGTAAGTGACGGCTTTTAATGTTATTTTCATAAAAGCATGGCAATATATATCTGTTCAGCGATCGTGCAGCGATATACTGTAGTGGCCAACAGATGAAAATGACAGGGAGGATGGATGTATGCGTGTACTTGTAGTTGAAGATGAGAAGGATCTGAACAGCATAATATGCAGTAAGCTGGTCAAAGAGGGCTATAATGTGGATGCCTGTTATGACGGACAGGCGGCACTTGATTATATGGAAGCGGAGAATTACGACGGGGCGATCATGGATATAATGATCCCGAACAAGGACGGAATAACAGTCCTGCGTGAGATGAGAAATGCGGGGATACAGGTTCCTGTGCTTTTCCTCACGGCCAAGACGGAGACACAGGATATAGTCAGGGGACTGGATGCCGGAGCCAGCGATTATATGACAAAGCCATTTGAGTTCTCGGAGCTTATGGCAAGACTCAGGGTCATGCTGAGAACCCAGAATCCGGTAAATGAGAATGTGATAACCTGTGGTTCACTGGTGGTCGACATGAACAACAGACAGGCGATCAGGGATGGAAAGGTAATTGATCTCACGGTCAGGGAGTATGCTATCCTTGAGTACCTAGCCAGAAACAGAAATGTGGTAGTAACTAGGGAACAGATACGGGTGAACATCTGGAACATAGATGACGATGTCAATTCAAATGTGATAGATGTGTATATCCGTTATCTGAGAAGGAAGATAGACGATAATTATGAGGAGAAGCTGATCCATACTATAAGAGGTGTCGGCTATAAACTGGAATGTTAAAGAGAAAAATATCATTTGTAACATACACTATTATAATTACAGCGCTTATTCTGGTGGTGGGTATATCTTGTCTGCTGGTCATCCAGAACAATCTTATGAAGGATGATATGAACCTGATGGCTTATAAGAAGCTGACACAGGAGGTAGCCCAGATCAGACGATACATAGTGTATGATTCACAGAAGAAGCCACATATAGATGATGGATTTTACGACCGTGAGGACGATCCGGACAGTAATGAGCAGATATATGTGTTCCTTCAGGGAAATGACGGCGAGATCCTTGACGGCGAGGTGCCTGAGGAATATGCGGATAATCCGGATATAAGCATAAGAGATCTTATGCATATAGATGCAGGGAAGGTCAAGTATTTTGCGGTCGTCAGGCAGGGAAGAACAGACAAAGAGCCGCTGAAGAAGACTTCTAAATACAAGATCTGTGTCATGGTATCCGTCAGGGATATAGAGAGCAATTACAGTGAACTGTTATATAAATCATACTGTGTTATTGGAATCGTGCTGATAGCATTTGTGATATATGCATTTGCTTTGAGGAAACTGATAGCAGTTCCAATGGGAAGCCTGAACCGTTCGATAGATAAGAGCGTGGACAATCTTGATTTTACAGAGAATCTGGAGTATGACGGTCCGTTCAAAGAGCTTGATATGCTGACCGATGCGAATAACAACCTGTACAGAAAAGTCCATCAGGAGCTTGAGAGACAGGCTGAGTTCAATGCAAATGTATCCCATGAGCTGAGAACACCTGTAGCAGTCATGCATGCCCAGTGTCAGCTTTCCAGGGAGATCGCGGAGAAGAATGGCGATGAGGAGATGCTAGAGAGCATAGAGGTATTCGAGAGACAGACCTCACGTATGAAGGGGCTCATAGAACAGCTTCTTCAGATGTCGGTCATGGACAATGAAAACGCAGTCATAGCGGTTGAGGATGTAGATCTGCTGGATGTGGTGGAGTCTGTGTGCGATGATGTGGAGTACATCTGTAAGAAGAATCTTAAGTTTACCTACGACCTGAAGCCGACGATGGTCAAAGCGAATATGAACCATATAGTTATCGTCGTGAACAATCTGATGTCAAATGCGGTGAAGTACAGCAATGATGGAGGTAGTATCCATGTGTCCTGCGGTGTGAAAAATGACAGCTATTTTATCTCGGTCAGGGATGAGGGCCGGGGAATGGATAAGAGCACAAAGGAAAAGATATTTGAGAGTTTTTACAGAGGTGAGCCAGACAGAAGTGCGGAGGGTTTTGGCCTGGGTCTGTCACAGGTAATGCAGATCGCCAGATATTACGGCGGAATCGTGGATGTTGACAGTGAGCCCGGAAAAGGAAGCCTGTTTACATTTAAAATCCCGGTAAATGCAGAATAATGTCTGTGGATTTTAATATATATTAATTTTTTTAATGAAAGATTAATCTTAAATGTGTATAATTTAAAATCAGTGTTTTATTGAAAATAGGAGCTATATTTATGAAAGAACGAAAGAGAATAGTACATTTACTGATCGGCCCATTGTTATTCGGGCTGTTTACGGCACTTTTGCCACACGGAGTATTCACGACATTTGAGTCAAGAGCAGCGATAGGAACCATCATGTGGATGGCGTACTGGTGGGTAACAGGCCCTGTGGACTATGCGGTAACTGCATTCCTCCCGATAGCCTTAAATGCGATATTTCAGATGACTGACATGTCGGCGGTCATTTCCAACTACGCAGACGAGACGATACTGCTTCTTCTGGGAGCTTCCATCATAAGCGTGATGTGGGAGAATACCGGGCTTGACAAGAGGATAGCCATTACATTCCTGAGACTTATCGGCAGCAGTCTGAGGATACAGCTTGTGTTCTGGTTTGTGTTGTCAGCAGTTTTGTCAGCGGTGCTTCCAAATGCAGTGGTATGTGCGACGATCACACCTATAGCAATCGCCATGCTCAAGTACATAGGAATGGACGACATCAAGACAAACAAGACTGCATCAAAGATACTTCTCACGATAGCATATGCAACCGGACTCGGTGGTCTGGCATCGCCGCTCGGAGGTGCGATGAATCTTGTGACGGTCGAATATATACAGCAGATAACAGGCGAGGAGTACATGTATTCTTCATGGGTCGTAAGATTCCTGCCTATCATGCTCATACTTGTGCTTGTAAATATCCTGTTCATGATCCGTGATGTGAAGAAGACAGAGATGCTTGGCGGTTCAAGGGAATACTTTGTAGCAAAATACAAGGAGCTTCCTCCTATGAGTTACGAGGAGAAGATAGCACTTGTGTTATTTGTTCTTGCCACGGTGCTTGCATTTACCAGACAGCTCTACCAGAGCATACTTCCGGGACTCAAGCCGGCGTATGTATTTATCATATGCGCCATAGTATCATTCCTTCTCACCAACAAGAACGGAGAGCGTATTATGGTGTGGAAGAATGTTCAGGGTAAGATCATCTGGGGACTTATGTATATATTTGCCGGTGGACTTGCCGCCGGAACACTCATCAACAAATCCGGTGCTGCAGAGGCACTTGGTGAGTGTATATCAAAGCTTGATATGAAGGGCGGATTTATCACAGTGTTCGTGATACTTGCCGTTACACTTCTCATGTCGGATGTGACATCTAACACAGCCACGGCTGCGGTAGCCATGCCGCTGGTAATATCCATCACACAGGGCTGCGGACTCAATCCGATACCGTACATATATGTGGCATCTGTGGGAGTCAACCTGTCATACATGCTTCCGACATCCATCAGGGCGATACCGGTTGGATACGGCCTGTCGCCAAAGTATATGTTCAAAGAGGGCTGGAAGATAACTCTGCTGGTTCTGGCGGTCATGTCAGTAGTATGTGCGCTGCTGTTAAAATACTGGCCGGCGTTTAGCAGTGTATAAATAATTTTTACTTGTAGAAGAGGGAGAGGACATGTCAGTAGTAACTTATACATTTATAGTTTTTTTATTGTGTACAATAGTGCTATACTACATAGTTCCAAAGAAGATACAGTGGGTGATACTGCTCCTTGCGAGTCTTGTGTTCTACGGATATGCCGGGATAGAGTACTTGTTTCTGGTCATTGTCACGGCTGTTGTCGTTTATCTGTTCTCACTGAGGCTGCAGAAGAGTCTGGACGAGCAGGAGGAGCTGGCAAAGGATGCGGACAGAAGAACCGCACGAAAGATCAAGGCTGCTGAGAAGGCGAAGAGAAAGAAGTTCCTTGTGTGGGCACTTGTCATAGTTATCGGTGTTCTGGCGGTGTTCAAGGCATTTGGCTTTGTGCTCGACAATATAAAGAGATTCATACCATACGACGGATTGCAGAGCATTCCTGACTGGAATCTCATAGCACCTTTGGGAATATCATTTTACTCATTCATGATGATCTCATATCTCGTGGATCTGTATAACGGACGAATATCAGCGCAGAAGAATTTCTTCAGATACCTGTCATATGTGCTTTATTTCCCACATGTTACCCAGGGACCTATAGCCAGATATGAGGAAGTAGGACATCAGCTCTGGGAGGAGCACAGCTTCAATATGGACACTATCATGAGAGGTGTCTGGCTCATGCTTTGGGGATTTGTGAAGAAGATCGTTATAGCTGACAGGATAGGAGCTTTTACAACAGAGATATTTGGGCATACATTTGATTATCATGGCGGAATATTCCTGGCAGTGGGAATCGCATATTCCATCCAGATATACTGCGATTTCTCAGGATGTATGGACATAGTAAGGGGCACTTCAGAGTGCTTCGGCATCGTTCTGGGAGAGAACTTCAGAAGACCATACTTTTCACAGACACTTCCTGAGTTCTGGAGAAGATGGCATTTGTCACTGGGTGCATTCTTCAGAGAATATGTATTCTACCCGGTGTCAACATCAAAGCTGTTCCTCAAGCTCAATGTCAAGATAAGAGATCACCTAGGAAATGTGATAGGAAAGGTATTTGCAGCGAGCATACCTATCCTGTGTGTGTGGGTGCTGACCGGTCTCTGGCACGGCGCAAAGTGGAATTATATAGCATGGGGCTTGTATCACGGAGTGCTGATATGCATGTCGACACTTTTTGAGGAACCGCTGGCAAAGCTTACAAAGGCGCTCAGGATAAAGACTGACTGCATAAGCTGGGAGATATTCAGAATGCTCAGGACATTCATCCTCTGTGTCATCGGACGTCTTATATTTATGGGACAGGGAATCCGAAGCTCGATCTGGATGATCCGTTCCATGGTTTTTGATCACTCAAGGGTGTATAATATTGTGGATGAATTTTCACTTTCAGGAAGAGAGTGGAGAGTTTTGATATTTGGATGCCTTCTCCTTCTTGCTGTGTCCATCGCGCAGGAGATCATGGAGAGAAGAGGCAACACAGGCGATGTCAGAGAATGGCTTGCAAAGCAGAACATAGTATTCAAATGGCTGGTCATGGCAGCAGGTCTGGCATTCATTGCCATTTGCGGAGTATACGGCTCCGGTGCGGGCGCGTCATTTATATATGAACAGTTCTGATGAGAAGGGAGAAAGATATGCCAGCGTGGATAAAATATACAATATCAGTATTTTCGATATGTACAGTGCTTTTCCTTGGCTTGAACAAGGCGGGAGAACTGGCGAGACCACAGGATTTTGACTCTGATGTGTGGACAAACTACTATGCGGAGGAGGATAACACCATCAATACGGTGCTCATCGGCTCCAGCTCGATGTACAGATACTGGATACCGACCCAGGCGTATGAGGAGCAGGGGTACACATCAATGCTCATAGGTACTGCGGCTCAGGATATAAGACTTGCGCCGTATCTCATGGAGGAGGCTGCCAAGACCCAGGATCTGGATCTGTTTGTGGTTGAGGTCAGAAGTATTATCATACGAGGCGATGTCACAAAGATAAAGGATGAGCATTACAATTATCGTATGGAAGTCATGACATCGGGCATGAGACCATCATCGACGAAGTTTGAGATGATACAGAAGTATTACAGAGCGGACGAGAAGTCCAAGTTCGAGCTCATGTTCCCTATTCTGAAGTATCACGATAATCTGCTGACATTTGACAGACAGGTGCTTATAGACAGACTCAATCAGGGAACGGACGAGTTCAAGACGGGCAGGCAGAGGGCGAAGATCACGAAGATCAAGGAGCCTGTGTTTGAGTCTGACGGACAGCTTCATCTGTCGGATGAGACACTCGGATATATAGATGACATAGAGGCAAAGGCAGAGGAGCTCGGAGTTAAGGTTCTGCTGGTTGCGACACCTTACTACCCATCAAGGGGTCAGGCATCCAAGCAGCTTCAGCTTGACGAGTACATAGCCTCAAAGGGATATGATTATCTGAACATGAACAATGTTCTTGATGAACTGAATCTGGATTATTCAACAGATTTCTACAACAGCAAGCATGTAAATATTGCGGGTGCCAAGAAGGTTACCACATATCTTGCACAATATATAGAGGACAATTACGGCCTGCAGAGTAAGCTTACAGATGAGCAGAAGCAGAGCTGGACTGATGCCTGTGATGCCTGGGCAGATGAGGAATGCAGTCTCATGGCAGAATGGGAGAAGTACAAGAAGGAGAACGAATAATGTATAAGCAGACGGTATTACATTATATTCAGGAGTATGCCCAGACGCAGCCGGACACTCTGGCGGTGTGTGAGCTAAGAAAGACAGTCACATACGCAGAGTATTGGAGCAATATAAGAAAGACTGCACACGCTTTGCGGGATATGGGCATATGCAGGGGCGATCATGTAATGATCAGATGCACACAGAACATAGATTATCTGACAGTGTTCACTGCACTGCAGTACATGCAGGTGCTTGTCGTGCCGATAGAGAAATCCACATCCGCAGAGAGGGCAGTTGAGATAGGCCAGAGAGTTGACGCGGCATGTCTCATATCAGACAAGCCTGTGGATGGAATAAAGTGTATAAGCCAGAAGGAAATAATAACCAGGATGAAGGATGAGAGCGAGGCAGAGCTTGAGCTTCCGGGTGAGGAGGACAGATCGATGCTGCTCTTCACAACGGGAACTACTGGATCTTCAAAGGGCGTTGTCATGCACCACAGAGGTGATGTGGGAATAGCCGGCAATGTCATCGAGGGAACAGCCATGAAGAAGGGCAATGTGGAGATAATACCAATGCCTCTCAACCATTCATTTGGAATAAGAAGATACCAGTCAGACATGGTAAATGGCGGCACAGTATGTCTGATGGACGGAATGGTATTTATCGGAACGCTGTGGAAGCTCATAGAGAAATACGGAGTGACATCCATGGCGATATCACCGGCATCACTCGGAATGATATTCCATTTGTCGGATGACAGGATCGCGGATTATGCAGATCAGCTTGATTATATACAGATAGGCTCAGCACCTCTTGCCGAGTCAGACAAGGAGAAGCTGCTCAGATTGCTTCCACATACAAGACTGTATAATTTTTATGGTTCATCTGAAGCCGGATGCGCATGCATACTGGAGTTCAGTGGCAATGGCAACAAGACAGGATGTATAGGAAGACCTACCGTGAACTCGGTCGTAAGATTCTCTGACGACGAGGGTAACGTTGTTACAAATGGCAGCCCGGAGTCACCGGCACTTCTGTCCTGGGGCGGTTCTATAGTCATGGAAGGCTATTACAATGACCCTGAACTCACTGCTGAGACCATTGTGGATGGATATGTTAGGACAAAGGATCTGGCATATCTGGATGAGGATGGCGACTGCATACTTGTAGGCAGGGCCGATGATGTGATAAACTATGGTGGAAGCAAGATATCTCCTGCAGAGATAGAAGACCTTGCACTTGGATATGAGCATATAGATGATGTGGCTTACACTTCAATCAAAGACCCGATCACCGGAGAGCTTCCGGTCATACTGGTCGTGCAGAAGGATGGCTATGAGGAAGCTGATTTTGAAGGCTTTCTTGCTGACAGACTTGAGAGCTATAAGCTTCCAAGAAAGTATATCTATGTTGAAAGTATACCAAAGACGTTCAAGGGTTCAGTTCTGCGAAAGGAAGTAAGAAAGCTTGCAGAGCAGAACGTATAGATGGTTTGCAGAGAAGATCATACAAAGGAGAATTGAACAATGAAAGAATTTATTGAGATGCTCAAGAAGATCAAGCCAAATGTTGATTTTGAAAATGAAGAGGCACTCGTTGACGATGGAATCCTGGAGTCACTCGATATCATCTCTATCATTTCAGAGATAGCAGATAAGTACGGAGTTGTCATCCCAAGTGATGAGATCATACCTGATAACTTCAACTCAGCAATCGCTCTCTATGAGCTTGTGGAGGATCTGAAGTAGGATCTGAAACATGATCTGAAAGTGGAATCAGATATATCTGGAACAAAAACCTGTGTATATGTTATATACACAGGTTTTTTTAAATGCACAGATGTTCATATAAATAAATTTTAAAAAGAATAGCATTTTACTGTTGACATATAATTAAATACATGTTTAAATGTTCATAGATTCAATGAGAACAATGAAAAGGAGATAACTATTATGAAGAAGTATAAGATTGAAGTTGATTGTGCAAACTGTGCAGCAAAGATGGAGGAGGCTACAAAGAAGGTAGCAGGTGTTAAGGATGCAACTGTAGCATTCATGGCACAGAAGATGAGCGTTGAGTTCGACGACGGAGCTGACGAGGCTGAGGTTATGAAGAACGTACTTAAGGCTTGTAAGAAGGTTGAGCCTGACTGCGAGATCTTTATGTAACCAAAGGCGGTTATGCATGTGCATGCTGACTGCCGGATTATGGTATAGCAGGTTGTTTAGTCACGGCTAACTGTGAAAGATCTGTGCTCTATCAGATAGGAGGATGTTATGACAAAGAAACAGAAAAAAGTGCTCAAAAGAATTATAATATCGGCGGTTCTTCTGGTTGCCATGGCTGTCACATTCACAGTTCTTGAAAAGACCGGAACTGTAGATCTTGAAAATCCGTCGATCATGTGGAGATGTATAGAGATCGTGGCGTACCTGATTCCATATCTCATCATCGGTTACGATATACTTAAGAAGGCGTTTCTCGGAATCATACACGGAGAAGTATTTGACGAGAATTTCCTCATGGCTATAGCCACTGTAGGTGCCATGGTGCTCGGTGAGTACAAGGAGGCATCAGCGGTTATGCTGTTCTACCAGATAGGCGAGCTGTTCCAGAGCTACGCCGTAGGCAAGAGCAGGAAGAATATCACAGCACTCATGGATATCCGTCCGGATTATGCCAACATAGAGAAGGATGGCAAGCTGGAACAGGTTGATCCGGATGACGTTCAGATCGGAACAGTCATAGTTGTACAGCCGGGCGAGAAGGTGCCTATCGATGGTAAGGTTGTGGAGGGCTCATCCTCACTCAACACAAGTGCCCTCACAGGTGAGAGCGTACCTAGAGAGGTTCATGTCGGCGATGAGATCATCAGTGGATGTGTCAACCTCACAGGACTTATAAAGATCGAGACATCCAAGGAATTTGGAGAGTCAACTGTATCAAAGATCCTTGATCTCGTTGAGAACTCAAGTATGAAGAAGTCCAGATCAGAGAACTTCATCACAAGATTTGCAAAGTATTATACACCGGCTGTATGTATAGCGGCACTTGCGCTTGCAGTGCTTCCGCCATTGGTAAACATTATCATGGGTAATCCTGCAGCATGGTCCAAGTGGATCATCAGAGCACTGACAACACTTGTTATAAGCTGTCCATGTGCACTGGTAATATCCATTCCACTGAGCTTCTTTGGAGGAATCGGCGGAGCTTCGGCAAAGGGTATTCTGGTCAAGGGTTCCAACTATCTTGAGGCTCTCTCATACACAAAGTATGTCGTGTGCGATAAGACAGGAACACTCACAAAGGGTGTGTTCCAGGTTACAGAGATACATCCTGAGGGAGGAATGAGCGAAGCTGATCTTCTTGAAAAGGCAGCGCTGGTCGAGAGCTATTCCAACCATCCTATCAGCAAGAGCCTGAAGGAGGCATATGGCAAGGAAATCGACAACAACAGGGTCACAGACGCAAAGGAGATCAGCGGACACGGTGTGTCAGCGGTTGTTGATGGTCATGAGGTTGCCGCAGGAAATGTCAAACTCATGAAGCAGATGAACATACAGGCAGCGGTTCCTACATCGGTTGGAACAGAGATACATGTTGTCGTGGATGGAAAGTATGCAGGATATATTCTCATATCAGATGTTGTCAAGCCAAATGCAAAGGAGGCTATAAGTGGTCTCAAGGCAGCAGGCGTGGAGAAGGTAGTCATGCTCACAGGTGATGCGAAGAAGGTTGCAGATGCAGTCGGAAGCGAGCTTGGCGTGGATGAGGTGAGAAGTGAACTTCTCCCTGGAGACAAGGTGGATGAGGTCGAGAAGCTCATCGCAGCCAAGGGAGAGAAGGAGAAGCTTGCATTTGTCGGAGATGGAATCAATGACGCCCCTGTACTTTCGAGAGCAGATATAGGAATCGCCATGGGAGCCCTTGGTTCCGATGCAGCTATCGAAGCTGCGGATATCGTGCTCATGGATGATGATCCTGCAAAGATAGCGACAGCCATGAAGATATCCAAGAAGACACTCAGGATCGTACACCAGAACATAGTATTTGCACTTGTGATCAAGTTTGCATGCCTTGCACTGGGCGCAGTTGGATTTGTCAACATGTGGTGGGCAATATTTGCAGATGTAGGAGTTATGATCCTTGCGGTATTAAATGCGACAAGAGCACTGAGCTTCAAAGAATAGGAGGAGACCGCATGGGAGAGATACATTTGCCGCATTGTCACTGCGACAATGAGAACAAGATCATAAAATGCATGCCGTCTGTGGAAGATTGTAGCAGCATGGCAGATATATTCAAACAGCTCAGCGATGGCACAAGGCTAAGGATACTCTGGATGCTGTGCCACCTCGAGGAATGTGTCAGCAACATAGCGGCGGCCATGGAGATGAGTGATCCGGCCGTATCGCACCACCTGAAGCAGCTCAAGGGCAGCGGCCTGATCGTGAGCCGCAGAGAGGGCAAGGAGGTATATTACAAGCTGGCAGACACGGAGACAGCCAGACTTGTACACAAGGTGTGTGAGGAGATGTTCCAGATAACATGCCCGCTTGAACAATAGAATAATATGACAGATAAATCCCCGCCGGTACCGAACAGATCAGTGCCGGCGGGGATTTTTTGCGTGGACAAGGAGATGAAGATATTATTATTTTAGGGTTTAGAGTAAAAAGTTGTTGACACATATCTGTGCATAGTGTATATATAACATATAAACAGTTGAGAACAGTTTAAGGAGGTGTACATATGAGACTTTCTCAGAACTCAGGAGTGCCTATATATCAGCAGATAGCAGACAGCTTCAAGTCGGACATTCTGGCGGGCAAATATGCCCAGGGCGAATATCTGCCGTCTATCAGGGGGCTGGCACGGGATCTGAAGATAAGTGTTATCACCACCATGAAAGCTTATGAGCTGCTGGAGCAGGAGGGGCTGGTCACCGCTGAACAGGGCAAGGGCTTTTATGTGAATGCACAGGACAGTGAGATGCTGATAGAGCAGCATCTTCGAAAGGTAGAGGCATCTTTGACGGAGGCCATAGCTGCGGCACGTATTGCGGGGTTGTCGGACGATGAGCTCAAGAACATGCTTGATGCTCTGCTGATGGTACAGGACTGACGATTTGACAGGCAGAGGACAAAGTGGACAGAGAATAGGGAAAAAGAAAGACGTGAAGAGAGTTTAAGGTTTAATGGAGGATTGGATGATGAATTATGACTGCGCTGTAAAAGGGGAGAATATTTCCAAAAAGTTTAAGACATTTACACTGGATATACCTGATTTGAGGGTGCCAAAGGGATTTGCGACAGCACTCATCGGAGAAAATGGAGCGGGAAAGACGACACTTCTCAATATGCTTTCAGGAATAAGGCTTGATTACAAAGGTGAGCTGACTTTCTTTGACAAGTATTCATCGGAGGAGAAGGAGAGAAGGGCGGATGTAAAGAACAGGATAGGCTATACGGGAACAGGCAGATATTACCTTCCACAGTGGACTGTATCTGATGTGGAGGAGATAAGCAGTCTGCTCTTTGACAATTTTGACAGGGACGAGTTTGAAAGATATTGCCGTGAACTTGCGATATTTCCTGATTCTCCGAACGGTGTTGCGCTGAAGAAAAAGTGTTCAGCACTCTCTGATGGAACCAGAACTAAGCTGATGCTTGCCGGGGTTATGGCGAGGGATACTGACCTGCTGCTGCTCGATGAGCCGGCATCGCCTCTTGATCCTCTTATGCGAGATAAGCTGTGTCAGATGATCGGCGATTATATAAGCGACGGAGCGGGGGAGAAGAGTGTATTGTTCTCAACACACAATATATCCGATATGGAGAGCATCACTGATTATGCGATCATCATGGAACATGGAAATGTGGTCGAGTGCGGATTTGTGGAGGATCTGAAGGAGAAATACATACTGATAAAGGGAGATGCCCAGGATGCGGAGGTGGCATCAAACATCCTTTATACCATGACTAAGAATCCATATGGTTTTGAGGGAATCTGTCTTGCAGAGAATCTGGACAAGCTTGCCGGAATGAATGTGAGCAAGGAGATACCATCGCTGTTTCAGATAAGTGTTGCGGTCATGAAGAATAATACAAAAATGGTATTAAAGTAAAAACAGCTTAGAGTGTTTCACGTATTTATAGGAGCGTAATTATGATGATGATAAAGGATTACAGAGCCATCACGAATGGAAAATACCGGCTAGTGTGTAATGTGTTGATACCGATCATACTGGGGGTGATACTGGCATTGATCGATATAGGAGTGAGAAAATATTATGTAACAGCGGTCATGCTCGGTGTGGGAGCGGCGCTCATGACTGCGATCGAGGTTATGGCTGATTATTGGGGATTCGGTGCAATATGTGTGAAGGGCTGCCTTGGAATGGATTATCTGAAGACGTCAACAAAGGGGAAAGCCATGTTACGGAATGCGCTTACGGCGGATCTGCTTGCCCGACCGGCGAGGATCGCGATATGCATGGTGATAGTGGCCGTACCATATGAAATTATGGTGGGTAACCCGGTAAGACTGCTTTGCCTGTCGATACTGCTCACAGCAGATATTTCCGTGTGGGCGCTGAACATTACGAGATATGTCCAGAATGTTCAGGTCATGAGTCTGCTGTCCATGCTGTCATCAGGAGCATCGGGAGCTGCGGTTATATATATAACGATATCTTCGGAATTGCAGAAGTTTACATGGCTCATAGTTACAGCACTGGCGGTATTGCTGCCGGTTGGAATATATGTGACGCGCAGACATATGTACTGCAAGGTTGAGGCGTCTTATCTGGATATGGATTAACAGATTGTTGTTCAAGGCCGGAAACGGCTTAGACTATCCGCCCCGCCTGCCGGCGGGAGAAATGATATATATTAGACAAGGAGGATTAAGGGATGAAAGATTTGATACTTGGTTTTAAACTTCTTAGATATGGATATAAGTTAAAGACAAATGTGATGATGTTGGGGTTATTCACTGCAATAGGTTTATTGATTGAAATATCATCACACGGAACGAATATTCTGGGCGGTTTCTATTTTATGCTGACTGGAATGTTTGCCTATCAGATGATAATATACATGAATGCATCGGACTATGTGCAGTCAAGCGTGATGAAGAGAAAACTGGAGGTGGGAATGCCAGTGATCGTCAGCACAGTTGTGTATCTTGTACTTTTCACAATACTTGTTGTGGAGAAATATATACTTATCAGAATGTATCCGGAGAATACAGAAAACTATCTGGATACATTGTTTATGATCATATTTATATTGTTCGGAGCTATGATATTCTGCGGTGTATGTTACAAATATTTTGTGGCAAGCTTTATTGTGTTTATGCTGGTGATAATGACCTGCATGTCAACAATCAGTCATATATCAGATGTTATAAGTCTTGGGCTTGTAAAGTTTGCTGTTCTTGGATATGCGGCCATCCTTTTGGGTGGTGTTATAGAGTATTTAATCAGTTCACTTCTCTACAGAAAACAGTTGTCAGAGATCGCAATGAGCGGACTCAGCAAGAGCATGAAGTAAATTGAAATACAAATAAACTTAATAAAATAGACGGAACAGAGCCGGTTGCGGATCGTGCGGGATTGCCGAAGAGAGGGCGGTCACAGCAGAAGATTTGTAACCGGCTCTATTGCTATTATCTGGTGAGTGGAATATAATATTTAAGAATGTGCGCACTGTAAAAATCCGGCAGCTGCGCATAAGAGTAATGTATAAAATGCAGAATCATAACGACAGACACTGATAAGTCAGCATATGAATTTGAAAAGAAAGATATAAGGAATTTATATGGTACAGAACATATTGTTTGATCTGGATGAGACACTGCTGGACTTCAAGCGCAGTGAGAGCAGAGCGCTCTCAAATATGCTCAGGCATATAGGGGTGGAGCCTACAGAAAAGGTCATATCCAGATACAGCGAGATCAACAAATCAAGATGGAAGCTGCTTGAACAGGGGCTGCTCACAAGGCAGCAGGTTAAGGAGAGCAGATACGAGATACTTTTTGCAGAGCTGGGAGTTGACTACTCTGCTGCAGAGGCGACAGCCTACTATGAGGATCAGCTCAGCCAGAAGGGATTTGTATTCCCTGATACGATAAAGCTGCTTGATACTTTGTATGGACGATACAAGCTGTACATTGTGTCAAATAGCGGAGCATACGTACAGACTGGAAGAATGGCAGACTGCGGTATAGTAAAATATTTTGAGGATATATTCATATCTGAGGACGCCGGAGCGGAGAAACCGTCCAGAGAATTCTTTGACTATTGCTTTGGTAGGAGACCAGAGATAAAGGCAGATGAGACTGTGATCATAGGAGACAGTCTGACATCAGATATTCAGGGCGGAATAAATGCTGGGATAAGGACGATATGGTTCAACCCTGATGGTCAGCAGGCGGCGGATATACATCCGGACTATGAGGTGAAAAAACTTATGGATATTCCGGCGCTGCTTGAAGAGTTGTAAGCAAAAAAACAAAATTATTTATCGGGACCGGATACAAATGAGTCCGGATATAAATGAGTCCAGATTGAAATAAACAGTAATAGTCAAATATACAGAGGTAGTACATGAAGATAAGAGATTTGATAACACAGGACAAGGCGACACTCTCATTTGAGGTGTTCCCGCCAAAGAAGGATACAGACTTTGCGGATGTTGAGGCAGCGGCGCTTGGTATAGCGGCATTTAAGCCGGATTACATGAGCGTTACATATGGTGCCGGGGGAAGCACCAAGGGGCATACGATCCAGCTTGCCCAGGAGATCCAGGAGAAGTACGACGTGCCGACCATAGCACATCTGACATGCGTGTGTGCCAGCAAAGAGGGCATCAAGACTGCGCTTGCTGACATGAAGAATGCCGGTATAGAGAATATACTTGCTCTCCGCGGCGATATACCGAAGAACTATGATGGACAGGTATTTGCAGAGTTCTCACATGCATCAGAGCTGGTGGAGCTCATCAAGGAGACAGGAGATTTCTGCGTGGGCGGAGCATGTTACCCTGAGGTACACCCAGACTCGGCAAATAAGCACGAAGACATAATTGGGCTTAAGAAAAAGGTCGATGCTGGATGTGATTATCTCACGACCCAGATGTTCTTCGACAACAACATATTCTTTAATTTCATGTACAGAATCAGAGAGGCGGGAATATCAGTGCCGATCATACCGGGCATTATGCCTATAACAAGAAGAGTACAGGTCAAGAATGCTGTCAAGCTCTCAGGTTGTAACGTGCCGGAGAGATTCAAGAGCATAGTCGATGCATTTGGCGATACTGAGGCTGCGATGAGGCAGGCGGGAATTGCATATGCCACAGACCAGATCATAGATCTCATGGCAAATGGAGTGAAGCATATACATGTGTATTCCATGAATAAGCCTGAGGTTGCGGCAGGAATACAGAAGAATCTATCGGAAATACTTAAGATATAAAATTTATTGACAGACCTAGAGTCGGGACATCATGAGGGACAGCAATAGGATGGTGTTCAATGAAAGGAGTATCGGGTTATGAAACCGGTTATATCAGTGATTTTTACAGCCGGAAGCGGTGTGGAGACATGCCGGACAAAGCTGGCTGGCCAGACATTTAAGGAGTACGAGATAATAGAAGCGGACAGATTCGCGGGGATTGAGCGCGCGCATGGAGAATATATACTGTTCGTGGATGGCTCGGAGGTTTATCCAGAGAACATGCTGGAGAAGCTGCATGACGCCGCAGAGCAGAGCGGGGCGGACATGGTGATTTCGAACTGCGAGCTTATAGACAGTGACGGTGGGAAGACCTTCGGAAGAGGTATACATTTTGAGTGGGTTCACGGCGGAAAGCAGGTGTTTAACTGGAAGGACTGCCGTGGCAGGATCATGAATGTGGTACGACCATTAGTTGGCAATAAACTCTACAGAAAGCAGTTCATAATAGATGCAGGACTGGGCATTGCCGGTTGTGACAGCGAAGCGATATATTCGGCAATTGGAGCTGTAGCGGCGGAGAAGATAGCATATATAAGCAATCTGACATTTTCAAGGAATGTTGTTCCTGAGAGTGAGGCTGAGAAGCTGCCGGATGTTCCGAAGACCGTTGACTGTGTGACGGAGCATGTGAAGGGCATGGCAGACAGGACTGATCTGTGGAATGCTGTTATGTACTTTGCCATACGTCAGTATGTGGACAATTATGAGAAGTATTGCAGAGAACTGGATTCTGCAGAGAGAATAGAGTTTTACGAGAAAGCGCACAGCGTATTTAACAGTGAGATATTTGACGGATTGACAGAGAAGGGACTCAATGATGACAAGTTATTCCGCAAATATTCCATCATAAAGAAACATGATTCATCGGAGCTGAAAAAGCTCAAGACGAGAAGGATAATAGTGTCGCTCACATCCTATCCCGCCAGAATTGCGGGCATAGCACAGATGCTTGAGTCGATATATTCACAGACCAGAAAGGCAGATAAGATCGTTTTGTGGCTGGCGGAGGAGCAGTTCCCTAATAGGGATGACGATCTCCCGGATGATCTCAGAAAGCTGCAGTTTGAGGATAAGCTGGAGGTCAGATGGTGTGATGATCTGAAGCCGCACAAGAAGTATTTCTATGCGCTGCAGGAGTTCACGGACGACGTGGTCGTGACGATAGATGACGATCTGCAATATCCTCCATACATGCTTGAGAATCTGTATATGTCATATTTACAGTATCCAGAGGCGGTATCCGCTGTGAGGACACACTGGATGGTCATTTCGGATAAAGGGCAGCTTATTCCGTACAGGTATTGGATGAAGGAGACGGTTGCCTGTCTGTACAGACCAAAGATGCAGTTATTTGCAACCGGGGGCGCAGGAACTTTATATCCACCAGGAATTTATGATGATAAGTGGTTCGACAAAGACAAGATGGTGGAGATGTGCCTGTGGGCGGATGACATCTGGCTTAAGCTAATAGAGATCATGTCAGGAGTTCCGGTTGTGGCGGCTATGCCATGTGAGGATCTTCGGTACTTACCGGGCTCACAGGAAATAGGCCTTTACCATAAGAATGTGGACGCCGACCAGAATGACGTTCAGTTACAGAAGATAGAGGAATGGCTTAAACCTGAATATGGAGATAATGCACTTGCGAATAAGATTCTTGAATATGATGGAGAGCCGGTAGAGGATGCACTGATCAGGGTATGTGAATGTCATGAAAAAGAACGCAGAGAATTGAGGAATGAGATTGGTAGAAATTCCAGACAATTAAAGAAACGCATTGAAGAAAATGAGCGTGCCTACAGGGAAAAGTCAGAGATAAATGCCAAGCTTCAAAGAACATACAAGGAAAAGTCGGAGATAAATGCAAAACTACAGCAGACATATAAGGAAAAGGCTGACAGGGGTATCCGGATAAAAGAACTTGAGAAGGAGAAATCTGATCTTCAGGCAAAACTTGGAGAACTTCAGGCAGAAAAAGCAGATATTCAGAAGAAATTGGAACAGCTTCAGGCAGAGAATGTTGTTTTGCAAAAGCAGCGTTCAATATGGTATAAAATAAAAAAGTGATAAAAATAAAGAAAGAAGGAAATAAAAATGACACTTGAGAAGTTACAGAAGGATATGATAGCAGCAATGAAGGCAAGGGATAAGGAGAGAAAGGACAGCATCTCATCCCTCGTATCAGCAGTTAAGAAGGTCGGAATCGATAACGGCTGCAGAGACAACATTCCTGAGGATATAGTTGACAGTGTTATCCTCAAGGAGATCAAGTCTGTAAAAGAGCAGATCGATACCTGCCCTGCAGACAGAACAGATCTTCTGGAGCAGTACAAGGCAAGATATGATGTGTTCAACGAGTATGCGCCAAAACTTCTGTCAGAGGATGAGGTGAGAGATATCCTCACAACAAAATTTGCAGATGTGATAGCAACAAAGAATAAAGGCCAGATCATGAAGGCTGTTATGGCTGAACTCAAGGGCAAGGCAGACGGCAAGGTCATCAATCAGGTTGTGGCAGAGCTTTGCAAGTAGAGGAGAAAGTGTTTTGAAATTTGTAGGAATTGAAAAGAAAGAACAGGGAAAGTTCATCACACGATACGATGTTCAGTACGAGACTGTAGACGGAATAGTTAAGAACTATGAGATGATAAGCAGGAATGGAGAAATCACCGATTTCGAGGGACTTCATGGCAAGGCAGCAGATGCGGTGGTCATCATCGCCACAGACGAGGCAGATGAGAGGATCCTTATAGATAAGGAGTTCAGACTTGCTCCGGGTGAATGGGTATATAATTTCCCTGCCGGACTCATAGATCCGGGGGAGACTCCTGAGGTCAGTGCCAGACGTGAGCTTATGGAGGAAACGGGACTTGAGCTGTACGAGATCAGTGACACAATAGGGACAAGCTACAGTGCTGTAGGATTTTCAAATGAGACAAATATGTGTGTTGTAGGCAAGGCGAGAGGCGAGTTCAAGCCGAGCACTTCAACTCTGGAGGAGATCACTCCAGGATGGTACACAAAGGCAGAGGTAAGAGAACTGCTCAAGACTGAGAAGTTTGCAGCCAGAACACAGGCCTTCTGTTATGTGTGGAGCAGACAGTGATATGAGAATGAAAAAGGAGAAATAATCTATGGAAAAATTACCTGGAAAGGGAATGGTGACGGCATCGTCGCTCATCATGCTCATATGGGGGCTTGTAAATGCCGGATATTATGACATTGCAAAGCTTGTGCTTGCAGATGAGCCATCGACAAAGGCTGTCGTATGTGGCGTTGTGGCCGGAATAGCATCGCTTGCGGCCATCATAGGCGGTATATTTGGAATAGCCGGAAGCAACAAGGTTGCAAAGGCGTCTGCCATAGTTGTATGGGCAGCATTTCTGGTGATACTTGCGATAATAAGCGGTATAGTGACACTGGTGTCCGGTGACAGCAAACTGATAGCAGTGATTATGATGATCGTTGGAATAGTGGTTCCGGTTATCATGTTTATGGGTGCTGCGAAAAACAGGGCAATCAGATAATTAATTGCTTTTTAGATATTGTCAAGCTATAGATAGTTGATAATAAAGATGTGGATTACAGGAGGAGATTGATGAGTAAGCAAAAAACTCTAAGACAAAAAATGATCATCATTGCATTGGCATTTTTCTTACCGGTTATTATAACGTTGATTGTTATGGCTGTGTGCGGAGTGGTACCATTTGGTAACAAGTCTACGATGATCTGGGATTCATTGCTACAGTATAAGGACTATTATGGATATTTATGGGATGTGTTTCATGGAAATGCAGGTATAGAATATTCTACAGGAAAAGCACTTGGCGGCAGGATGATAGGGATAGTAGCTTATTATTTGTCTAGTCCATTAAATTTGTTTATTGTGTTTTTTTCAAAGGCGCAGATACCACAGTTTATGGCATTTATGATTTTGCTCAGAATTGGTTTGTGTGGAATAACAGGATACATATATGTTGATAAAAGGTTCAAAATATCGGTGATACCAGGCCTTGTATTATCATCGTTATATGCACTTATGGAATATAATGTGTATAATTGTAGAAACGTTATGTGGCTTGATGGAGTTATTATTTTGCCATTGATAGCACTAGGAGTATGGAAGTGCGTTGATAAGAAGAAAACGGGACTGCTATTTACTTCTGTATTCGTTGCAATTTTCTGTAATTGGTACACTGGCTATATGGTATGTCTGATGTCAGGAATACTATTTATTGTTGAATATCTTAATGCAAATGACTTTAGTATAAAAAAAGCGTTGAAAACAGAATGGAAAAGTATATTTAGATATATAGTAACAATGTTATGTGGAGTGTTGGCGAGTCTGTGTATACTTCTTCCTGCGTGTATGGCGCTTGTTGGAGGAATTGCAACAAATAATACCGTTGGATTGAGCCGTATAGTTAATATGGATATAACACAGTTCCTTAGTGGATTTGATGTTGGTGCGAAAGTGAATGCGCAGGATGCACCCCCTATTTTTACGGGAACCATCGTTCTTATTGCTGTTGTTGCATTTTTCTTTAATTCTGCTGTGAAGAAAAAAGAAAAAATCTGTATGGCATGTCTGCTTGCTTTGTTGTGCAGCTGTTATTGTCTTAGAGATTTAGAACTTGTGTGGACAGCCTTTGTTAGAAGCACTTCATACTTCTTCAGATTTAGTTTTGTACTCTCTTTTGTAATGATAATGATCGCTGCAAGAGAGGTTCAATTATGGGAAAAAGACCAGGTATCAAAAAAAGAAGTAGCTTCTGCAATGGGGGTTGTTGCAGTAGGTTTGGCATTTTTATATTATATAAAGAAAATAAATTCACCGCGTAATATAGTCATTATTTATATGGCAATTTTTGGTATAGGGATAATAGTGCTGTTATGTGGTAACAATAGAAAAAATGTTTCCAAGGTAGTATGCTTTGGAGTGGCATGCCTGACTGCGATAGAAGCCGGTTATAATGTGTACATTGCTTTTTCTGAATACAATAATGATGCAAGGAGTTTTTCTGATTACACAGTTGCTGCCGAGAATATAGTCGATAGTCTTAATGATACTGAGAAGGGAAGCTTTTTCAGATATGAAAATGATTATAATTATCTAAAGACTATTGGAAGAGATATAGCGACGGGGGAGTCACTGCTGTATGGTTATAATAGCATAGAGCATTATAGTTCAGCTTATGATTTTAATGTTGACAGATTTCTAGCTTATATGGGATATTCTGATATCCCTGGGGAGAAGCTTTTTTTACGTGAGACATATTGGAATAGTCCTATGCTGCTGACAGATTCTTTGCTGTCAATAAAATATGTCCAATTAAAGAGTCCGGCATCAGGATACGAGAAAACGGATCTGAAGACTCAGTATGCACAGGTATATAAAAATAAATACGCTTTGCCCCTCGGCTATCCGGTGAATGACGATATAAAGAAGGTTTCATTTGGCAATGACCCATTTGAAAATCAGCAGAACCTGTTATCCGCTATGCTTGGTGAAGAAGTAGATGTATATGAGAATGTTGATTCAGAATATATACATACTGACAAGAATGGTAATGAAGAATGGAAATTGGATGTAAAAAAAGATGGACCGGTATACGTGTTTGTTGATGGAAGCAAAACACATAGTAGCTTATATGATAACAATTGTGAGGTATATGTAAATGGCGAGTTGATTCAGAATGCATGTCACAGGTTTGAAATCAACAGCATGTACATTGGTGAATATAAGGCTGGAGATCAAATAGATTTAGTTATAAAGAGAAAAACCAATAGGGACAAGAAGCATACATTGTATGTATCGCAGCTGAATACAGATGTGTTTGAAAAAGCGATCAATATTCTTAACACTGGATATAAAACAGATTTAAAAATTTCTAAAAATAGAATTACTGGTGAAGTAGATGTTGACGATGATACAGAAATACTGCTTTCAATACCTTATGAAGATGCATGGTCTGCTGTTGTGGATGGTAAAGAGGTTAAAATTGATGAGCTTGCAGATACTTTTATGGGAATAAAACTTGATAAGGGTAAGCATACAGTACAAATGGTTTATCATACGCCAGGTTTGAGGCTGGGGCTGATCATGTCACTTGCTGGATTCCTGATTTATGCAGGTGTAGAGATAGTTAAGAAAAAAATGAAAAAACAGAAAAATAAAACGGCATAATATATTATGGAAAATAGTTATAAATTTTTTCAGAATACACAATGTGAGTTTTTCCCGTGTCATAAAGTGGAGAAAGTAGAGAACTTTAATTGCATGTTCTGCTACTGCCCACTTTATCGCGAGGAACGGTGCCTAGGTAATCCTGAGTATGTGATCAGCCGGAAAGGGCAGCGGATAAAAGATTGCAGTAATTGTCTTTTAGTACATCAGCCAGAGATGTATGATATGGTTATTGGACGCCTTCAGAGGGAAGATGAGCTTTTGCATATAGATCTTCGAAAGCTCAAGACTCAGGTGAAAGAACGATTGATACAGATTACCCATATAAATGAAATAGATGCAGATATGAAGTATGAGCATCAGATCAATATTGACAGAATATTGGATGAGGTTATGAAAGATATGTCTGGATCTTGTGCGGTGGATGTTCTTTTACAGGAATTTGCTCCTGAGTGCATTTGCCCCGGCTATTTTACTTTTTGTGGGAAAAAGATAGAGTGCGGAATATTGACACAGCTTGACATCAGTCTTATTGATAAAGGTTACATTTATGCATTTCATGCACCGGTTGTAGATCTGGAAAACACTGGTTCTGTGCTTGACCAGTATTACATGGAGGCATTTCAGATGGCATGCATGGATGTCATAAGAGGGTGGCTGCAAGGATATCTTGAGAGAAAGAACAGTGTATATGAGAAGAAGTATTGCAGTCCGTCGTTCGGTCCAGGATACTATGGAATGGGCATGGAGGCAGTACCTGAGCTGCTGGGGCTTATGGATTCATCGCAGGCAGGCGTGTCATGGAACGGAGAACACATGTCACCGAAGATGAGTCTTGTAGGAACATATCTGATCGCGGGTGAAGATGTGTATGCAGTGGGCTCCGATTGCAAGAGCTGCATCGGACAAAAAGGTGGCTGCGAATTCTGTATAAAGCACTGAATTTATACCAAGTAGGAGCAGGAGTGTTCTGCTCCTACTTAGAATTATAGTTATTAGTCCAAATCGAAACTAAAGACCGCTTTGTCGAAATTGCGGTTCTTTAAATCTTCATCTGAAATGATCCAAAAGATATTCCATAGACAACCAATGTTGTAACCATATTGAAACAGCAGATGAGTTTTTGCGTTTACATCCGGAATATTACCCCCCGTAGGATAACCGAATAATTTGTTTCCGTCATACGAAAGATATTCGATATCATAATCTGGAGCAACTTCTTCAAGACGGTCAAATAGGTCACAGTCAAGCACATCTCCCAGTGGCTGATAATCTGTGGTGAGTCCAAACTCGACAGCCTTTTCCTCAAAAGTTTCTGTAAAATACTTTGAATAATATGGAACAGGCGGCTCAGTTCTCTTTAAATTTGACAGGTCGCCATTGTACCAGATCACCTTGTGATAAGCCGAATTTTCAGGGTCGTCAGCAACGCTTTCAACCCATTTGTTGGTCTGGTGAATTGAGTCGATTTCTCCGCTCCAGAAAAAATATAAAATACCCGTGTGCGGAAGCCTGTTTTCAATATCCAAGTCGGCAATGTCCGCAAGATTGATTTGAGCAACAAGCTGCATTGCTGATTTTTCGTACCGCTCAGTGTCATCTCCGCGCTTGCAGGAATAGCCCGACATTGTGGGATATGGAATTTCGGGCGGAAGATCGGGAAAGCCGCCGATTTTACTTGTGCCTTTTGCAATTACATTTTCCACATCCTTCACACACATTTTAATAGTATTTTTTCGGTAGTCTTTAATACTTTCTGCAATATCAGTGTGTCCTTCTTTAATAAGGAATTCAATCAAATCCATTTCGTGCATTTTCGCCTTATACCCCCTAATCCCTATTGTTAAAGTCAACATATCCATTATACCTCGTATCGCCTAATTTGCATACACATTTAATGGCTACCCTGCCTTTGGGATTCCTGCGCCAGAAATACCAGACTGACAGTAAGAGTCACAGCCTCGGTCGCAGGTGCAGCAAACCACAAGCTGTTGCCACCGGTCAAAACTGGGAACGTCAGTATACACACGCTGCTGAGTATGATGTTTCGGAGCAGTGATATACACAGCGACTGCCCGGATTTCAGTATGGCCTGAAGATAGTAGGAGGTCATCAGGTTGATCCCAAATGGCACAAATGCAAAGAAGTACGCTCTGACACCAAGATCAGCAATGACACCAAGGCCTTCATTCATATCTATAAATACATTGCACAATGTTCGTGGAAAAAGTATTCCAATAAGTGAGAACAGCACGCCCATGATCAGGATGGTTGTGTAAGCCATTCTTTTTATGGTTTTTATTCTGCTTATGTTATCTGCTCCGTAGTTGGTCGAGATCACAGGCTGCACGGATTGACCAACTCCTGTGAACAGAGAGTTGAACAGGATGACGCAGTTGGAGATGACGCTGTATATGGACAGGGCATTCTCGCCGCAGTACTTCAATATCTGTATGTTAAACAGCAGCACTATAAATCCATTTGCAAATTCATTGAAAAAGCTCGGGATACCGGCTGTCACAATATTTTTCATGCTGTTCAGGATCCTGTGTGGCATTATGAAACGCAGCTCATTCTTCTTGCTGAGGAAATGCGATGAGGCGACAAGTACCTGGATCAGCATACCGATAACAGAGGCAAGTGCGGCTCCGCCGATTCCCTGCTTCAGCGGGAATACCAGTACGATGTCCATCACGATATTGAACACTCCGCCCAGCAGGACGCCTGCCATGGCTCGGTTCGGATCATTGTCAGCCCTCACAAATATAGCTATGAAGTTGGAAAATACTGCAACCGGCAGGAACATATTTATATAGTGCATGTATGACATGGCATATGGGTATAGAGTGGCATTTGCACCCATGAGCCTCAGCAGTGATGGCATGCATGTTATGTACAGTATCCACAGCAGCGCGGTGATGGCCGCGATCATCATGAATGACACGGTGAAGTAGCGGTTAGATTTGACTGTGTTGCCACTTCCTCTGTGCACGCTCATCTGCACTGATCCACCTACGCCAAAGAGAATTCCGGTTGACATAAGTATGCACAGCAGAGGCGTTGTGATGCTCAGAGCGGCCAGGGCATCAGCTCCAACACCTTTGCCGATGACGATGGCATCAGTCAGGGTGTATATGGACATGACCATGGCACTTCCAAGGGAAGGAATGAGGAATTTGAAGTAAAGCTTTTTCAGATCGTCTTTTAACAGATTCATTTGTAAATCTCCTTAATAAAAAAAGTTTATAATTGAAAATCGGAAAGGCACATGATTGCGGGGACACATTAACCTGCCAGCCGCAAAAAAAAGAGCCAGATAAGATAATCATCTTATCTGGCTCATGAAAATTCTGATATATTGTATCGCGATTCATGTTCCATCCGGGAATCCTGCATCTGCAGAACACCTTGCAAGGTATATTAATATTCAACATACCGTCCGACTTGTGTTATTATAACAGGAGGTTAGCAAATGTCAAGGACTGATTAGGGGGATATTATGGAATATAGGATGGCGGACGCGAGCGATATAGATATGTTGATGAATGTCAGATTGTCCATGCTTAGGATAGTCAATGATCTTCCAGTTGATTATATATTTGACGATAAATTGGTGACAAACAGCAGGAGATATTTTCTTGAAGGTGATCAGACAACTGTTGTAGCTGTCGATGACGGAAGATGTGTGGCGTGTGCCAGTATGTCTTATATTGAAATTATGCCAACATTTTCTCATACTTCTGGAAAGAGAGCACATCTCATGAATGTATATACAGAAAAGGACTATCGGAGGAGAGGAATCGCCAGGCAGCTTGTGAATATGCTTATAGAGGATGCGCGTGTACATGGTGCCACGGAGATAAGTCTTGATGCCACGGAAAGCGGCAGACCGCTGTACGAATCAATGGGATTTAAGGCATCTGAGGAGTGCATGGTTATAGATATACAGCAATTATGATGCTTTGGATAATATACGGTTTACATACATATATTTACGGAGACAGACGGAGGCAGACATAGCTATGGAGGTAAGAGATAGCATAGAAAAAAGACACAGTATTAGAAGGTTTAAAGATACCCCAGTGGAGCCGGCGATTATAAGACAGCTTATCGAGGTGCGGCGATCCAGAACCTGTTGCAGAGAATCCGGAGATGCGGCCTGGAAAGAAAATGGATGAAGTGCTAGAATACAGATAATTACAACAAGGAGGACGTACAGCCATGTTACTGGAAAAGGCAGAAAAGTTTCTTGAAGATAAAGGATATGGAGACAGGATCATACTTATGGACGCTCCGACGTCAACTGTTGCCATGGCGGCGGAGGCGCTTGGAGTTGAGCCGGGCATGATCGCTAAGACCATGGCGTTCATACAGGATGACAAGATAGTACTCATACTCACCGAGGGCATAGCCAGAGTTGACAATAGGAAATATAGAGACAGATTCCACGTCAAGGCGAAGATGGTGCCATTTGATAGCGTGGAGGAGCTTGTCGGACATGCACCGGGCGGAGTGTGTCCATTTGGAATAAATCTGGGGATAGATGTATACCTTGATGAGAGCCTCAAGAGATACGAGAGGGTTTTTCCTGCGGCGGGCAATGACCACAGTGCAGTGAATCTCACCATCTCTGAGCTTGAGGATGCATCTGGGGCTGCCGGCTGGGTTGATGTGTGCAAGGAGCCGGAGAAGTAAGCTGTTAATCAGGTTAATATGAGTCTGCGGATGGTGCTTATTATACGAATTAAGTATTTGGGAAAGGAAGAATGGGTGTATGGACATAACGATGCTTGGAACAGGAAGTGCACTTGTGACAGAGTGTTATAATACATGCTTTGTGCTGTCAGATGGAGACGAACATTTTCTAGTGGATGGCGGCGGTGGTAACGGCATACTGTCACAGCTTAAGAAAGCGGGTTTTAACTGGCAGGACATGAGGACAATATTTGTGACGCATAAACATATGGATCATATACTCGGCGCGGTGTGGATGATCCGCATGATATGCCAGCATATGAAAAAAGGTTCGTATGAAGGCGAAGCCGTTATATACGGACATGACGAGGTCATCGCTTTACTTAGGGAGATGGCAATGCAACTTCTTAATAAGAAGGAGACAGTATATATTGGTGACAGACTTCATCTGGTTGAGGTGAATGACGGCGATACGAAAGAGATAATGGGCAAAAAGGTCACATTTTTTGATACTGGTTCAACTAAGACAAAGCAATTTGGATTCTGTATGGATATGGGTGATGGCGCGAAAATTACGTGCTGCGGAGACGAGCCTTACAATGATTGTGAGGAGAAGTATGCGAGAGGCAGCAAATGGCTGCTCCATGAGGCATTCTGCCTGTATTCTGAGGCGGATATATTTGATCCATACGAGAAACATCACTCAACAGTCAAGGATGCCTGTGAACTTGCAGAAAAGATTGAAGTTCAGAATCTGTTGCTATATCATACAGAGGATAAAAATATAACACATAGAAAAGGATTGTACGTGGCAGAGGGCAAAAGGTATTACAGCGGCAACCTGCATGTGCCAGATGATTTGGAGAAAATAAGACTTTAGAGATGGGCAGGAAAGAATATAGTCAAAATCTGAGAGAAATTAGAAGATGAATGACTTTCTTGAACAATAGAATTGTTTGAAAATTCAGGCAACTAGAAAAGAGTTTGCTAAAGATAGGCGATAAAAAGGAGAGATCGAAATGAACAATCCAATAAAGGAACTGACTAAGCGGGAATGGCTTATCTGGCTGTGTTCCCTCATTATAGTGCTGGTATCGAATCTTCTCACTGCAGATTTGGACATCCTCACACTGGCGGCGGCACTCATAGGCGTGACATCGCTTATATTTGCTGCAAAAGGAAATGTGTGGGCGCAGATATTGATGGTCGTATTCAGCATATTATACGGTATAATATCATTCAGGTTCCGCTACTGGGGTGAGATGATAACCTACCTCGGGATGACGATGCCGATGGCGGTGTGGTCCGCCATAACGTGGTTCAAGAATCCGTCGGAGGGCAACAGCAGTGAGGTTGCCATACAGAAACTGACAAGAAGACATGTGATATGGCTCACTGTCAGCACGGTGCTTGTAATGGTTGTATTCTACTATATACTCATGATACTTGACACGCCGAATATAGTGTTCAGCACAATATCCATAGTCACAAGTTTCCTGGCGGCTGCGCTCACCATGCTGAGATCGTCATACTATGCGGTGGGATATGCAGCAAATGATGTGATTCTGATAGTTTTGTGGGTTCTCGCGTCACTTGAGAATCCGGCATATATTCCTGTAGTTGTAAACTTCGTCATATTCTTTGCGAATGATATGTATGGCTTTGTGAGCTGGAAAAAGAGGGAAGTGAGGCAGGCTGTGGATTTGTAGGAGATAATTGCAATATCACACTGAACTGCTTTATATGTTCACAGTGAGCAGGCAGACAGAATGATAAAAGAATAAATAGAATATAAGTGAAATATTATCATAATAGGAGGACGCACAGATGAATATCAACATAAGAGAGTACACGACAGAAGATGCGGTCGCTGCGTCAGAAATTTGGAACCAGGTTGTTGATGACGGAGTAGCATTTCCACAGGAGGAAGACCTGACACCGGAATCAGGCGGTGCATTTTTCAAAGAGCAGACATATACTGGTATCGCCGAGAACGCAGAGAGTGGTGAGGTGGTAGGACTCTACATACTTCATCCGAACAACGTGGGAAGATGCGGACATATATGTAACGCCAGCTATGCCGTGAGACGCGACGTCCGCGGTGAACACATAGGAGAAAAGCTTGTGCTTGACTGTATCTCCATGGCAAAGAAGAAAGGCTTTGGAGTGCTCCAGTTCAATGCCGTAGTAGCATCAAATGTACATGCACTCCATCTGTATAAAAGGATTGGTTTTACTCCGCTAGGCGTTATCCCGGGAGGCTTCAGAATGCCGGATGGACATTACGAGGATATCATTCCGCACTATTATGACCTTAGAAAAGATGCAGATCAGTAATGAGTTGCAGCATACGGTGTAACATCACAGAAAAATATGTTGATGTTACGATCTGACAGCGGTATACTTGTTGTCAGAGAATTGGATAGTATATGGGGAGCTGGCGAGTTAGCCGGCTGAGAGGAGGCTGAACGCTTCGACCCACAACCTGATGCGGATAATGCCGCCGTAGGGATACGTTTGATACATACATAATGATGTAAGAAAGAAGAGACGCATTCCTGTGTCTCTTTTTTCATAAGGAGGGACCCACGTAAGTGGGGGGATTCCTTGTGAAGAGTGGAAGCGCACTGATGTGCGCGCAGGTCATCAAGCGGTGCTTGACGACATATTACGCAGACGCCGCGCGTAAGCGCCTTTCATGCGTCTGCTCCTTTATAAGGAGGGACCCGCTTAAGTGGGATATTCCCTAAAGTGGCTGATTGGGGGCACCACCTTCCGCCACTATAAAAGTGTAAGAGAAACAAATATTAGATCTGGAACAGATTTATAAAGCCGGATCAGATTGGAGGAACAGATGAGAAATTACACAACACAGATGGACGCAGCAAGAAAAGGCATAGTAACTCCTGAGATCGAGAAAGTTGCCGAGAAAGAGCATATGTCCACTGAGGCGCTGATGAAACTGGTAGGAGAGGGCAAGGTAGCGATACCAGCTAACAAGAAGCACACATGTTTAAACCCAGAGGGAGTTGGAAGCATGCTGAGGACCAAGATCAATGTCAACCTCGGTGTGTCAAGAGACTGCAAGGATTATGGTATCGAGATGCAGAAGGTTATGAGTGCTGTCGAGATGGGAGCAGAGGCGATCATGGATCTGTCAAGCCACGGCAATACACAGCCGTTCAGACAGAAGCTCACTTCAGAGTGTCCGGCTATGATAGGAACTGTGCCGGTATATGACAGCGTTATCCACTATCAGAGAGATCTTGCGACACTGACAGCACAGGATTTCATCGATGTGGTACGTCTTCACGCGGAGGATGGAGTTGACTTCGTGACTCTCCACTGCGGAATAACAAGAAAGACGATCGAACAGATCAAGAAACACAAGAGAAAGATGAATATAGTCAGCCGTGGCGGCAGTCTTGTATTTGCATGGATGACCATGACTGGTAACGAGAATCCGTTCTACGAGTATTTTGATCAGATCCTTGATATATGCGAGGAATACGATGTGACAGTATCACTTGGAGATGCATGTCGTCCGGGATGTCTTGCGGACGCAACGGATGTATGTCAGATAGAGGAGCTTGTCAGACTTGGAGAGCTGACAAAGCGCGCGTGGGATCATAACGTACAGGTTATGGTTGAGGGCCCTGGTCATGTGCCACTCAATCAGATCGCAGCCAACATGGAAGTTCAGAAGACACTCTGTATGGGCGCACCATTCTACGTACTTGGACCTCTTGTCACAGATATAGCACCGGGATACGATCACATCACAAGTGCCATAGGCGGAGCGGTCGCAGCCATGAACGGCGCAGCATTCCTCTGTTACGTCACACCAGCAGAGCACCTTGCCCTGCCAAATGTAGAAGATGTCAAGCAGGGAATCGTCGCATCCAAGATAGCAGCCCATGCGGCAGATATAGCAAAGGGGATACCTGGAGCGAGGGATATAGATGACAAGATGGCGGATGCGAGACGTGTCCTCGACTGGGATGCACAGTTTGCATGTGCCATAGATCCTGAGACCGCAAAGGAGATTAGGGACAGCAGGAAGCCTGATGACGAGTACAGCGACACGTGTAGTATGTGCGGTAAATTCTGTGCTGTCAGATCGATGAACAAGGCGCTGTCAGGGGAATACATAGATATACTGTAATTACCAAGAAACTTAAAATATAAAAAGATCCGGCAGTATATGTCCATCTCGGCATGTACTGTCGTTTTTATATGCATAAAAATATATGGAAATAAGTACAAAAAAACGGGTGTTCAGCCGAAGATGTTTACTATTTTGCCTATTGTAATGCCGGGTGAACGAGTTTAGAATAAAACCGAAAACAGGAGTAAATTATAGAAAAGAAGGGAAAAAAGTGAACAAAGATCTTACTGTGGGAAGGCCTGAATCCGTGCTTTGGAGATTCTGCCTGCCACTTTTCGGAAGTGTGATATTTCAGCAGCTCTATAACATAGCGGACAGCTTTGTGGCGGGGCAGTTCATAGGAGAAAATGCTCTGGCGGCGGTCGGCAACAGCTATGAGATAACACTTATCTTCATAGCATTTGCATTTGGATGCAATATAGGCTGTTCGGTCATAGTATCCCAGCTGTTCGGGGCAAAGAAATACAGCGAGATGAAGACTGCGGTCTGGACTACTCTCATAGCAAGCGCGGTACTTGTGGCGGTTCTCATGCTGGTTGGATTCCTGCTTGGAGAGAGACTGCTGGCACTTATTGATACCCCGGATGAGCTGATGAGAGATTCGCTTACTTATCTGAACATATACATATTGGGCGTGCCATTTTTGTTCTTCTACAACATAGCGACAGGAATATTCTCTGCGCTGGGCGACTCGAGAACACCGTTCATATTCCTTGCCATCTCATCGGTGTCCAATATAGCTGTTGATATACTGTTTGTAAAGACATTTGAAATGGGAGTAAATGGAGTTGCGTGGGCTACATTCATCTGTCAGGGCGTGAGCGCTGTACTTGCGATAATAGTTGTGTTCAGACGCCTGACAGCAGTTCGCACTGAGGGGAAGGTCCGTGTATTTTCGGGAAGCATGCTGGGCAAGATAGCAGTCATAGCCATACCGAGCATACTTCAGCAGAGCTTTATCTCAGTTGGAAATATAATTATTCAGAGCGTCATCAATGGATTTGGAGCCTCTGTCATAGCGGGCTATGCGGCGGCTGTAAAGCTCAACAATCTCGTCATAACGTCATTTACAACACTTGGAAATGGAATATCCAACTATACCGCACAGAATCTTGGCGCGGGTAAGATCGACAGGATAGGACAGGGACTTAAAGCTGGAATAAAACTCATATGGGGACTATGCATACCATTTGCGGTTTTGTACTTCTTCTTTGGCCGTTATGGCATGTATCCATTTATGGAGAACAGGACAGGACTTGCCCTTGACACGGGAGTCACGTATCTCAGGATACTGGCGCCGTTCTACTTTGTAGTATCGGCAAAACTTGTAGCTGATGGAATACTAAGGGGAACAGGCATGATGGGCAGATTCATGACATCGACGTTTACGGATCTGATACTCAGAGTGGTGCTGGCGATAGTGCTGTCAAGAGTTATAGGTTCCGCCACAGGAATATGGCTGGCCTGGCCGATAGGCTGGACTATAGCAACAGTCATGTCACTGTTATTCTGTGTGAATGGTATTAAGAAGCTGAAAAGAGAAAAAACAGGGAGGATAGAATAGATGACAGATAAAATGACTCAGAAGAGCCATGAAGATATGAGTAAAGAAATAAACAAGGATGGTGTGGCGGTGCGTACACGGGGATATCATATATGGAGAGTTATATTCTGTATAATAGGCGTGCTGGGAATGCTGATGTTCATATATCCGGTGTTCAGAGGTTGCCATGTGAATATAGGAACCCTGCTGGGAACAGGCGTGTTTGCACTTCTCACATTGTATGGAGTATTCAGGGCAAAGATAGACAAATCTGTCAGAAAGCTTTGGGATAAAAAAGCAGGAAAGATATGCTTAAGTTTCGTGCTTGCACTTGTCACTGCTGCGCTTGCCCTTGTTGTGGTCATCACTTATCACATGGTCTATGCGGCTCATGTAAAGCCTAAACAGGATGCCACAGTCGTAGTGCTCGGATGCGCAGTTAGAGGCGGTGGACCAAGCCTTATGCTGAGGGAGAGACTTATAGCAGCACAGGATTATCTTGAGGAGAACCCGGAGGCCGTATGCGTTGTGTCCGGTGGACAGGGCGCAGATGAGAGCATGTCGGAAGCTCAGTGCATGTATGAATACCTTACAGAGCACGGAATTGCTCCGGAGAGAATATATATGGAAGACAAGTCCACGTCCACAAGGGAGAACATAAAGTTTTCGGCTGAGATCATCAGACAGAACGGACTGCCGGACAAGATGAATATAGTGACAAATGAATTCCACGAGTACAGGGCAAAGCGTATAGCGGACAAACAGGGCATAGAGACGGGCTCCATAGCCGGAAGCACTGCATGGTGGCTGCTTCCGACATACTATGTCAGGGAGATGGCAGGCATACTGTATGAGTGGATCAGTGGCTGATACGTGGACAGGTGCGCTGCAAGGCGGACAAAGTGAATACAATGATCCGCCGGACACCCATGCAGGTATATTTGGTCGAAATGCACAGATAACCTTGAAAAAACCTTGTAATATTTCTTGAAAAATGCATGTAAAAACGTACTTCTAAATAGAAGAAATTATGTTATAATGACTCTGTATGATACAAATACAGTATCCAGTTAAAAGGAGAATGAGATGAACAAATTAGAACTTCAGAAAAAAGCTGTAGAAGTTCGCAAGGGCATTGTTACAGGTGTATACAATGCAAAGAGCGGACATCCAGGCGGCTCATTATCAGCAGCAGACCTGTTTACTTATCTTTATTTCGAGGAGATGAATGTGGATCCTAAGAATCCTGAGGACGAGAATCGTGACAGATTCGTGCTCTCAAAGGGACACACAGCTCCGGGCTACTACGCAGCACTTGCGTTAAAAGGCTTTTTCCCAATAGAAGACTTAAAGACACTCAGACATGTTGGATCTTACCTTCAGGGACATCCTGACAAGAAGCACACTCCAGGAGTGGATATGTCATCAGGATCACTGGGACAGGGACTTTCAGTTGCAGTGGGTATGGCACTTGCAGCCAAGATGCAGGGCAAGGATTACAGAACATACTGTCTCTGCGGTGATGGAGAGATCCAAGAGGGACAGATATGGGAGGCAGCTATGTTCGCAGGACATAGAAAGCTTGACAATCTGTGCGTTATAGTAGATAACAACAATCTTCAGATTGACGGAACGGTTGAGGATGTATGTTCACCATATCCTATAGATGAGAAGTTCAAGGCATTCAACTTCCATGTTATCAATATCAATGGCAATGACTTTGACGAGATCGACAGGGCATTTGCTGAGGCAAAGTCCCACAAGGGTGAGCCTACAGCGATCATCGCCCACACGATCAAGGGCAAGGGTGTATCATTCATGGAGGACAAGGCCGGCTGGCATGGAAAGGCTCCGAATGAAGAAGAGTATAAGATCGCCATGGAAGAACTTGAGAAGGAGGCTGCAGCATTATGATAGAGAATAAAGCAATCGCAACCAGAGAGAGCTATGGCAATGCCTTAGTAGAGATCGCAAAGGAGCATGATGATCTTGTTGTTTTAGATGCAGACCTTGCAGAGGCAACCAAGACAGTTATTTTTAAGAAAGCTTATCCTGAGCGACACGTTGACTGTGGCATCGCGGAGGCGAACATGGCAGGAATAGCTGCCGGAATGTCAACATGCGGATATGTTCCATTTATGAGTTCATTTGCAATGTTCGCTGCAGGACGTGCATTTGAGCAGGTGAGAAATACCATCGGCTACCCACATCTGAATGTGAAGATCGGTGCAACCCACGCAGGAATCTCAGTAGGTGAGGATGGAGCAACACATCAGTGCTGTGAGGATATCGCACTCATGAGAGAGATACCAGGCATGGTTGTCATTAACCCATGTGATGATGTAGAGGCAAGAGCAGCAGTCAAGGCTGCATACGAGTATGTTGGACCTGTATATCTCAGATTTGGAAGACTGGCAGTTCCAGTACTCAATGATGAGAGCACATACAAGTTTGAGATCGGCAAAGGGGTTAAGCTCAAGGACGGCAAGGACATATCTATCATAGCTACAGGACTTTGTGTATCTGAGGCTGTGAAGGCTGTGGATATGCTCGCTGCTGACGGTATAGATGCTGAACTCATCAACATCCACACTATCAAGCCTATCGATGAGGATATCATCGCTGAGACAGCTCAGAAGACAGGAAGAGTGTTCACAGTTGAGGAGCACTCCATCATAGGTGGTCTCGGAAGTGCTGTTGCAGAGGTGCTTGCTGAGAAGTGTCCTACAAAGCTGACAAGGATCGGTGTGAGAGATACATTTGGTGAGTCAGGCCCTGCAAAGGAACTGCTTCACAAGTATGAGCTTGATGCCGAGGGTATCTACAAGCAGATCAAGGCTGCGCTGTAATCCTAATGTGATCATTTGGAGACATAACAGAGAACACAAGATAAATAGCTGATACTAAATATCTGTGAAAGATATAGAGAGTTATATACAGATGGGGGAGCCTGCCGGTGGCAGGCTCTTTCCATATATACATATGAACTGTCAGATGGGCGGTAGACACTGCAGACATCCGGCAGATTCTGTGATTTACATACACAAGGGCTGAAGACCAGATGAAACTGGGAACTTTACAGAAAAGAGGTAGGAATCATATGGGCAGAGAGTATGTAGAGGAGCTTAAGAACCGCGTGCTGAATGGTGGAGCGGAGATCACATATGATGAGGCTCTAAAGCTTGCACATGAGGATCTGGATATACTGGCGGCTTCAGCAAATGAGATAAGAGAGTATTTCTGCGGAGACCGGTGCGATGTGTGTTCGGTCATAAGCGTGAAGGAGGGCAGATGCACAGAGAACTGTAGATACTGTGCACAGTCCAGGATAGCGAAGAAGGATATACCAGAGATAAATCTGCTTGGTAATGAAGCGGTTACTGAGGGTGCATCGATTGACTATGACAAGGGAAGCTTCAGGTACTGCCTTGTGGCTGAGGGCAGGAGACTTTCAAAGCGGGAGGTTGAGCTTGCTGAGAAAACGGTCAAGGATATACACGACAATGTGGATATCAACATATGCGCGTCATTTGGCCTGCTGGATCAGGAGGACTTTACGAAGCTTAAGGGTGCGGGACTTACAATGATACACAATAACCTTGAGACATCACCTGCATATTTTCCGGAGGTGTGCACCAGTCACACCCAGGAACAGAAGAAGGCGACAATACGCGCTGCAAAGGCTGCGGGACTCATGGTGTGCAGTGGCAGTCTGTTCGGCATGGGCGAGACACTTGAGGACAGGGTGGCGCTTGCATTTGAACTTAGAGAGCTTGGCGTGGATTCGGTTCCGATGAACCTCCTCAATCCGAGGGAGGGGACGCCATTCTATGACAAGACACCTCTCACTGAGGAGGAGTACGTCAGAACGATAGCAGTATACAGATTTGTCATGCCCCAAGTCATGATAAGGCTTGCGGCTGGAAGAGGAAGATATGAGGACAACGGCGAGGCTGCACTTGCAGCCGGGGCAAATGCGGTCATAAGCGGTGACTTCCTGACCACCGATGGCACATCATTTGACCTTGACTTTGACATGATAAGAAGAAACGGATTTGTCACGGACAGAAAACATTCATAGACATTTGTAGGTGCTCCGTGCGCAAGGCAATTGGATGAGAAGGATTAACTGCACGCAAATAAGAGAATATAACATGCAGAATAAGTTTTAGAAGGAGAAGTATATGAAGATTTATGACAGGATCATGGGACTTGGAACAAAGATGACAGACATGGATGCATCCACATATCAGGGCGCATTCATAGGCAAGATATCCTACACAGTAGACAGAGAGAAGGCAGAGGCTGCCGACAGCATTACATATGAGTATGGTGATGTTAAGGAGAACGCATTCATGTACATACTCTCTATCCTTGGAAAGGTAGAGGGAGAAGAGACTCCTGTTGAGAAGATGACCATCACACTCGTAAAGGCATCAGACAAGGAGAAGGAGATCAAGAGAGTGGAGAAGACGGATTATGAGGACGAGAAGCCATTCCACACATTTACAAAGGAAGAGGTTTATGCATTCAGCAAGGAGACAGGAGACGAGAATAAGATCCACCTCACAGACCATCCTGTAGTTCAGGGAATGTTGCTCCTCCGCACAGCAGCATGTGCACACGAGGACCTGAAGAGACTTGATGTTAAGTTTGTAGAGCCTTCATACGCAGAGGAAGAGCTCATGTGGGGCAGCAATGGCAGAGAGCTTGTGCTTTATGCAGATGGCTATGTAAAGGCTTCATTCAAGGTTGTGAAATAGTTTCCGCTAACAGACGATCATTATGATAGATACAAAATAGGCGTCATACCTGATCAGGTATGATGCCTATTTTGTTGTTTGAATTAAGACTAGTTTATTCTTATGAAATCGGATCTTACATATCCGGTGTATTTCTTTGAGCCCTTGGTGTAAGTGATCTTATACCACGCATTCTTGCCGGAATATTTGCAGCCGCTGATCTTGACCTTTGATCCTCTGGCAAGTTCCCGGATGATACGTTTGTTGGTTCCTGCCCCTGCCCTGAGACGGACCTGGCTGTCAATGACTGTTCCGCTCAATGAGCTGGCTTTTGCGGGAGCTTTTGAAATGTCGCCATATACTATCGAACCATTGACATTCTTATATGCAAGAATCCTGTAGCCGAAGCCACTCTTCAAAGCAGGAAGTATACAACTGGTTGTTTTGTAAGAGGATATTTTCTTTACTCTTGTGTATTTGTTATGGGCAATATCATATTTGTATATGATGTAGCCGGATACATTTGAAAGCTTCTGCCAGTGCAGACAGCGATACGAACCGAGAGGAGTATACTTAAATGAAGATGTAAAGGTTCGTGGCTTTGTACATTTGCTGAACTCCAGGCGGTTGCTGTACATGATCGCACCGTTGTATTCATAATACGCCCTCACGCCGAATTTGTATGTTGTGGCGGGAGAAAGTCCGGTAAAGTTATAACTTCTGGATTCGTCGCCTATGCATCTTGCAATTCTGTCATATTTACCAGTGGACGTGTTGTATTTGTACACGAAATAGCCTGTGACTCCGGAAATCTTGCTCCAGCGGACATTAATGGAACTGGAAGTCCTGTCTGCTATTGCGGCCTGGGTAGGCATGTCCGGGGCGGTATCGAAGATTGGAGGTTCAGGATCTGTCGATGCAGTTACAGCCTCTGCATAGGTGGCGGTGCAGCTATATTCTTGCGAGTAAGCCCCGAATACAGTGCCGGTATTTAATTTATGGTATCCGCGCACCATGTAGGTATATTTTTTACCGCTGGTGAGACCGTTATCAGTGTAGGTCAGAGTGCCGGCCCCCTTTGTTGTTCCGATCGACACATATTTTCCTTCGGCCTCATCGTAACGCACTATCTGATAACCATATACCTCAGGAACCTTATTCCAGGTGAGAGTTATGGATGAGCTGGTCGATGACTTAAATGTGAGTTTTGTAGGTGCTGCCGGTGTATTTACATATTTGAAATCGAGATCCGTCGGATAGCTTATTCCGGCGACGGTTCCGTTGTCATCGTACTGCCAATATGAATGAGTGGCGGTCAGCGTGTCTGAATCGTTGTACTGCGCATTCCATATTGGGTATTTGTTGTTTATACTGGTGATGTTCATGTCATCGGTTATAACACTTTTGCTCGCATACAGCATGCCCACGTAGCCACTTGCTTCCACTGTACTGCAAAAAGTGTTGATGACCGTGGTGGCAGCGCTTTTGGACAGGTGCGCATTGTAGAGCCTGCCGGTCAGTCCACCCTCCCATGCGTATTCGTAGTCCATGACGATGGGAAGTGTAAGGTTGTAAGAGGATACGATGTTCAAGGTGTATGCCGCCTCCTGCCTGGCCTCGGTGGCGTTTATGGCCTGAGAGTAGAAGTACGCTCCGACATCAATCCCTGCCGCAGTTGCTTTCTTGACATTCTCAGCAAATTTGGAGTCGACGAAATATGCACCTGAACCATAGTACCTTCCTCCAGCCCTGATAAAGGCAAATGTAACGCCGCTGGATTTTACCTTGCTCCAGTTGATGGAACCGTTCCACTCCGATACATCTATCCCCTTCATGACAGTGGAGTTCTTGAACTGGGATGCGTGTGTATATGTTGTCGATGAGAGCGTGGCAACACCATAAGGATTAGCGCTGTCTGACTGCTTTTGCAACTGCCTTATCGTCTCAGGATCGTTGCCGTAAATACTATATATGTGGTCGATCTCGGCATCGGTCAACTGAGTGTAGTCAAAGTTACCTTCATCCACAACTTCTTGGACCTCAGATCTGGTCGATGATGTTGAGATGGTGGAGGTGTCAGCCGCGTATACTGTGGCAGAGTGGAAGATATTATCTGCCGCAGTCAGTATAAATATTCCAAGGGAAATAATAAAAAGTTGTTTAGATAATCGTTTTATTCTCATGTAAGCCTCCTAATATAAATGTTACAATTATATTACAAAAAGATTATTAAAATATTATTAATAAAAGGCCTGCGTGAGAAAAATATTGAGAAAAATATAAAAAAATAGGGGAAAGCAGGAGATACAAAGTATGTATGCTTTTCCCTATTTTAATTGTATAAGTATAAGAATTACTTGACACGTATGAAATCAGATCTTATATAGCCGGTATATTTTCTGGAGCCTCTGGTGTATGTGACCTTATACCAGATATATCTTCCAGACTTTGCATAGCCGGAGATCTTGACTTTTGAACCCCTTGCAAGCGTTCTGACTACTCTGCTGTTTGTTCCGGCTTTTGCACGGAGGTTTACGCTGCTGTCAGTGATTGTTCCGGTAAGAGATGTATTCTTGACCGGTGCATTTGACATTGCTCCGTAGTATATCTTGCCGTTGTACTTCATGTAAGCAAGAACACGGTAACCGTAGCCTCTTCTGAGGTTAGGAACAAAACAGAAATTTGTCTTGTTGGATGTTATCTTCTTAACTCTTGTGTATTTGTTTGCCTTCTGATCATACTTGTATACGATGTAGCCGTCAGCGTATGACAGCTTTGACCACTGGAGGAATCTCTGCGATCCAAGTGGTGTGTATTTGAAGGATGATGTAAAGGTTGCCGGGAGAGTGCAGGAGCTGAAATCCTTGCGGTCACTGAAGCCTGTGAATCCATTCCGCTCTGTGTATGCTCTCACTCCAAATTTGTATTCTGTTCCGGCTTTAAGTCCTGTAAATGTGTATGTTCTGTTGCTGCTTCCGCTGATACGTGCCACCTGCTCAAATGACTTGCTGGACGTATTATATTTGTATACCGTGTAGCCCGTGGCATCAGAAATCTGTGTCCATCTTATGGTCACGGATTTGGCTGTCCTTGATGCGGTTGCGATCTGGGAAGGAACAGCAGGTCCGGTAAATCCGCTCACTGCGCTGGCTGTCTCTGTGTAGTGGTATGTTCCATTTTTCTTGTAATATGCACATACCGTGTAGCTGTACTCGGTTGAATGAGGAAGTCCCTTGTGTGTGTATGTGTCAGTAGACTTGGAAGAGATCTTTGCAAGCCTTGTCCAAGTAGCATTGGATGGCTCCCATACATATACGATATATCCGTCAACATTTTCCTGCTTATTCCACTTCAGTGTAAGTGAGCTTGTGTAGGCTGAAGTGATCTTGAGCCCTGTAACCTCGCCTGGGTCGGTGGTTATGGTCTTGGCATCTGACAGAACGTGCCAGATGGTGTTGGTATCAGTTGTTGTGTATGCGCGTACCTTGTAGTTATATTTTGTGCCAGGATTGAGCTGGCTGTCGGTAACGTCGCAGTCGTCAGGAGAATTGGTCGTGGCAATCGTCTCGTAGCTGCCTGATGAACCGTTGCTTCTGTATACTCTGTATCCTGTTGCTGCAGGGATAGGTGACCATGAAAGTTTTACAGATGTAGGCGCTGTAACTGTAGCCGCAAAGTTCTCTATGGTATCAGCTATTGTAATACCGGTACACTCTGCTGAGTAGGTTCCGTAGATGGCTCCTGAGCTCAATTTGTAATATCCGCGTACCTTGTATGTATACTTTTTACCGTCCTGAAGATTCTTATCTGTAAATGTAGTCGTTCCGGCACCCTTGGCAGTTCCCACGGAGACGTATTTATCTTCGGAGCTGTCGTAACGCACGATCTGGTAAGCATAGACCTCAGGGATCTTCGTCCATGTCAGTGTGATAGTGGAGTCTGTGCACGCTGACTGTGTCAGAGATGAAGGCGCGGCAGGAGATTTGACATATCTGAAATTCATATCAGTTGCATTGCTGATTCCTGACACCTTGCCGACGTCGCTGTACTGCCAGTATGAATGTTTCACTGTGAGAGTGTCCGTGTCGTTGTACTGGGCATTCCATATAGGATATGACTGTGCGATCGAAGATGCGTTCATGTCGTCTGTGATGACAGTCTTGCTGGCGTAGATCATGCCTACGTAGCCCTTTGATTCAACTGCCGCACAGAATGCTTTTATGACATTTGTAGCTGCGCTCTTGGAAAGGTGGGCGTTGTACAGACGACCGCTCAGACCTCCATCTTCCCATGCGTATTCATAATCCATGACAACGGGATAAGTTATGTTGTAGCCTGAGATCAGGTCGGTAGTGTATTTGGCTTCTGTCTTGGCCTCCGATGTGCTGATGGCCTGTGAGTAGAAGTACACACCCACGTCAACACCTGCATTCAGTGCATTTTTGATATTATCCTTGTATGTAGAATCGATGAAATATTTTCCTGAACCGTAGTAGCGTCCACCCACACGTATGAATGCGTAGGATATTCCTGCGGCTTTAACCTTTTTCCAGTTGATGTTGTCGCCGTTCCACTCGGATACGTCTATGCCCTTGATGACTTTGTAGCCATCGAACATGGAAGAGTGGGTATATCTGGCACTCAGCGTAGCTATATCGCCGGTGGCGTTGTAATCGGATTGACGCTGGAGCTGTTTGATGGTTTCGGGATCGTTATTATACAACTCGTATATGTGATCGATCTCTGTACCGTCCAGCTCTGTGTAGTCGAAGTTTCCATCGTCCACTACCTGCTGTACATCCTCCCTCGTCGATGTAACGCTTATGTCGGACATGTTTGCGGCATAGGCTGTTTCGGGCACGTTGCCGGCAAATGCGAATACACTTATACCCAGAGCAGCGCCCAGAATTATCCTGGTAAATTTTCTGATAATCATGAATTCCTCCCGTTTTGTAAAAAGTTTTGAGCACAGTTTACATAATATAATGTACGCTATGAAAAGTCAATAAAACTGCACTGATTTGTTACGAATATATTACAAAATGCTTATTAAAATCCAGCTAAAACATAAAGCCTGAATGAAAAACAAGAAAAAAGTCGGTAAAGGTTGATGTTTTTCATATTAAATACATAAAGTCTATGTTATAATTAGCAGGCATATGAAATTTGGAGGACAATAACTGTTGGATGATAAAAAAAGAGTTGGATTTTTAGGCGCGTTGAAGAACATGTTCGTAGGTGTCGCAAAACCGGAAGCTTATTACAGAAATGGACGATTTGGACGGATGTCATCGGCGATGCTGATAACATTTATCATGAGCACACTGACTTATCTGGTGATATTCTTTATTCCATATAACCAGTTGTTTGGCGGCGGAAGGTTTGCGGACAGGATAGACCGGAATATGGAGGATTTTTCACTGACCGGAGATGGCTTTTACTACGATGGGACATTCGACTGGTCGGATGATGAGAACATGTCCTACATAAAGATCGACACATCGAAGACGAAAGTGGATGAAGCTGTTGCAAGAGACCTTGCTGCAGACGGCGGGTATCGTACCGTATTCATCATATCAGCGGATGAGATACTCACATATAACTCAGGAAGAACACAGATCATAAGATGTAAGGATATATATGAATCCCTGAATGAGACATATGGATTCAAGGCTGTTACAAAGCAGGATGTGATCAATCTCATAAATAAGCTCGACACACCAGTGCTTGTGCTTGCATGGGTATTGCAGATAATTGTTGGATTTGTGCTCACGTTGTTCTGGTCACTGCTCATAACGGTAGCGGGACTGATAGCGGCATCCATGAAGAAGATCGAGGTATCATTTGGCACTATTTACAAATCTGCCATATATATAAGGTTATTATGGTATTTCCTCATGATGGTCATTGCAACATACATATGGCCGGCGAAGAGAACGATGGGGATGCTGGCGCTTTTCATATCTGTGATATACATATTTGCCGCTGTATCACAGTATCATAAGAATAACCCGGATGACGATCCACAGGAAGATCCGGCACAGGTAGAACAGAATGATCTGGCGCAGGAATTTTCCCAGTATGAGCAAAGGTAAATAATTATAGAAGACACATTCAAATACAATATATAAAACAGTAGGAGGAGTATTCATATGAATTTGAGAAAGACAAAGATAATTTGTACATTGGGACCGGCGACGGACGATGATGAGGTGCTCAGAAAGCTCATGATCGAGGGGATGGATGTTGCCAGATTCAATTTTTCTCATGGTGATCATGCCCAGCACAGGAAGAACAAGGACAGAGTGGAGAAGCTTCGTGAGGAGCTTGGACTTCCGGTTGCAACACTGCTTGATACTAAGGGCCCGGAGATAAGAGTTGGGGACTTCAAGGAGGGCAAGGTTGAACTCGTAGAAGGACAGACATTTACACTGACGACAGAGGATGTGGTGGGCGACCAGGCAAAGGTATCCATTACATACAAGAATCTTGTGAACGATGTCAAGCCGGGAGATACCATACTCATCGATGACGGCCTTATAAATATGAAGATAGAGAAGGTTACTGATAAAGATATCGTGTGCCGCGTGGAGAATGGCGGACCTGTATCAAACCACAAGGGTGTAAATGTTCCAAGAGTTAATCTCACCATGCCATACATAAGCGATGTAGACAGGGCGGATATAATCTTTGGTATTGAGAATGATTTCGATTTCATCGCTGCATCATTTGTAAGATCAGCCGACGATATACTTGAGATCAGGAAGATCCTTGACGAGTATGAGTGTGACAATATCAATATCATCGCCAAGATTGAGAATATGCAGGGCGTTGACAATATAGACGACATAATCAGAGTGTCCGATGGAATCATGGTCGCAAGAGGAGATATGGGTGTTGAGATACCTCTTGAGGATGTGCCTATCATCCAGAAGATGATCATCAAGAAGGTATACAATGCGGACAAGCAGGTCATAACAGCTACACAGATGCTTGACTCCATGATGATACATCCAAGACCTACCAGAGCAGAGGCGACAGATGTTGCAAATGCCATATATGACGGAACAAGTGCAATCATGCTCTCAGGAGAGACCGCAGCGGGCAAGTATCCGGTTGAGGCTCTTCACACCATGAAGACCATCGCAGAGAGAGCAGAGCGAGACATAGATTACAACAAGAGATTCTTCAACAGGGATGCGGTGCAGAATCCTGATATAACGAGTGCTATATCACATGCGACATGTACAACGGCCATAGACCTTGCAGCGGCAGCCATCATCACTGTTACCAAGTCAGGAAAGACAGCGAGAATGCTCTCAAAGTACAGACCAAAATGTCCGATCATCGGATGTACCCCTGTTAAGAAGGTTGCCAGACAGATCAATCTTTCATGGGGAGTTCAGCCTCTTCTTATAGGTGAGGAGAACAACACTGACGATCTCTTCGAGCATGCTGTTGATGCGGCAAAGAAGCACGGCTATGTTAAGGATGGTGAGGTGACTGTAATCACCGCCGGAGTCCCACTTGGCGTGACCGGCACGACAAACCTGATAAAGGTACACGTTGTAGGACATATCCTTGTAAAGGGCTTCTCTATAAATGAGAGATCTGCAACCGCACCGCTCTGTGTATGCGAGTCAGAGGATGAGCTCATCAAGAACTATAAGGATGGAGACATAATCGTCATAAATGAGACCAGCAACAGGATCATGGATCAGCTCAAGACTGCATCTGCGATCGTGTGTGAGAAGAATGGTGGCAATTCACATGCTGCCATAGTCGGACTCAGCCGTGACATACCTGTTATCCTGGGTGCACAGAACGCGACCAAGATACTTAAGTCTGGCGCTATAGTTACTGTAAATGGCGAGGATGGAGTTGTAATTTCAAACTAGTATATGTAACAAATATGTAACAAAAAATAAATACAAACGTATAAAACAACGCCTCCTGTGTTGACAAATGTAATCATTATTGCTATACTACAATAGATTTGTAACAAAGATGTAATAATTGTTGCGTTAAGATCAGCACAGGAGGTTTTTTATAATGTCTAAAGCAAAGTCATTTAAGAAGACTATAGTTGTTGCTGCAGCGGCAGGAATGATGATCACCACTTCCATAGGAACGGTGAGCGCGGGACAGATATACAGCGATTCAACTGTAGGTATTTCATCTGCATTTGACAGATATGCTAACACCCTTGCGGGCAATGATAAAAACGCAGGCGATGCTGCAAAGGCGGCAACGTCCACAGATGCACAGAAGACTACAGCATCCGCAGGAAAGAATGCTGCGGAGACCAAGAAGGACAAGACAAGCGAAGAGAACAAGGTGAAATATCCTGATTTCAAGGATAAGTGTCTTGTTGCCACCGAGGATTATGTGAATATAAGATCGGGAGCCGGAACTGATTCAGATGTAGTTGGTATCATAGGGAACAATGGAATAGCAACCATAGAGAAGAAGGGCAAGGAGTGGACCAAGGTCACATCAGGTGACTGTACAGGATACATAAGGAATGACCTGCTTCTTTTTGGAGATGATGCGGGAGCCTATGCCGAGGCGAACTGTCCGAAGCAGGTAACTGTCAATACAGAGACACTCAACGTAAGAACAGAGGCTGATGTGAACTCCGACTGTATAACACAGGTTGGATCAGGCCAGAGCTTTGATGTCATATCACAGGATGACAAATGGGTGCAGATAGCACTTGACGACGAGACGAATGGTTATGTCAGCACTGAATTTGTAGATGATACATATGCATTTGCAACTGCCAAGTCCATGGAGCAGATCCAGGCAGAGCTTGATGCGAAGGCTGCGGAAGAAAAGGCGGCAGAGGAGCAGGCAAGACAGGAACAGGAGAGCGCAGACGAGGCAGAAGCTGAGGACGCATCAGATGACAGCCAGAGCACAGAGGATGATTCCTACACGCCAGATCAGCCGGATACAGATTCTGCAGATCAGTCATCGGATACATCAGACGACACATCATCTGACAGCAGCGATTCAGACGATTCACAGAACAATGTAGTGGCACCGAGCGGCCAGACAGGAATAGACCTTGCGAACTTTGCAACACAGTTTGTGGGTAATCCATATGTATATGGCGGATCGAGCCTTACGGATGGAGCTGACTGTTCAGGCTTTGTCATGGCTGTATACGCTCAGTTTGGATATTCACTTCCACACTCAGCGGGAGCACAGTCACAGTATGGAACAAGAGTAGACACTTCAAGTCTTGAGCCTGGAGACATACTTTTCTATGGAGACAGCTCTATAGAGCACTGCGCTATATATATCGGAGACGGAATGATAGTACATGCCAGCACAGAGGAGACCGGTATCAAGATATCCTCTGCATTCTACAGAGATCCGCTCTGTGCAGTCAGAATCATAGGACAGTAGACAAGCTGTATATAATAGGGTATAATGAATACATTGAAGCGCACATGGTATACATGTGCGCTTTTTGTGTAAAATGGCGAAAACATGACAGCGAAAATAAATAAAGTTGTCAATATGCACATAAAAATACGTCAAATATATTGAAAAAAAGACTCGTTGTGGTATAATGGTCATATCAATTTGGATCATATCCAAAAAAGAAGGAGTTGGGCATCATGAATTACATAATCAGCGGTAAGAACATTGAAGTTACAGAAGGACTTAGAAATGCAGTACAGGACAAGCTCTCAAAGCTTGAGAAGTACTTTGCGGCTGATACTGGCGCACAGGTCACATTCAGCGTTGAGAAAGATAGACAGAAGATAGAGGTAACGATTCCTATGAAGGGACATATCATCAGAGCCGAGCAGGTTAGTGATGACATGTATGTTTCGATCGATCTCGTTGTAGAGGTTATTGAGAGACAGGTTACCAAGCATCGTAAGAAGCTCATTGACAAGGAGCAGAATGTAGCATACCTGAACGATGCATTTGTCGACGAGGACGTTGAGGATGATGACGATATCAAGATCGTGAGAACTAAGAAGTTCGAAGTAAAACCTATGTATCCAGAGGATGCATGTATCCAGATGGATCTGCTTGGACATAATTTCTATGTATTCAGGAATGCAGAGTCAGATGAGGTCAATGTCGTATACAAGAGAAAGGGCGGCACATACGGAATCATCGAGCCTGAATATTAAGATCAGATATTGGCAAAAGCACGGTTAATATAAGTGCCGATGATAATTGAATATAGTATTTTAAAGGAGACTTTCGGTTATAGAAGGTCTCCTTTTTGCTTGATATAAATGTCATATGATGTTAGAATGTACCCTGAATAACGATAGCTAGGAGGTCAAAAACAACATGGGTTTGTTTGAGAAAATATTTGGAACGCACAGCGAGAAGGAATTGAAAAAGATCAATCCTATAGTTGATGCGATAGAGGCACTCGACGAGAAGATGCAGGCACTTTCAGATGAAGAGCTGAGGGGCAAGACACAAGAGTTTAAGGACAGACTTGCTGCCGGCGAGACGTTAGACGATATATTGGTAGAAGCATTTGCGGTTGTGAGAGAGGCTGCATACCGTGTACTTGGAATGAAGCATTACAGGGTACAGCTCATAGGAGGAATAGTTCTCCATCAGGGAAGAATCGCAGAGATGAGAACGGGAGAAGGAAAGACACTTGTATCAACACTTCCTGCTTATCTGAATGCCCTTGAAGGAAAGGGAGTCCATGTTGTAACTGTCAACGACTACCTGGCAAAGCGAGATGCTGAATGGATGGGGCAGGTGCATGAATTCCTCGGACTTAAGGTAGGAATCATACTCAACAGTTCCACAACAGACGAGAGACGTGAGGCGTATAACTGCGATATTACATATGTTACCAACAACGAGCTCGGTTTCGATTACCTGAGAGATAACATGGTAATCTACAAGGAGAAGCTTGTTCTGAGAGATCTTCACTACTGTGTAATCGATGAGGTGGATTCAGTTCTTATCGATGAGGCACGTACTCCTCTTATCATATCCGGTCAGAGCGGCAAGTCTACAGAGCTCTACAAGATGTGTGATTACCTTGCGAGACAGATGAAGCGAGGTGAGGGTGATGGAGAGATATCCAAGATGGATATGCTCATGAAGACAGAGATAGAGGAGGATGGAGATTTCCTTGTAAATGAGAAGGACAAGTACGTCATGCTCACTGCAAATGGTGTGAAGATGGTAGAGCAGTTCTTCCATATTGACAACCTCTCAGACCCTGAGAACATGGAGATCCAGCACAATATCATCCTGGCACTCCGTGCACATAACCTCATGTTCAGAGACAGAGATTATGTGGTGAAGGATGATGAGGTACTCATCGTTGATGAGTTTACCGGACGTATCATGCCCGGACGTAGATTCTCAGATGGTCTGCATCAGGCTATAGAGGCAAAGGAGAATGTAAAGGTCAAGAGAGAGAGCAAGACTCTTGCAACGATCACATTCCAGAACTTCTTCAACATGTTTGACAAGAAGGCAGGTATGACAGGTACAGCCCAGACAGAGGAAGAGGAGTTCAGAGAGATCTATGGAATGGACGTTGTTGTCATTCCTACGAACAGACCTATACAGAGAATAGATCAGCCGGATTCTATATTTAAGACTAAGAAAGAAAAGCTCAATGCGATCGTTGAGCAGATTAATATAAGTTACAGAAAGGGACAGCCGGTGCTTGTCGGTACGATCAATATCGACGCATCAGAGGAACTCAGTCATATGCTGTCCAAGAGAAAGATACCTCACAAGGTGCTCAATGCCAAGTTCCACGAGCTTGAGGCTGAGATAGTTGCAGACGCTGGACAGAAGAATGCGGTAACCATCGCGACTAACATGGCAGGACGTGGTACTGATATCAAGCTCGGCGAGGGTGTTGCAGAGCTCGGAGGACTCAGGATCATCGGTACAGAGAGACACGAGAGCAGACGTATCGATAATCAGCTCCGTGGACGTTCAGGACGACAGGGAGATCCGGGAGAGTCAAAGTTCTATCTGTCACTGGAAGATGATCTGATGAGACTTTTCGGATCAGAGAGAGTTATGTCAGTGTACGATACCCTTAAGATACCTGAGGGCGAGGAGATAGAGCATAAGACTATTTCCAACTTCGTAGAGAAGGCACAGAAGAAGATCGAGGGTAACAACTTTGCCATAAGAAAGAATCTTCTTGAGTATGACCGTGTTAACAACGAGCAGAGAGAGATCATTTACAAGGAGCGTAGACGAGTTCTTGACGGCGAGAACATGCACGAGGTTATCCTCAAGATGATAAAGGATGATATAAATGCAGCAGTAGATCAGGTATGCTCATCAGAGACAGCACCTGAGGATTGGAATCAGGTAGAGCTGGATGACATGATAAGGGGCATAGTTCCATTTGCTGAGCCGGTTACACTTACCGAAGAGGAGATCAAAAAGGCAGATATCAGCGAGCTGAAGGACAGACTGTACAATGAAGCTCTTGAGCTCTATGCTGCCAAGGAGGAAGAGATCGGTGATCCTGATCAGATGAGAGAGATCGAGCGAGTTATACTCCTCAAGACTATAGATAGAAAGTGGACAGATCATATCGACGACATGGATAATCTGAGACAGGGAATCGGACTTAGATCACTTGGCCAGAGAGATCCTGTTGTAGAATACAAATTCGCAGGATATGACATGTTCAATGACATGACAGCAGCGATCCGTGAGGATACTGTAAAGCTTCTTCTCAGAATAAAGGTTGAGCAGAAGATTGAGCGTGAAGAGGTGAATAAGGTTACAGGAACCAATAAGGATGACACAGTGTCAAGGGGACCTGTAAAGAAAGCCAAGAAGATAGGCAGAAATGATCTCTGTCCATGCGGAAGCGGTCTGAAATATAAGAACTGCTGCGGTAAGAACGCATAAATACGTGATACAGGAGAAACCAAGTGATAGAATTGGATGAGTTCAGGGCGACGATGGCCTCCTATAGGGATCCCTTGGGGGAGGTCAAGTCATCCCTTGACATTGAAAACAAGACAGACAGAATAGCAAAGCTTAATTATGAGATGGAACAGCCGGATTTCTGGGATGATATCGACAGATCCCGTGAGGTATCGAAGGAACTGAAGGGACTTCAGGATCTGGTTGAAAACTATAAGAAGCTTGAAAATGACTATGTGGATATAGATACACTGATCCTGATGGCGGAGGAGGAGAATGATCCGAGTCTTGTGCCTGAGATAGGGGAGCAGATAGATATATTTACGAAGGAATTTGAGGAGTATAGGATAAATCTTCTCTTCACTGACGAGTTTGATGACTGTAATGCGGTACTCACACTCCATTCAGGAGAGGGCGGAACGGAGTCCTGCGACTGGGCGAGTATGTTGTACAGAATGTATACCAGATGGGCAGAAAAGCACGGCATGAGTGTTGAGGTGCTCGATTTCCTTGAGGGCGATGAGGCTGGTATAAAGTCTGTGACCATTCAGATAAATGGGCAGCATGCGTACGGATATCTCAAGTCAGAGAAGGGAGTGCACAGACTGGTAAGAATATCACCATTCAATTCGGCCGGCAAAAGAATGACTTCGTTTGCATCCTGTGATGTCATACCGGATATAGAGCAGGATTTGGAGATAGAGATCAGGGATGAAGATATAAGGATAGATACCTATAGATCGAGCGGCGCAGGTGGCCAGCATATCAATAAGACATCATCGGCCATCAGAATCACACATTATCCTACCGGTATAGTTGTTCAGTGCCAGAATGAGAGATCACAGCTCATGAACAAGAATAAGGCTATGCAGATGCTGAAGTCCAAACTTTATCTATTGAAGAAACAGGAGAATCTGGAGAAGATTTCGGACATCCGCGGAGAGGTAACTGACAATGGTTTTGGAAGTCAGATAAGATCGTATGTGCTCCAACCGTATACCATGGTCAAGGATAAACGTACATCCTATGAGAATTCAAATGTATCGGCGGTTCTCGATGGAGATCTTGATGGATTTATGACAGCCTATCTCAAATGGGTGAATAAGGTTGAGGTGTAGCAGCACATGAGAGTCATTTGATGATAAGAAATTAGTCTTTGACAATGACGCTTTATACTGATAAAGTAATGACGTGCTAAACTTGCATTATTATGCAGAAAAAGGAGATAAGAAGGAGATAAAAACATGGTGAATATAGCAGTATTAGGTTATGGTACAGTGGGTTCAGGAGTTGTGGAAGTGATTAACACCAACCATGATATTGTTAACAAGAGAGCTGGACAGGAGATAAACGTTAAGAGAGTGCTTGATCTCAGGGAGTTTCCTGGGGATCCTGTCGAGAATATTCTCACCCATGATTTTGAAGATATACTTAACGATGATGATATAAGCGTCGTTGTGGAGGTTATGGGAGGTGTTGAGCCTGCATATACATTTGTCAAGAAGTGCCTGCTTGCCGGAAAGAGTGTGGCAACCTCCAACAAGGAGCTTGTGGCCGTTCATGGACCTGAGCTTATAAAGATTGCCAGAGAGAGCAATATCAATTTCTTCTTTGAAGCATCAGCAGGCGGTGGAATTCCTGTTATAAGACCACTTAACACATCCATAACTGCGGATGATGTTACGGAGATCACAGGAATACTCAATGGTACAACGAATTACATCCTAACCAAGATGGATAAAGAGGGGGCTGACTATGCGACAGTGCTGAAGCAGGCACAGGAGCTCGGATATGCGGAGCGCAATCCTGAGGCTGATGTAGAGGGTGGCGATGCGTGTAGAAAGATAGCTATACTTACATCTCTCGTATATGGCAAGAACCTGGATTACAACAGGATACATATGGAGGGAATAACCAGGATAACAACAGATGATTTCAAGTATGCGGATAAGATGGGTTACTCTGTAAAACTTGTCGGAACAACCAGAAAAACAGACGGCAAGCTATATTCATATGTTGCCCCGGTCATGCTTCCACATGACAATCCGCTGGCAAAGATAGATGATGTATACAATGGCATACTTGTACATGGTAATGCACTTGACGACGTAATGTTCTACGGCAAGGGCGCCGGAAAGCTTCCAACAGCGTCTGCGGTTGTATCAGACGTTATTGATGCAGTGAAGAATGCGGGAAGACATGTTCCTATCATATGGGAGGACGAAGAACTTGAGATGGGTACATTTGCGGACTCAGAGAGCAGATTCTTTGTCAGAACAGATGAGAAGAATGAGGCTGCCATCAAGGCGGTATTTGGTGATGTTGAGTATGTCGATTCTGATCTCGATGAAAAGGCATTTGTTACAGCAGTGATCACAGAGGGTGAATTTGAGGCATGTTGCAATAAGATTGGTGTCAAGAGTGCTCTTAGAGTGCTGGATTAGTACAATATTATTCAATGACCTTGCAATCCTAGTCGAATTGCGGTATTTTACAAAAGGCTTATTTCTTTTTACCGGACCGCTCCGGTGAAGAGTTAAATATACAAATTTTCAAATGAGCGATCAGGAGGACAATATGTTAATAGTAAAGAAGTTTGGTGGTACTTCTGTTGGAAATACCGAAAGAATCTTTAACGTGGCCAAAAGATGTATTGAGGATTGGCAGAGGGGGAACGACGTAGTCGTAGTTCTGTCTGCGATGGGTAAATACACAGATGAGCTGATAGATATGGCTAAGCAGGTAAATGAGAATCCACCTAAGAGAGAGATGGATATGCTTTTTACAATAGGTGAACAGATGTCCGTATCGCTTATGGCTATGGCTATGAATTCTCTTAAAGTTCCTGCAATCTCTCTGAACGCATTCCAGGTGGCAATGCATACAACTTCAGTGTATGGCAATGCGCGTCTGAAGAGAATCGATGTTGAGAGAATAAGACATGAGCTGGAGCAGAGAAAGATAGTTATTGTCACAGGATTCCAGGGAATTAACAAGTATGACGATTACACAACTCTTGGTCGTGGTGGTTCAGATACAACAGCTGTTGCACTTGCAGCGGCACTTAACGCTGATGCGTGTGAGATATACACAGATGTGGATGGAGTATATACAGCAGATCCACGTAAGGTAAAGACCGCACGTAAGCTGGATACGATAACATACGATGAGATGCTTGAGCTTGCTACACTTGGAGCAGGCGTTCTGCACAACCGTTCAGTTGAGCTTGCAAAGAAGTTCGGCGTTCAGCTGGTTGTTCGTTCAAGTCTCAATTTTTCAGAGGGTACAATAGTTAAGGAGGATACTGGAATGGAGAAGATGTTAGTTAGTGGAGTTGCAGCGGATGCAGATTCAGCGAGAGTGGCAGTTGTAGGATTAGAGGACACACCGGGTGTTGCATTCAAGCTTTTCAACCTGCTTGCAAAGAATGACATCAATATAGATATGATACTGCAGTCAGTAGGAAGACATGGAACAAAGGATATTACATTCACATGTAGTGATGAGAATGCAGACAAAGCAGAGGAGATCATCAAGAACAACATAGGCAAGTTTGAGAGCATAGATGTCAACAAGAATGTTGCAAAGGTTTCTATCGTTGGTGCAGGAATGCAGTCAAATGCAGGTGTTGCAGCCAAGATGTTCGAGGCTCTTTATGATGAGAACATCAACATCAGAATGATCTCAACATCAGAGATCAGAGTTACAGTTCTCATCGACGAGCAGTATACAGAGCGCGCAATGAACGCGATCCATGACAAGTTCGCACTCGGCGATCGTTAATTCTAACAGAATCATATGAAGTTCTGTTCTGCAGGACCTTACAATATACGCCGGGGGAAACTCCGGCGTAAATTATCATAAGGGGGAACCGCCGTTAAGGCGGGGGATTCCTTATGATGAAGCAGACGCCGCGCGAAGCGCTTTTCATGCGGCTGCACCCGTATAAGGCGGGAACATAAAAGAATTTGAAAGGAGTCAGGGTATGAAGAGAACAGATTACATATCGTGGGATCAGTATTTTATGGGCATTGCGATGATGTCGGCAGAGAGAAGCAAAGACCCGTCAACGCAGGTTGGTGCGTGTATAGTGGACAAGAACAACAGAATTCTGTCCATGGGATATAATGGTATGCCGGCAGGATGCGACGATGACACAATGCCGTGGGGAAAGTCCGGAGCCCCGCTTGACAACAAATATTTCTATGTATGCCACGCGGAGCTGAACTCCATTCTTAATTACAGAGGTGGCAATCTCAAGGATGCGATCATATATTCTACTCTGTTCCCGTGCAATGAATGTGCCAAAGCTATTATTCAGTGCGGTATAAAGGAAGTAGTGTATATGTCAGACAAGTATGCGATGACAGAGAGCACCATAGCCTCCAAGAAAATGTTTGACATGGCTGGTGTTGCATACAGGCCATTTGAAGCAAAAGGCAGGAAGATCACGCTCAATCTTTAGAAGTAACAGAATAGTTCCGGAATACCGGAGAGAACACATATGTATGACAGACAGGAGAGAATATGGTCATAGAGAGTAATAGCAAGGAAGAAACCTACAATGCAGGAGTACAGCTTGGACAGAATGCAGCTCCTGGCCAGGTGTACTGTATATATGGAGATCTGGGAGTTGGCAAGACGATAATATCCCAGGGGGTGGCAGCTGGACTTGGAATCACTGAAGTGGTGAACAGCCCGACTTTCACTATTGTGAAGGAGTATGACGAGGGCAGATTGCCTCTGTATCATTTTGACGTGTACAGGATCGGCGATGTAGACGAGATGGATGAGATAGGCTACAATGAGATGGTGTATGGAGATGGAGTATGTCTTATAGAGTGGGCTAACCTCATCGAGGAGATATTACCTGACACATATACCAGAATCGACATAGAGAAGGACCTTTCAAAGGGCCTTGATTACAGGCGTATTACGATAGAAGAGAGGCATGATCAGATATGAAGATCTTAGCATTTGACAGCTCAGGACTTGTGGCGAGCGTTGCCATAGTCGAGAACAATAATTTGATAGCTGAATATACAACCAACTACAAGAAGACACATTCCCAGACACTGCTTCCTATGCTGGAAGAGATCGTGAAGATGACAGAGACGGACAAAGAGAGTTTTGATGCGCTGGCTGTTGCTGCCGGACCGGGATCATTTACAGGACTCAGAATAGGCTCAGCGACGGTCAAGGGACTTGCACTTGCATGGAATATACCGGTTATTGCGGTGCCGACACTTGAGGGGCTTGCATACAATGTGTGGGGAACTGACAGACTTATCTGCCCTATCATGGACGCGAGAAGAAAACAGGTGTATACGGGACTTTATAGTTTTAACAGTGATGACAGGCTTGAGACGATAATGGATCAGACTCCTATGGATATTGCTGACCTTATAGACCAACTCAATGAGAGAGGGGAAAAGGTTATATTTGTGGGAGATGGAATAGATGTGTATGCTGATGTTTTAAAAGAGAAGATGACGGCAGACTACGCATTTGCTCCGGCACACATGAATAAGCAGAGAGCTGGCTCGGTGGCAGCCGCAGCCCAGGTGAGATATGCAGCCGGACAGTATGAGGAGGGGGATACATTTGCCCCTGAATATCTCAGACAGTCACAGGCAGAGCGGGAGAGAGCTGAAAAGGCAAAACTGGAGAATGATGGACATGAATAGCTGTTTTTCCCATGTACGCCCGAGACTGGCAGATATGAAAGACCTGGCCGGGATAGCTGCACTTGAGATGGCGGTGTTTTCGCATCCGTGGAATGAGGAGATGGTGTCCTCATCTATACAGGGGACGTACGATCATGTCAAGATCCTTGAAACTTCTGAAGGAGAAATCGCCGGCTATATCATATATTCGGCGGTGTGTGACAGTGCAGATCTGCTCAGGGTAGCAGTGGATGCCGGATCAAGACGTCGTGGCATCGGCTGTAAGCTGATGGAAGCCATGATCGATGACTGCAAGGACAGGAATGTGCAGAGCATATTTCTGGAAGTCAGGGAATCCAACGCTGCTGCGATAGCTATGTATGAGCAGTTTGGATTTATAAAAATTTCTACAAGAAAAAAATACTACGACTCACCGGTGGAGGATGGTCTGGTTATGAAAAAACAGTTGTAGTAATAGATATATGCAGAATATACAGTGCGTGGAGAACACATTTGCACGGCTGGAAAACATTGTCGGTATATTCTGTGAAGGATCTGGCTTATAATCAGACTCATAACAGGGCTGCATGCAGTCGGACAGGAGATAAATATGAGTGAGATCAGATGTAATAGGTGTGGAAGGATAATTGTATTTGGAGATATGCATAACAAGGAGGATTACGTCCTTATTCAGAAGGAATGGGGGTATTTCTCACACAAGGATGGCAGAAAATACACACTCAGGATGTGTGAGGACTGTTACGACAGACTTGTAAATGAATGTGTCATACCTCCAAGGATAGATGATGTGACAGAGTATGCATAGAGTATGCATATAGACTCTGCCTTAGAAATGGAGATAGAAGATGATAGACGTATGTCTTTTGGGGACCGGAGGGATGATGCCGCTGCCATACAGGGCACTTACATCTCTCGTGGTCAGATATAACGGACACGAGATGCTGATAGACTGCGGAGAGGGAACCCAGACCTCAATGCGTCAGCAGGGCATGATAGGCTTTAAGCAGATAGATGTGATCTGCTTCACACATTTTCATGCAGATCATATAAGCGGATTGCCGGGGCTGCTGCTCACGATAGGCAATGCCGAGAGAACGGAGCCACTTCTTATGGTTGGCCCAAAGAGACTTGAGAAGGTAGTCAATTCCCTCAGGGTTATAGCGCCTGAGCTTCCGTTTGAGATCAGGTTCCAGGAGCTCTCGGAGGCTGAGGAGAGCTTTATGTGGGAGGATCTCAGGGTGGATGCATTCAGGGTGAATCACAATGTGACATGTTATGGATATTCCCTTTCGCTTCCAAGAACAGGAAAATTCAGCGTGGACAGAGCTAGAGAGAATGAGATTCCAATGAAATACTGGAATGGCCTGCAGAAGGGCAACACATACGAGGAGGATGGACACATATATACTCCTGATATGGTGCTTGGGCCTGACCGCAAGGGCCTGAAGCTCACATACTGCACAGATACCAGACCGACCCCCCTTATAGAGAAGTATGCAGCCGGATCAGATTTGTTCATATGCGAGGGCATGTACGGCGAAAAGGAGAAAGAGATAAAAGCCATAGAGCATAAGCATATGATGATGCAGGAGGCTGCGGCCATAGCGGCAAAGGCAGATGTGGGGGAGATGTGGCTTACACATTACAGTCCGTCGATGGCAAAACCGGCGGTGTTTATGGATGAGATAAGAGAGATATTCCCGAGAACTATTGCAGCAAAGGACAGGACGACAACAACGCTCAAGTTTTCGGAGGAGTAGAATAGATCGACAAAGGTGAGATGAATTATGGAGAAAGATGTAAAGATACTGGCTATAGAATCCTCATGTGATGAGACATCCGCAGCGGTTGTTGTGAATGGAAGAAACGTACTGTCAAATATAATATATTCACAGATAGATATCCATACACTTTATGGAGGCGTTGTGCCGGAGATAGCTTCACGAAAGCACATAGAGAAGATTACACAGGTCATAAGACAGGCGCTCAAAGAGGCAGAGTGCACACTGGATGACATAGATGCGGTTGCAGTCACATATGGACCGGGGCTTGTTGGTGCTCTTCTCGTTGGTGTGGGAGCAGCCAAGGCCATAGCATTTGCAAAAGATATACCACTTGTTGGTGTGCATCATATAGAAGGTCATATCGCAGCGAATTATATAGAGAACAAGGAGCTTGAGCCTCCGTTCATGTGCCTTGTTGTGTCAGGAGGTCACACACATCTTGTAAAGGTAGTCGATTACGGCAAGTTTGAGATACTGGGAATAACCAGGGATGATGCGGCAGGAGAGGCATTTGACAAGGTAGCAAGGGCTATAGGACTGGGTTACCCGGGAGGACCGAAGATAGATCGTAAGGCGAAGGAGGGCAACCCTGACGCTATAGAATTTCCAAGGGCAAAGGTGGCAGAATCAGCCTATGACTTCAGCTTCAGTGGCCTGAAGTCCGCAGTGCTCAACTATATCAATCAGGCTCATATGAGAGACGAGCAGATCAATGAGGCCGATGTGGCAGCATCGTTCCAGAAAGCAGTAACGGAAGTGCTCACAGAGCATGCGGTTGCTGCGGCAAAGGAATACCATATGGATAAGATAGCCATAGCTGGCGGAGTTGCGTCCAATTCTGCTCTCAGAGCCAGCATGAAGGCGGCCTGTGAGAAGGCTGGGCTTACATTGTATCATCCATCGCCGATACTGTGCACGGACAATGCGGCCATGATAGGTGCGGCGGGATACTACGAATACATAAATGGAACAAGACATGGATGGGATCTGAATGCCATACCAAACCTCAAGCTGGGTGAGAGATAACCAGCCTGGTCAAGTGTGTGATGGTGTCAGACTACTACTAGGGAGAAGATGAACATGGGCGATGCGGATAATGCTGATTACAAGGAATCAAATATAGAAATCTTTGATACAGTGGATGAAGTAAAGGTCACGGCAATAGTCCTTGCAGCCGGAAAGGGCAGCAGGATGCACAGCGATATACCTAAGCAGTTTATGACGCTGGGGGATTATCCTGTGCTGTATTATTCGCTCAAGGCCTTTCAGAACAGCCCGGTTGATGACATAATCCTTGTCACAGGTGAGGATTATGTAGAATATTGCAGAAATGACATAGTAGACAGGTACAACATCACCAAAGTCAGGAAGATCGTGACCGGTGGGGCAGAGCGCTATGACTCCGTACATAATGGACTTATTGCGGCGGATGGTGCGAAGTATGTACTCATCCATGATGGTGCGAGACCATGCATAACCCAGAAAATCATCACAGATTCCATAGATGCAGTAAAGATATATTCTGCGTGTACAGTGGGTGTACCTGTGAAGGATACCATCAAGATAGTAGATGAGGATCAGATGGGAGTGGATACTCCTGATAGATCCAGGCTGTGGCAGGTTCAGACTCCACAGAGTTTTAACAGGGAACTTCTGCTTACCTGTTATGATGGACTGGCGCATGACAAATGTCAGGTTATAACGGATGACACAATGATAGTGGAGCGTTATAGCAGCGTCAGAACGAAGGTGATAATGGGGGCGTATGAGAACCTGAAAATCACCACTCCTGAGGATTTAAAAATTGCTTCAAATTTTTTGAAAAAAGATGTTGACACAAAGATGGTAAAGTGATAATATGTACAAGTCGCCGGTTGATGGCGACGAACAAAAACAACTTGGAGAGATATCGAAGCGGTCATAACGAGGCGGTCTTGAAAACCGTTTGTCCGAAAGGGCGCGAGGGTTCGAATCCCTCTCTCTCCGCTGACTTTCATACATAATGAAAGTTCAAGCGCTTGATACTGGAGAAGTACCCAAGCGGTTGAAGGGGCTCCCCTGGAAAGGGAGTAGGCCGTTAATAGCGGCGCGAGGGTTCAAATCCCTCCTTCTCCGTTAGACATACTTAGTATCAGAGCTATATAAGAACCTTGAAAAATTAACAACATGACAACCCTGAAATTC